>DATGGI010000072.1:0-48591 GCA_035308545.1 Usitatibacter sp.
TGCGCGTGGTGGTGCTCTATGAAATGCAGCTTGCCCTGGAAGCCCGAGCCCACTTCGGAATCGATCAGCTCGCGAAGGCCCGAGCGGCGACGTTTGTTGCGCAGCCGGTCCATGACCAGCCCGAGATTGGGCCTGCGCGTGAGCATGTACCCGAGCTTCCGTCCCAGCGAGGCCTTCGAATCCTGGTTGATGCCGACGTGACCCACCTCGCTCAGCGGCACGCCGATTTCCTTCAGGCACCACTTGATCGATTCGGACGGAAAACCCGCCCAGTGTTTGACGCGGCGGAACCTCTCCTCCTCCGCGGCGGCCACGAGCGCCCCATCGACGAGCACGCATGCGGACGCGTCGCCGTGAAACGAGTTGATGCCAAGGACGATCGTGGACACTTGCGGGACTAGCCTCCGGCGTTGGGCTCGAGGCCGAGATCGTGGCTGAGCAGGTAAACGGACAACATCATTTCGGCGAAGACGCGCTGAGCGGTGTAAAAGAGCCCCGCGCGCCCATCGAGGATCAGGCCCTTGAAGAACAGGCAGTGCACGAGCACCGCGAAAGGCGCAACGACCCGCATCCTCCGGATGCGGTCGGGCCATCGCAATTGCGCCGACGGCGTCGAGAGCAGCTTTGCCGCCTCGAGGCGCATGTAACGATTCTGCGAAGCGATCCACGACGACATGGGCTTGCGGTCATCGTGCAGGATCCGGCTCACCAGGTCACCGACATTTCCGCGGACCGCGATGCGTTGGGTATGCCCGTCCTGAACGTAGCGGGCTCCGTCGCGGCGATAGAGCACGGTGACCGGCGGATAGAGCGTTCCGCGCAGCGGCCGCCCGTTGATGCAGTAGGTGAAGGCCGCCCGATAACCGCCAATCTCCGGGGAATCGGAAAGGGTGGCTGCTTCGTCGCGAAACTCCCGCGTGACCTGGTAGTCCGCGTCGAGCGCGAGCACCCAATCCGTCTCGATGCCGGTCTCGCCCAACGCGAAATTCCACTGCTCTGCGTGCGTCGTGAACTTGCGGGTGAAGAGCCTCGCCTTCGGATTCGCGCGAATCAGTTCGGGCGTCTCGTCGGTGCTGAAGCTGTCGACGACGACGATGTCGCGGACCCAGTCGAGGTTCGACAGCGTGCGCGCGATGTTCGGAGCCTCATTGAACGTCAGGATGACCGCCGTTATCGCGACCATTAATTCGAGGCTAGGAGCCCGCTTTCGCGACGGCAGGCGCCGCCGCGCTCACCGGCGATGCGGCCCCGGCAGCCTGGCGGTCCCGGTTCCAGTAGGACTCCGAACGGATCTTGCGGCGATCGACACGATCCTTGTATTTCCTCGCGACCTGCGTGACTTCCTCGAGGAGGCCCGCCTTCAGCGTCGTCGGGACCAGGCCCAGCGACTTGAGGCCCACGCTCTTCACCTCGAGATCGTTCTCGGCGAGCTCGGCACGGGGATTTGCCCCGTGGTTGATCTGCGCGCCCGTGAGCTTCGCGATCATCTCGGCAAGCGCCTGCACGCGGAAAACCTCGGTCATCTGGTTGAAGATCCGCACCCGCTGGCCCTTCGGCGGCGGATTCTCGGCCGCGATGCGAATGCATTCCACCGTGTCGTTGATGTGGATGAAGGCGCGGCTCTGGCCTCCGCTGCCGTACACGGTGAGCGGGTGGCCGATCGCGGCCTGGATCAGGAACCGGTTGAGCACGGTGCCGTACTCCCCGTCATAGTCGAACCGGTTGACCAGCTTCTCGTCGAGCGACGTGAGCGAGGTATGCGTGCCCCACACGATCCCCTGGTGCAGGTCCGTGATGCGGATCGCGTCGTTCTTGTTGTAGAAGTGGAAGAGCAGCTGGTCCAGCGTCTTGGTCATGTGATAGACGCTGCCGGGATCGGCCGGGTGCAGGATCTCGCGGTCGATCCATTGGCCGCCGGGTCCGGGAAGCTTCACCTGCAGGTAGCCTTCGGGAATCTCGCCGCCGCCCCTGTACCCGTAGACGCCCATCGTGCCCAGGTGAACGAGGTGGATGTCGAGGCCGGACTCGGCGATCGCGCACAGGACGTTGTGCGTTCCGTTCACGTTGTTGTCCACCGTATAGCGCTTGTGCCCGGGGGACTTCATCGAGTACGGCGCAGCGCGCTGCTCGGCGAAATGCACGATCGCGTCGGGCCGCGCGTGCGAAATCAGCTGGACGAGGCGGTCGTACTCGTGGGCGACGTCGAGGTAGACGAACTCGATCTTCTTGCCGGAGACACGATTCCACGTGGCAAGGCGCTCGTGGACGGGCGCGATCGGAGTGAGCGAATAGCTGTCGAGCTCCTCGTCGATGCGCCGGCGCGACAGGTTGTCGACGATGGTGACGTCGTGGCCCGCTTTCGACAGGTGCAGAGCAGACGGCCAGCCGCAGAACCCGTCACCGCCGAGTACCAGTATCTTCATTTTCAACCACTCCCTTCGCGCGCCGGCCTTGTCGTCGCGGAGATGGCCGCCAGCAACCGCCTCCCCGCTCCTTCAATGGAGAAATGCTCGACGAAGCACGAACGCGCCGCGTCCCGCATGGCTTGCCTTTCTCGCGGTTGCATCCGCAGCCACTCGCCGAAGGCATTCTTCTGTGAGGCCAAATTATCGTCCGAAATGATACCGGCGCGCGCGCCCGAAAGGGTTTTCCAGATGTTGACGGCCCGTGTCGTGCAAACCGGCAGGCCCGTCGCCAGGGCCTCCACGATCGCGATGCCGAAATTTTCCTGGTGCGAGGGCAGGACGAAGAGCTCGGCGGCGCCGAAGGCGGCCCATTTCTCCATTCCATAGAGGGGGCCGGCCCAGATCACGTTCCCGTCGATTGAAAGCTCCCGGGCCCTCGCTTTCAGCGTCGACACATATCGCTCCTCGCCGCCGCCCACGAGGAGCAGTGTCGGACGCTGTTCGGGCGGCAGGTCCGCCATCACCTGGAAGAGGGTCTCGAGTCCCTTCTTCGGATGGATCCGGCTCAGGAACAGCCAGAACCTCTGCCCCCGCAGGGACGGGAAGTGATCGAAGAATTGCTCGACTTCCTCGAGCGTGGGCTCGGGCGGCTCGGCGATGCCGTTGCCGACGACCAGGGAGTTCCATCCGGCAGTCGGGAAATAGCGCACGGCGAGGCGCGCCTCTTCCTCGGAAGTGAACACGAGCGCGCGCGCGTTGGTGAGGCTGATGCGCTCCACCAATAGCCAGTAGGCGAACTTCTTGAGATACTTGAACGGGTGGGCGGTGCGGTTCCACGGGTCCATCAAGCCGTGGACGTAGATGAAGTACGGCATGTTCTTCTGCCGCGCGACGCTCGCAGCGATCCGGACATGCGCCTGCCAGAGCCCATTGATGATCACGACGTCGAATTTCGTGATGTTCTCGTTCAGCCAGTGGCGGACGCGAGGGGAGTACGCATACTTTCCGTAGGCGGGCCCCGCGCAATGCACGTTGGCCGGAAAGCCGTCGATCCACGCGTCGTCGCGCGTGTCCGCGCAGGCGAGGACATCGACCGTGTGTCCGTCGCCCGTGAAGAATCCGGCGAGCTGGTTGACGCACTCGACGGGGCCGCCCATCTTCGGGTTCAGCGTGTGGATGACGTGAAGGATCTTCATTGAACGACAACACCGAGCGCCGCATGCTCGCGCTGCTGGACTTCGTCGAGGATAACCGAACCAGCATGGAGCGCTATCCGCGGCAGCTCCTTCCCGCGATACGCTCGATCGCGGCCGGCCGCTTCCGGATCGACGAGTACCGGCCGCGCTACGTGCGGCCGCCGATCGTGTCGCGCGGCTGGGCCGACCGCTTCGCGCGCTACTGCGCCTACCCCGCGCAGGCGCGCAAGGAGCACGCTGATTTCTTCCACGTCGTCGATCACGGTTATGCGCACCTGCTGTCGGTCCTCGATTCCAGCCGGACCGTTGTGACGGTGCACGACCTGATTCCGCTGCTGCAGGCGAATGGCGAGCTCGGGTCCCGCGTCTCCCATCCGCTGGCGGCCTTTTCCGCGCGGTTTCTGCGAAAGGCCCGCGCGATCATAACAATAAGCGAGAACACCAAGAAAGATGTATCGCGGCTGCTGGGCATCGACCCGGGCCGGATCCACGCGGTCCACATGGGGCTCGGCGAGGAGTTCAGGCCGACGCCCGGCCCGAAGGAGGAACTCCGCAGGCGCGTGGGACTTCCCGCGGAGGGCGGGCCCGTCATCCTCGTGAGCGGGCGTCAGTTCTACAAGAATCAGGCGACGAGCGTTCGCGTCCTCGCACGCGTCATCGAGATGGGACACCGGAACGCGATCCTCGCGTGCCTGAGCGGGCCGGGCGCGGAGGCCGAAACGCTTGCTGCGCAACTGGGAATCGAGAACCGGCTGGTCCGGCTGAAGGGCCTGTCCGAGGAGCAGCTCGTCACGCTATACAGCGCGGCCGATTGCCTGCTCTTCCCCTCGACCTACGAAGGATTCGGCTGGCCGCCGTCCGAAGCGATGGCCTGCGGGCTGCCGGTAGTGTGCAGCAACGCCGCGGCGCTTCCCGAAGTCGTCGGATCCGCGGCAGTCGTATCGGAGCCCATGGATGTAGAAGGCCACGCTCGCGGAATCGATCGGATCATCACGGATCCCGCCTTCAGGGACGGTATGATCTCGCGCGGCATCGCGCAGGCTGCACGTTTCTCGTGGGAAGCGTGCGCGCGAGGCACGCTTTCCGTCTACGAGGGACTGTCGAGATGAGCAAGCCGCGGCTGGGTTACCTGGTCACGCACCCGATCCAATACCAGGCTCCGCTGCTCCGGAAGCTCTCGCAATCCGGCGATGTCGAGCTGTCCGTCTTCTTCCTGAGCGACATGTCGACGAAGGCGTACTTCGATCCGGGCTTCGGCGCGCCGGTCGATTGGCAGACGGACCTGTTGTCCGGCTACAAGTCGCACATGCTGCGGCCGGACTCTCCTAGGCTCTCGTTCTGGGAGCCCCCGGCACCCAAGGTGGGCAAGGCCCTGCGGGAAAGCGGCATCGAATGCCTTTGGGTTCATGGATACGCGCAGGTCGGGCTCATTCGCGGGCTCGTCGAGGCGAAGCTCTCGGGACTCAAGATCCTGTTTCGCGGCGAGGGGAACAAGCATTTGCAACCCGCGAATCCCGTACGCCGCAAGGCGAAGGCGGCCGTGCTGAAGCGCCTCGCATCGAACGTGGATGCATTCCTCGCGATCGGAAGCCTCAATCGCGAGTACTACATGTCGCTCGGCGTCGACGCGTCCCGGATCTTCGATGTTCCCTATGCCGTCGACAACGAATACTTCCAGCGCGCCGCTTCGCGGGCGTCCGTCGATCGCGGTGCGCTGCGGAACGAGCTCGGGATGACGGACGCGCGTCCGGTGATCCTGTTCGCATCGAAGCTCCAGCCGCGCAAGCGCGTGATGGATCTCGTCGAGGCGTACATCAGGCTCTCTCGCGACGGAAAGTCCGAGCCCCCCGCGTACCTGGTCATCGTCGGAGACGGCGAACAGCGCTCGCTGGTGGAGCAGCGCGTGAAGGAGACGGGTTGGACCTCGATCAAATTGACCGGCTTCAAGAGCCAGGACGAGCTGCCGCGCTATTATGATCTCTGCGATGTGTTCGTCCTGCCCTCGGAACGCGAGCCGTGGGGCCTTGTCATCAACGAAGTGATGAATGCCGGGCGCGCGGTCGTTTGCACGTCGCAGGTGGGCTCGGCGTACGATCTCGTGGAGCACGAGCGCAACGGATACGTCTACGAATCCGGGAACGTCGAGCAGCTGTCCGGCCATCTTTCGAGGCTGGCCGGATCGACGCAACTGTGCGCGGAAATGGGAAAGAGAAGCCTCGATCGAGTATCGCGCTGGAGCTACGACGAAGACATGCAAGGCATCGTGAAGGCAGTGCACGCCGTGATGGATCGGTAAATGCGGAACTACACCCGGCTCTTCTACATTTTCTGCGCCTACGTGGTCTGGGAGGGCGCGCTCCGGAAATGGATCTGGCCGGAAGGCTCGACGGTCCTCTTCCTCCTGAAGGACGTGCTGCTTTTCGCCGCGCTCGCCGCCCTGCTCGGATCCGGCATCAAGAGGCCCCTGCCCGTCGGTCGCATCGCGCCCATGTACCAGATGGCCATCATCGCCTGGGTGGTCGCGACGTTTGCCAGGGTGTTCGTGGATGGCCTCTCGTTCGAGACGGTGGTCGGGCTGCGCTACTACCTCTCGGCGATACCGATGCTCATCCTCGTGCCGCAGATCTTCGCGGACCTGGACAGCCTCGACAGGTTTGCATACCGCAGCGCGATCTTCGCGGTCCCGGTGCTTGCGCTGGGATTCGTCCAGTACCTGTCGCCGATCGACGCGCCCATCAACCAGTATGCGTGGCGATTCAGCGAAGACCAGATCTCGGGCTTCGGAGTTGCCGGCTACGACGTCGGCGGCCGATTCCTGCAGGACCGGGCGAGGATCACCTCGACGTTCTCGTACATTTCTCCTTACGCGGCGTACCTGCAGTGCATCCTCTTCGCGTCGCTCGCGCTGCTCACGCTGTCGACAACCAAGCGGGTCCGCTGGATCGCGGGAGCCGTTTCCGGACTCTGCGTCCTGAACATGTTCATGAACGGGTCCCGCGCCGCGATCGTCACCACGCTCGTCTTCGCCCTGCCGATCGTCGCGCTGGCGATACAACGCCGAAGCATCAGCGTGACCGCCGCGCTCGCCGCGGGCATCGTGGTCCTGGCCGGCATCGTCTGGGCCGATGCCCTCGACCTTTTTCTCGCGCGAGTCGACAGTTCGGGGGACTCCGACAGCCGCGTTTGGGGCGCCGTCAACATGCCCCTGGCGACCCTGCGGGACACGACGTTCGTCGGGCACGGCATGGGAAGCTCCTTCGCGGGCATGGGGGAATACACAGGGACGGGCCTTGTCGAGAATGCGATCTTCAACGAGGTCATCCATGACCGCGTGGGCCTGGAGCTCGGCGTAGCCGGATACGTGTTCGTGCTGGTCCTGAAACTGGCCGCCGGATTCGCGTTCGCGCACCTCGCGTGGCAGAGCCGCAATGCGCGAGTCCAGGCATGGAGCCTGGCTTCACTCGCGTACCAATGTGCATGGCTATGGCAGGTTCCGTTCTACAACTCCGTGGGCGCGGTCTTCTACTTCTTCTTCGTCGGCCTCTATCCGTTGCTCAAGGCCTATGCGGCGCTGGAGTCGACAAGGCTCAAAGGAAGAAAGGTCGCGCGCGACGCGACCCGGCCGCTGGTTACCACGCTGGCGAGGGACGTTGACCGCTAGGATCACAGTCAGTCACTTTGGCGGGCGACAATCCTTCCCGCTGGTCGAGGCGCTGAACGACGCGGGAATGCTCGACCGGTTCCTCACCGGTTTTTACCTGACCCGATCGAGTGCGGGCTGGCTCTCGAGAGCGGTTCCGCGCCTCGGAAACTACGTGCTCGACACGCCGGCCGGCAAGGCGAGGATGCCATCGCTTTCCTATGTCGCCTACAAGCTCGCGCTTCCCTGGGTTGCGGAGAACGAGAAGAGGAAGACGATGTGGCGCTTCCTGTCGTCGTTCGATCTTGCCGTGGCGCGACGCCTTCCATCGATCGCGAGCGACATCTTCATCGGATTCGAGTACAGCTCCCTCGAGTCGTTTCGCAAGGCCCGCAACCTCGGATGCACGACGGTCCTAGAGGCGTCATCGGTTCACTATTCCTATCAAGCCCAGGCGTTGCGGGGCACGCCGATCGAGTCGCAGGTCCTGGCGACGATTCCGCGAAAGCAACAGGAAATCGAGCTCGCGGACCACATCGTCGTGCTTTCGTCGTTCGCGAAGAGGACTTACCTGGACGCCGGCATCGAGGAAGGCCGGATCACCGTGATCGCGCCCTACGTTTCGCCTCTCGGCGGTGCCAGCTCACCATCGCGACAATCCCGCGATCGGGAATCCGTTCGCTTCCTCTACGCCGGAAACCTCGGGCACCACAAGGGCTCGGACCTGCTTCTCGAGGCATTCCGCGCCCTCGCGTTCAAGGAGAAGGAGCTCCGGATGGTAGGCGGCCGCATTCAGGACGCTCCGGCGAACGTCGAAGTGATTGGGCGGGTGCCGCGCGAGCGCCTCGCCGATCACTTCGCGTGGGCCGACTATTTCGTGCTTCCTTCACGGTTCGATGGCTACGGCTTCGTGGTCGCCGAGGCCATGAGGATGGGAGTCCCGGTGATCGTCTCCGATGCCGTCGGAGCAGCTGACCTCGTGTCGCCCGGGCAAAACGGATGGATCTTCAAGTCGGGCGATGCGGGTTCGCTCCACGACGCCATGGAGCGGGCCGTCTCGGCCCGCGATGCCTGGACCGCGATGTCTCGCGCCGCCCCGGCGAGCGCCGCCACGCTCACCCGCGAGCGGTACGTCGAGCGCGTCATCGCGGCGTACAACGGCATCGCCAGCGGGAGACGCCCGTGAAGGACTACCGCGATCTCCTCTACGAACGATATGCGCAGGCCAATCCGATCATGCCGTCGGAAGTGTCACGCGCCGAACTGGAACGCCAGGGGCGGCAGCTCAAGTATTACTTGCGAGGATGGCTTCCGGAGCGGAAGGACTCCGACATCTTCGAGCTGGGCAGCGCCTATGGACGCCTGCTGAACCTGCTCCGCAACGAGGGCTACACGAACGTGGTCGGCACCGACTTGAGCGAGGACCAGGTTCGCCTCGCCGGGCAAATGGGGCTTCCGGTCGAGCTCGGAGATGGTCTCGCGCGGCTGGAATCCGGAGCGAATGCGATCGACCTGATCGTGGCGATCGACGTGATCGAACACCTCACGAAGGATGAGGTCCTCCGCTTCTTCCAGGCCGCGGTTCGAGCCCTTCGGCCGGGTGGACGCATCATCCTGCAGACGCCGAACTGCGCGAGCCCCTGGGGAATGGCGCTGCGCTACGGCGACTTCACCCACGAGACCGGATTCACGCCGGACGTCCTCGCAGGACTCCTCACCCTCTTCGGATTTTCGAACATCGAGTTCCGCGAGGTCGGGCCGATCCCGTTCGGAAACTCGGCCGCGTCCACCGTGCGCGCGCTCCTCTGGTTGCCGATCAAGGCTGGGTTGCGATTCATCGAGCTCGTCGAGACGGGAGCCCGCGGTCCCGCGGTCCTCACGCGCTCCATGCTCGTCGCGGCGACGCGGGCTTGAGCGTGCCACAGCGCGACGCCTCGTCCGCGGTCCTCGGAATCGCGACGCTCAACGGGCTGCTCGCGCTGCTGTCGCTCGCCACGAGCGCGCTCGCCGCGCGGCTCCTCGGCCCCGAAGGACGCGGGCAACTGGCCCAGGCGCAGGTCGTCCCCTCTCTCATCGGCACGCTCGCGCTCCTCGGCATGAGCGAAGCCATCATCTTCCACGCTTCGAAGGAAGGCGAGAAGGCCAGTGAATGGATCGCGACGGGAAGCGCGGTGAGCCTCGCGACGACGACCACGGCGTGGCTCGTCTTCGTGGCGGCCGTCCTGATCCTTCCCCTCGACAACAAGATGCTGATGCTCACCTATGCACCCATGATCATTCTCATGGCGGCCGTCGGCGTGCCCCACAGCAGCTTGCGGACGCGGCTCAGGTTCTCCCTCTGGAACCGGCTGCGCCTCATCCCGCCGCTCATCTGGCTCGCGGCGTTGGGCGCGGGATACGCGTTCCACAAACCGGATGTCCCCTTCCTCATCGCGATCCAGCTCGCGCTGCTGACGGTGTACGCCATCGTCCAGTTCGTCGTGGTCACGCGGTCGATCCCGGGCGCCTACCGCGTTCGATCGGCACTCGTGAGGCCGTTGGTCAAATTCGGCCTCGCGGTCCTCGTCGCCCAGGTTCCCCAGGTGCTGGCCCTTCGCCTCGACCAGATCGTCGTGACGGGTCTCCTGCCGGAAGATCGAATAGGGCACTACTTCGTCGCATTGGGATGGAGCGCGATCCCCACGTTGTTCCTCGCGGCGATCTCCCAGGTCGTGTTCCCCCGCGTGGCCGGCATGGCGAACATCGACGCGCAACGAAACGCGATCGGCCGGGTTTCGAGGCTGAGCGTGTGGATGGCCGTGGGAATCGCGGTGGGCGTCATCGCGATCACGCCTTTCGCAGTCCCTGCGATCTTCGGAACCGCGTTCGCGGAGGCGAGCTCGCTCGCGATGATCCTCGTGGTCGCCGCATCCGCGCGTGGTGTCGCCAGCGTGCTGCAGGAATCCGCCCGGGGCCTGGGCAAGGTGAACCTGATCCTACGCTCGGAACTATTCGGCCTGGTCCTTCTCGCATTGTGCATATGGCCCCTCACGGTGTCCTTCGCGGCCTATGGCGTGGCGATCGCGTCCGTCATCTCGGCTGTGGCGGCGATGCTCTTCGTCCTCCTCGGCCTCGCACGCGAAGTGACGCTTCCGATCGGGAAGATGCTCGCGATCACGGAAGACGATATCGTTGTGGTCTGGAAACGCCTCGTCGCGAAGGGCAAGCCGGGTTCGCCGTGATCGGATATCTCTGGTCGAGACGCAGCACCAAGCCATTCCTCTCGAGGGAGTGGATGGCCGCGTGGGCGAAGCGTTTGCTCTCGGTGCCCGCCGTCATGAAGTCGATCGTTGCAAGGGCCCGGAACACGAACGCCGGAATGGAGCTCGGCGAGCTGTCGGTCGTGCATCCGGCAAGGCTCACGGGCAAGCGAACATTGATGTCGGTTGGGGATCATTGCGTGATCGGGCAGGCCACGATCGCGCTGCACGCGAAGCTCACCGTCGGCTCGCGCGTCGTCATCAACGACAACGTGACGATCCTCACCGCGTCCCACAAGGCGGATTCGCCCGGCTGGGAAAGCTTCTCAGCGGACGTCGTCATCGAGGACTACGCGTGGATCGCCTACGGCGCAGTCGTGATGCCGGGCGTGCGGATCGGGCGCGGCGCGGTCGTGGGCGCATTCGCCGTGGTGAGGTCGGATGTACCGCCGTATCGCATCGTCATCGGAAATCCCGCCGTGGATACGGGAAGAACGCGGCCCGAGAATCTTGCGTACGACCCGGTGATGGGACTCGCCTTCGTTCGCGCCTGGCTGGTTTGAAACGTTCGGCATTCCTCGCGTTCCCGCTCGCCGCGTCGCTCCTGGGATTCGCAGCCGCCTCGGCCGCGCAGGATCGCAACCGGACGATCGAAGCGACGCCGATCCGGCATCCGGTCGCCATCGACGGATCGCTCGCCGACTGGAACCTGGGCACGGCCACGACGCTCACCTACAGCGATTCCCTCGCCCCGCGATTCACGGCGACGCTCGCGCTGGCTTATGACGAAAACGCGCTCTACGTGGCGGCGCACGTCATCGACGATTCGCCGCTCGTGAACCTGAACGATCCCACCGTGGATCCCGGGCGCGGATGGTCCGGCGACGCGCTGCAGATCCGGCTCGCGAGCGATCCTGCGCTGCCCTGGCCTCTCCAGGCATCGACGTTCGACCGCAACGGCGCGCTCTATCGCAGCGATCGCATCGCGCACCTGACGCTTTGGCAATTCACGCCGCGGCAGGAGCCCGTGCTCACGATCGAGTACGGAATGGACTTCCACGGCCGCCGCGTCCTTCGCGGCAAGGAAAGCGGGGTCGCCTTCGCGAGGGACACGGACGGCGCGGGGTACACGATCGAGGCTCGAATCCCCTGGTCCGTGCTCAACACAGGAACGCGCCACCCCGCGGCGGGCGACAAGCTCGCATTCGTGGTGAAACCGGTGTGGGGCGATCGAACAGGCACCAAGGCGGCCCTCGCCTTCGCCGATGTCATCTCGCGCACAGGCTTCGACTACCAGGATGCGAGCACGTGGGGCGTGCTGGAGCTCGGGAGTCCGGAAGCCATCGCATCGCGGCCCTCTTCGACGGCGACGGCTTCGCGCAAAGGCACGCTGCATCTCACGGTTCCGGTCGTGGATTCCGCTGCCACCTCGATCAGCGCGGCGATCTTCGACACGGCAGGCACGCTCGTGCGCACGCTGGCGCCCGTGAAGCTCGAGGCGCCGCGCACATCCTCGGTTGAATTGGATTGGGACGGGCTGGACGACGATGGGCGCCCTCTCCAACCCGGCCGCTACACGGTCAAGTACCTGAGCCGTGGAGCGATCGGGCAACGGCTCGTGACCACGCTCATGAATGCTGGCAATCCATCCTGGCGCACGGAGAACGGCACCGGATCCTGGGGCGGAGAGCACGGCAATCCCATCGCGATCGCATCGGACAAGGACCAGGTGTACCTCGGTTGGGAACTCAGCGAAGCGGGGAGCAGCGTGCTCGCCGTGGATCCGACGCTTCCGTCATCCGGCGTCGCGAAACGCATCGCCGCGAAACATTGGGGCGCTCCATCGGTGCTGGAGGTCGGCGTGAGCGTGAGCGCCCTCGCGAGCGATGCCCAGCATGTGTTCGTGGGCCAGGATGGAAGGCGGTTCGCCGATCGCGCCAACAAGGCGGCAACCAACATAGCGGCCGTCGTGCTCTGGAATGCGGCAACGGGACGGCCGGAAAACTTTCCGTTCGGACAGCGGACGTTGGTGATCTCACGATGGCAGGGGAGCGGCCGGAATCTCACGGCCATCGCCGTGAAGGGGAATTCCCTCTATGCGGCGAGGAACCGGGAAAACGTCGTCACGCGATTCGACTGGACGACCGGCAGGGAGATCGCGAGCTACAACGTGCGCTCGCCGACGGGAATCGCGCTCACCTCCTCGGGCGATTTGCTGGTCCTGAGCGAATCGAATCTCGTGAGGATCGGACCGGATGGAAAGCAGGACGTCGTCGTTGGCGGACTCGTGTCTCCTAGCTCGATCGCGCTCACCTCCGACGGGCGCATCTGCGTGGCCGAGCAAGGCGCCTCGATGCAGGTCAGGATTTTCGATGCACACGGCAAACCCCTGGGATCCATCGGCCGCAAGGGCGGCCGTCCAACGCAGGGTCTCTTCGATCCCGAAGGCATGCTCAATCCCGCGTCGATCTCCGTCGACAGCCACGACAATCTCTGGGTCGCCGAGAACGACGCGACGCCGCCGCGCATCAGCGCCTGGACGCTCGAGGGCCGTCTCGTCGCGGACCTTCTCGGTCCCGGACACTACGCGACAATGGGTGGAGCGGATCCCCTCGATCCGCGCTTCGTGAATTCCCAGGACACGCTGTTCGAGGTGAACTACGACACCGGAACCTGGAAGTTGCTTTCGACACTCATCCATCCGCGGACGGGTGGCCGCAGCGTGACGACCGACACCTTTCGGAATCTCGACGTGAGACACGTGGGCGGGCGTAGGTATCTCGTCGATCACGGCCGCCAGATGGACCTGATCTTCCTCATGGACGAAGCCACGCGCAGCGGCAAACCCGTGGCCGCGCTGGGAAATCACGACACGGCCGCGCTCATCGGGCTCGACCCCTCCGCGTTTCCCGCCGAACAACAAGCCGAGGCGAAGAAGCGCCTCGCGGGACACTGGCAATGGACCGACCGGAACCAGGATGGGCGTGTCGATCTCGATGAGCTGACCGAAGCTTCGCAAAACGATTGGGGCCTCTACTGGGGATCGTGGGTCGACAACGACCTCGCCATCTGGTCCGCCTCGATGTACGGATCGGGAAACATCTACCGGATTCCCGTATCGCAATGGTTGCCGTCCGGGGCTCCGGTCTACCAGGATCCTTCGAAGCAATCGCCGCTCTTCCAGTCCCAGGGAGACACGGTCGTGTCGGTCATGCCCGATCAACGCGGAAGCAGCCTCTTCGTCCTCGAGCGGAAGAAGTCCGCGCCTTCGCGCTGGGAAGCCATCTCGCGATATGCGCTCGATGGAAAGCGGCAGTGGTCGTACCGTCCGACGTGGATCGACTTCGCCCTCGATGCGCCCCTGTGGCGGCCCGGATACGTGATCGGCGCGTTCAAGTTCATCGGATCCGCGCCACTCGACGACGGCACCGAGATCGTCGGCGTGAACGGTTACTACGGCCAGTTCAGCCTCGTCACCTCCGATGGACTGTGGGTCGCCGCCCTCGGCACCGATACGCGAACCGGCCCGATCGCGGGCGAGGACTCCATCTGGTGCGAGAATTTTTCGGGCACGCTCTTCCGCAACCGCGAGAACGGGAAGGTCTATCTCATGGGTGGCGAAACGGATCTACGCATCTGGGAGGTCACCGGCCTGCCCTCGATCAGGACCGGCCGGAAGGATTTCGCGCTATCGGCCGACGACGCGCGTATCGCCGCAGCAAACGTGGGCACCACGACGCGAACGGCCGCGGCATCGATCCGCGTTCGATCGTTCAAGCCGGCGATCGACGGCTCGCCGGCCGAGTGGGCGTTCGACACCGGCGTCGCGATCGACGGCGGCGAAGGGCGGCGCGGGCAGGTTCATCTCGCCTACGATCGCGACAACCTCTACATCATGGCCGACGTGGACGACAGCTCGCCCTGGATGAACGAGGGCCGCGACTACGGCCTCCTCTTCGCGACCGGCGACAGCATCAACGTCATGCTTTCGTCCCCGGCGCCGATGCGAATCGTCCTCGCGCCGCTGAATGGCGAGGCGGTCGCGGTGGAGTACCGGTCCGTGGAAGGCAAGCCGGGAGAATCGCGAACGTTCTCGTCCCCGACGGGCTCGGTCGACTTCGCATCGGTGACGCTTTCGAAAGCGGCGAGGATCGCGATCAAGCGCGGCGCGGGGCACTACACGCTCGAAGCGTCGATCCCGTGGGCCGAGATCGGCATGCGTCCCGGGGCGGGAACGGCGGCGACCGGCGACGTCGGGATCATCTTCTCCGATGCGGCGGGCCGCAAGAGCGTCCGGCGCACCTACTACTACGATCACGAGACCTCCATCATCAACGACATCCCGAGCGAAGCGCGCCTCGCGCCGGCACGATGGGGCAACATCGTCTTCGAATAGCGATCGCGCTCGCGGCGCTCGCGCTGAAGGCGGCGTGCGCCGGCGCCGCCACGATCGTGCCCGTCGGCGTGATCGGGAACGCGGGCGAGGCAGGCGGCACGCTCTTCGTGACCGACGGCTCGCCGGAGTCGTATTCGGGTTGCGCCATCGATGACAGCTCCACACTTTGGCTGAGCGGCGGCTCCTCGATCCTCCGGGTAGGACTGGATGGGCGCGTGCTCTCGCGCATCCCGGTGCAGCCCAGGGGAAGCTACGTCGACGGAACGACATTCGCGCTCGCCGGCGACATCCTCTATTTCGTCGGACGCGATCCTCGCGGCGAG
Source organism: Usitatibacter sp. (assembly GCA_035308545.1). GTDB lineage: Bacteria > Pseudomonadota > Gammaproteobacteria > Burkholderiales > Usitatibacteraceae > Usitatibacter. The sequence continues at coordinate 15,200 of DATGGI010000072.1, forward strand.
TATTCGCTGTACTCGGCGAACGTTCCCGGTGGAACGGCGGCGACACGTGTGACGGCATTCCCGCACCTGGGGCTCAACTCCCGCGACGCCATGCGCATCGCCGCGCAGCCCCGCGGCCGGAGCGTTCTCGTGGCCTACCAGGCACCGGCAGCGCAAGGGATCACGATCGCTGAATTCGATCCCGCGGCCGGTGCGCTTCGCCCGCTCGGTGAGGTTGCCGGAATGCGCCCCGAGTCAATCATCCTCGACACCGGCAACGAGGCGATTCTCGTCGGTGGACGCGTGCTTTCCGACAACGGGAAATTTCTTGCGGGGGTCGCGTTCCTGCGAGCCGGAAGCCTGGCCGCGACGAAGACGGCGCCCGCGCTCCAGCTCGTTGCCACGCCGACATCCTTCCTCGGACGCGTGTCGCTCGCCGGCGAACACCTCTGGGACACGAGCGACCATTTCGGGTTCATCGCGCGGCTCGGCGCCGATTACTCGCGCGTCCCCGGTGTCGTCATGCGATGGAGCCATGGAATCGACCAGCCCACCCAGGTGATCTCGATAGCCCCGAAGGTCGTTGCCATCGCGACGAGCCAGCCCGGGAACAATTACCTCGCGCGCATGGAAGGCGACGAGCTCGCCCTCACGGGCCGGATCGGCAGCCTGCCCTCCATCACCAACGTCATGCTCTCGCCCGGCGGGCTCATCGCGGTTGCGAACGGCGGACGGGAATCGTGGTGGCGATGGGAAGATGGCAGCAGTGCCGCGCCCCGCTTCACCGACATGAGCGTCGCCCGCGGCACCGGTTTCTTCTCCGGCGACAAGCTCGTCGCGTTCGGCGACGTGCAGGCGAAGAACGCCGCGAGCTCCCTGGTGCCGCTCGTCTTCTCGAGCGCTTCCAGCGCGAGAAACTATGCGGAGAGGCCGACCGGCGGCGAAGCGATCCCGGGAATTCGCCAACCGTGTTGCGTGACGCAGGTCGGCGCGAGCGAGTTCAGGATCTCGACGTTGCTTCTCGACGCCGCGACGGGCGAGCTCCAACGCATGGAATTCGCGCGTCCCTCGATGGCACCCGTCGCCGGCACGTTGGCTCCGGTTTCCGTCGAGGGCGTGAAGTTCTCCGCGCCGACCGGCCTCGTCACGCTCGGCGATCGAAGGCTCCTCGTCGCCGATGCGGGACGGATCGTGACGCTCGTGCCGCAAGGCGATGGCTACAAGCTCCAATCCACCTGGAACAATGCGGGGGGCCCCGGCGGCGCGCTCGGGTCGCGCGTCTTCGTCTCCGCCGAGAACGACGCGATCCTCGTCTCGGATTCGGACAAGCACCGCATCCTCTGGATCGACCCGGCGACGCACGCGATCCGCGCGCAATTCGGCGAGACGGGCGTTGCGGGCAACGATCTCGTGCACCTGGACAGGCCCACGTCCATCTCCGTCGCGGGCAACCGCGCGGTCGTCGCGGATACCGGCAACCAGCGCGTGATGAAGCTGGAGCTGAGACCCTAGGCGCGCTTGCGCGCCTTCGTCGCCTTGCCGCCGAGTTTCCGCGCGAAGTAATCGATCGTCCGCGCAAGCCCTTCGTCGACCTCGGTCGCGGGCTTCCACTTCAAGAGCTTCCTCGCGTACGAGATGTCGGGTTGCCGCTGCTTGGGATCGTCGCTCGGCAACGGCATGCGCTTGATCTTCGATCGCGAGTTGGTGAGCTTCACGACCTTCTCCGCGAGCTCGCCGATCGAGAACTCGTGCGGGTTACCGAGGTTCATGGGACCCGTGACGCCCTCGGGCGTCGCCATCAGCCGCATCAGCGCTTCCACCAGGTCGTCGACATAGCAGAACGACCGCGTCTGGCTCCCGTCGCCATAGATCGTGATCGGCTCGCCCTTCAGGGCCTGGACGATGAAATTCGACACCACGCGCCCGTCGTTCGGGTGCATGCGCGGGCCGTACGTGTTGAAGATCCTCGCCACCTTGATCTGCAGCGCGTGCTGCCGGTGATAGTCGAAGAAAAGCGTCTCCGCGCAACGCTTGCCCTCGTCGTAGCAGGAGCGGATCCCGATCGGGTTCACGTGGCCCCAGTATCCCTCGACCTGCGGATGCACTTCGGGATCGCCGTAGACCTCGCTCGTCGACGCCTGCAGGATGCGCGCCCTCAGGCGCTTTGCGAGCCCCAGCATGTTGATCGCCCCGTGCACGCTGGTCTTCGTCGTCTGCACGGGATCGAACTGGTAGTGGATCGGCGCCGCAGGGCACGCGAGGTTGTAGATCTCGTCGACCTCGACGTAGAGCGGAAACGTCACGTCGTGCCGGATGAGCTCGAAGCGGGGATGCGGGAGGATGTGGAGCAGGTTGTCCTTCGTCCCGGTGAAGAAGTTGTCGACGCACAGGACGTCCTTGCCCTCCGCGAGGAGGCGATCGCACAGATGCGATCCGATGAACCCCGCCCCGCCGGTGACCAGGACCCGCGGAGTCGTCGCATAACGCCGGCTCACCGCTGCTCCAACGGGCTCGTGAGGAGCTTGTCCTCGAAGTGATTCAGCACGATCAGCGTCACCCCCGCCGCGATGATCGTGACGACGATCCAGACGATTCTTTCGCGCGTGCGACGGGAAATCTTCATTCGGCGATGTACACTCTGCAGCGTCCTCCGACGCGGGAAACACAGTCTAGCAGGCACGATGAGAATCGTCTTCTTCAACCGCTTCTTCCATCCCGACACCTCCGCGACAAGCCAGATCCTCTCCGACCTCGCCTTCCACCTGGCGCAGCGCGGGCACGAAGTCCACGCGGTCACGAGCCGCGTTCCCGGGGCGACGTCGAACCTCGAGACCACGCGCGGCGTGGTCATCCATCGCGTGGCCGACGCGAGCGCCGGTCCCCATTCGCTGCCCGCGCGCGCGCTGGCCTACCTCGATTTCTATCGCGGCGCGAGACGCGCCGCCCGCGAACTCCTCGGGCCGGGCGACATCGTCGTGGCGAAGACCGATCCGCCGCTGCTTTCCGCCGCGCTCGGCCCCATTGCCTCGAAGCGCGGCGCGAAGATGGTCGCGTGGCTCCAGGACGTCTTTCCCGAGGTCGCACGCGAATATGGAGTGCCCGGCATGGGGTGGCCTCTCGGATCGGCGATGGCACACGCGCGCAATCGCTCGCTCGCCGGAGCGAGCGGGATCGTCGCCATCGGCGATCGAATGGCGGAGAGGGTCGCATCGCTGCCCGGAGTGTCGAAGGACCGCGTTCACGTGGTCCACAACTGGGCCGACGGCGAGGCCATCCGTCCCGTCGATGCCGGGAACAATCCCCTGCGCCGGAGCTGGAATCTCGACGGCAAGTTCGTCGTGGGCTACTCGGGCAACCTGGGGCGCGTCCACGAGTTCGATACGCTGCTCGGCGCAGCGGCGGCGCTCAGGGACAACGACGCAATCGTGTTTCTCTTCATCGGGCGCGGCCCGAGGCTTGCCGAGGTGCGCGATCGCGTGGAACGGGAGCGGCTCGGCAACATCCGCTTCGAAGCGCACCAACCTCGCGAGGCGCTCGCGGAAAGCCTGGGCGTTCCGGACGTGCATGTCTGCGTGCTTCGCCCCGAGTTCGAAGCATTGGTCCATCCGAGCAAGCTCTACGGCATCCTCGCCGCGGGACGACCGACGCTCTTCGTCGGCGATGTGGGCGGCGAAGCGGCGAATATCCTCTCGAGGACAGGGGCGGGATTGTCCTTCCGCACGGAAGACGTCGCGGGCCTTCGCGCTGCGATCGAGATGCTGCAGAAGGATTCCGCCACGCGGCGCGCGATGGGCGAAGCGGCGCGCCGCGCATTCGACACGCACTACTCGATGAAGCACGCGCTCGATCGCTGGGAAGACATCCTGGGGCGGATCGTCTCCGGGCCGGCTGTGTAGAATGTCGCCGTGAAGCAAGAGGTCGAACTCCAGCGCGAGTACTACACGCGCACTGCGTCGCACTACGACGAGCTCCACGCAGACGAGACGCCGGCGCTCGCGCTTGGCCTCCTCGACGCGGTGATCGCGGCGCACGGCATCCGCTCGGTCCTCGACGTGGGCAGCGGGACCGGCCGCGTCGTCGAGCATTTGCACCGCAACCATCCCGACCTCAGGGTCGTCGGCGTCGAGCCCGTCGAGGCGCTGCGTTCGGTCGGCCACCAGCGGGGGCTCGCGCCCGACATGCTCGTGGACGGCGATGCGACGAACCTGGGCTACCCCGACGATTCGTTCGACCTCGTCTGCGCCTTCTCGACGCTGCACCACATTCCGGTTCCGTCCGAGGCCGTGGGCGAGATGCTCCGGGTCGCATCGCGCGGCATCTTCATCCTCGATGCCAACAATTTCGGGCAAGGCGGCCCGCTCGCGCGCCTGGCGAAGCGCTGGATCTACCGGTTCGGCCTGTGGCCCATCGCCGAGTGGATCAAGACGCGCGGAAAGGGATACCGGGACACCCCGGGAGACGGGATCGCGTATACGTACTCCGTCTTCCAGAGCTACCGCCAGATTCGCGCGCAGTCGAAGTCGATGCACATGCTCGGCGTCGCGGACTCCGACGGCGACCTCTTCCGCACCTGTCCCGTCGTCGCGCTTCTCGCCCTGAAGCGATAGCTTCTATGCTATTTTTGGGGCATGGCTCCCCCGGCGGATATATGGCTCGCCGCCCTCGTCCTTTCATTTCTCGCCGCGATCGCGGCGATGGTCATCCTTCTTCGCGCGGCCCCATCGCTGGACCTCGTTGACGTCCCCGGCGGACGCAAGTCCCACGCGGGCTCGATTCCCCTCGTGGGCGGCCTCGCGATCCTCGTATCGTTGCTTTCCACCGCTTCGCTCACCGGCGTCGCTCCACACGCGATCTACTTTCTTTGCGCTCTCGCGCTCGTCTCGGCGGTCGGCGTCTGGGACGACATCGCCGAGATCCGCCCGCGCATCAAGTTCGCCGCGCAGATCGTCGCGGCCGCGCTCATGATCTGGGGCGCGGGCGTCGAGCTCATTTCGGTCGGCGACCTGATCGGCTGGCGTCCGATCGGTCTTTCGATTCTCGCGATCCCGCTCACCGTCTTCGCGGTCGTCGGCGTCGTGAACTCCGTCAACATGATCGACGGACTCGACGGACTCGGCGGCAGCGTCGCCCTGGTCGCCTTCGCGTGGTACGCGGCGATCGCGGACCTTTCCGGGCTCGAGATCCCCTTCCAGCTCGCGATGATCCTCTGCGGCGCCATCGCCGGATTTCTCCTCTTCAACCTGCGATTCCCGTGGCAGCCTCGCGCGAGGGCATTCCTGGGCGATGCGGGCAGCCTCATGCTCGGGTTCGCGCTGGGCTGGTACGCGGTCGACCTCACGCAAGGTCCGAATCGCACGCTCCCTCCCATCGCCGCGCTGTGGGTCGTGCTGCTTCCACTCGCCGATTGCGTGTCGCTGATGACGCGACGCCTCAAGGCGCGCAAGAGCCCGTTCGTCGCCGACAGCCGACACATCCACCACTACCTCATCGCGCGCGGTTTCTCGCATGGCCAGACTCTCGCGATTCTGGTCTGCGCGTCGGCGATCTTCGGCGCCGTGGGATTCTTCGGATGGCGCCTCGGCGTTCCGGAGCCGGCGCTCTTCTGGCCATTCTTCTTCGCATATTTCGGATACCACTTCTGGATCCAGCGCGCCTGGAAAGCGATCGATGCCCGGCGCGAGGCCTCGCCCGCGCTGAGGCAGCCCGCCTGATGCGCTCGGTCCTGTTCGTCTGCACCGCCAACATCTGCCGCTCGCCGACGGCCGAAGGCGTCCTTCGCAAGATGGTCGCGGAAAGGATGCCCGGCGCGAAGATCGAGATCGACTCCGCGGGGACGCACGACTATCACGAGGGCGCGTCGCCTTTCCACATGGCGATAGAGGCGGCAAGGAAGCGCGGCTACGGGATCGAGCACCTCGTGGCGCGGCGAGTGAGTTCCGGCGACCTCGATCACTTCGACATGATCCTGGGAATGGACCGCGCGAACATCATGCACCTGCGCACGATCTCCCCCACGCGATGCAAGCCGAAGATCGAGCTGCTGCTCGAGTACGGCGACAAGTACCACGGCAAGGATGTGCCGGATCCCTACGGCGGCAACGAGGCGGCATTCGACCTGGCGATCGACATGATCGAAGACGGGTGCACCGGCCTCGCGGAACTGGTCACGCACCTCGCGGCGCGCTAGGCAGGACGTCCTTCTCCCAGTTCGGCCCGAACCATCTCCCTCGCGACGCTCTCCATGAACGTCGTGGCGCGCCAGCCGAGCTGGCGGCCCGCGCGCGACGATTCGCCGGCGAAGCCTTCGAGGTCCGTCGGTCGCTTCAATCCCGCGTCGCTCTGGAGGTGCTTCTTCCAGTCGAGCCCGGCTTCATCGAAGGCGGCCGCGACGAAATCTTCCAGCGAGGAAAGCCGGCCGGTCGCGATGACGAAATCTTCCGGCGATTCCTGCTGCAGCATCCGCCACATCGCATCGACGTATTCCGGCGCCCATCCCCAATCGCGCTTCACGCCGATGTTGCCGAGGACGAGCGTCTCCTGCTCTCCGCGGGCGATCCGCGCCGCGGCCGCGGTGATCTTGCGAGTGACGAAGCGCTCGGGACGAAGCGGAGACTCGTGGTTGAAGAGGATCCCCGTGCAGGCGAAGAGGCCATAACCTTCGCGATAGTTGGACACGGCCCAATGCGCGGCGGCCTTGGCGACTCCGTACGGGCTGCGCGGCCTGAACGGCGTCGATTCATCCGCGATGCCGCCGGGCACGTCGCCGAAACATTCGCTCGAGCCCGCGCTGTAGAACTTGATGGGCTTGCCCAGGAAGCGGATCACCTCCAGGAGCGTGACGGTCGCGTTCATGATGCTGTTGAGCGCTTCGACGGGCTGCTGGAACGACATCGCCACCGAGCTCTGCCCCGCGAGGTTGTACACCTCGTCCGGCGCGTGCTTCGAAAAGACCTCGGACACGCTGCGGAAGTCCACGGCGCTCATGGACTCCACGCGCACTCCGGGAAGGATGCCGAGACGCGCCAGGTTGTCGAACCGCGACGCCTGCGCGTCCCGCGAAGTCCCGACCACGGTGTAGCCCTTCTCCAGGAGCAACTTCGCGAGGTAGGCCCCGTCCTGGCCCGAGATGCCAACGATGAGCGCCGTGCGCTGGGGACTCGTCATTGGGGAAGTTTAGCGGATGTCCCCTTGAAGTCTCCGGCCGTCACGATCGAAAGCCTCTTCGGATCGACGTACTTCCTGAACGCCGCGCTCACCTGGGCCGGCGTCAACGCGAGGACCTTCGCCTCGAAGTCCTTGCTCCATTGGAACGTGCGCCCGAGATGCATGTTCGCCACCCACGCGCCGGCGAGCGTCCCATCCTGCGCGCGGTTCTGGACGCGCGCCTGGAGGATGCCGGACTTCGCGGAAACGATCTCCGCATCGGTGAAGCCATCGCGCAGCGCCCGGTCGATTTCCTCGCGCATCGCGCTCACGACCTTCGACATGTTCTGGGGCGCCGCGATCGCATAGACCGACCACGAGGCCGCGCGATCCTGGGAATCGACCGAAAGCCCCGAGCCCACGCCGTAAGACAGGCCTTCCTTCTGGCGGATGCGCGCGGTGAGGCGCGAATCGAATCCCGCGCCGCCACCCATCACGTAGTCGGCCACATAGAGCGCCGCGAAGTCAGGATCGTCATCGCGCATGTCGAGGTTCTCGCGGGCGAGCAGGACCGCGTTCTCCTTGTCGGGCGTCGCGATCGCCTGGTCCATGGGCGGCACGTCCTTGTACTCGACGGGCACGCGCTGGTAGGGGACCACGGGCTTCCAGTCGCCGAAGAGCTCCTTCAGGAGCGCGACGACCGAGGCCTCGTCGAAATCGCCGACGATCGCGATCTCCGCGGGCGAGGCGCCGTAGAACTGCTGGTAGTACTTCTTCACCTCGTCGAGCTTCGCGGCCTTCACGTCGTCCAGCGATTCCTGCAACGAAGACGCGTAGCGCCAGTCACCCTTCGGATACGTGTTGAAGTGCTTGCTGAGCGCGTCGCTCGCCAGCGCCTCGGGCTCGGAAAGGCTCGCGGTGATGCCGGTCACGGTCTGGTTCACGAGCTGGTCGTACTCGGACTGCGGGAACGAGGGATTGCGCAGCACGTGCGCGGCGAGGCGAAGCGCCCCTTCCAGGTTCGGCCGGGTGGTCTGGAACGCAGCACCCGGGCCCGAGACGCGGCCCGAGACCTTCAGGCGCTCGTACTCGTCGGAAAGCTGCGTCCGCGTGTACTTCGTCGTGCCGCGATTGAGCATGCGCGCGGCGAGCGACGAATTCATCTGCTGCCCGAAGAGCGCCTTCTCGTTGCCCAGGTGCAGCGACATCGAGACGTTCACGGTTTCGCCGCGGGTTTTCTTCGGAAGGAGCGCGACCTTCACGTCGCCGAACTGGAGGTGGTGCGTGCGGCGATCGATGTTGTCCTGCGACGGATCGAACGCTTCGCCGGCGGCCCCGGCCTCCTTGGCCTTGAAGTCCTTCATCACCTCGGCCACCGTGGGAGAGGCGGGGATTTCCGCGCGCCGCGGATTGTCTTCGGGCAGGAAGATGCCGGTCGTGCGGTTGTCGCGCACGAAGTACCTCTTCGCCACGTCCTGGACCTGCTGCGGCGTGACCTTCTGCGCGGTGTCGCGCGCCTGGAAGAAGAGCCGCCAGTCGCCCAGGGCGATGTACTCGCTCATCTGCACGCCGACCGACTCGCTGTTCGCGAGCGTCTTCTCGGCCTGGTTGCCGAAGGCGAGCCTCGCGCGGGCCATCTCCTGCTCTTCGGGCGGAGCGGCCGCGAAGCCTTCGACGATCTTCGTGAGCTCGGCGCGCACGGGCTCCACGTCGTCGCCCTTCTTCACGACGGCGCCGAAATACATCATCCCGGGATCCACACCCATCAGCGGGAAGCTGAAGACCTGCGCGGCGAGTCCCTTTTCGACGAGCGCCTTGTGCAGCCGCCCGGCCGGGACCTGGCCCAGCACGAAGCTCGCGAAGCCGAGCCCATCGGAATCGTCGTGGAGGTTCGAGGGCACGTGGTAGCCGAGGATCACCGCCTGGATGTCGCCCTTGCGGCGCACCGTGAAGGAGCGATCTCCGTCCTGCGTGGGCTCCACGGTCCAGAAGGCCGGGAGCTTGCGCTTCGGCCGCGGGATCGCGCCGAAGTGCTTCGCGACCAGCGCGAGCGCTTTCGCCTCGTCGAACTTTCCGGCGATGAGAAGGACAGCGTTGTCGGGTTGGTAGTACAGGTGATAGAAGGCCTGGAGGTTCTCGATCCTCACGTTCTCGATGTCGCTCTTGTTGCCGATCGTCGAGCGGCCGTAGGAGTGCCAGTCGTACATCACGCTCTGCATGCGTTTCAGGAGCACCGCGAAGGGCGAGTTCTCGCCCTGCTCGTACTCGTTGCGCACGACAGTCATCTCGCTGTCGAGATCCTTGCGCGCGATGTTCGAGTGCACCATGCGGTCGGCCTCGAGCTCGATTGCCCAGGCGAGGTTGTCGTCGCTTGCCTGTGCGATCTCGTAGTAGTTGGTGCGGTCCATCGACGTGGTACCGTTGAAGCGCGCCCCGCGCTGGTTGAATTCCTGGTCGATGTGCGGGTGCTTGGGCGTCCCCTTGAACATCAGGTGCTCCAGCAGGTGCGCCATGCCGGTCTCGCCGTAGTTCTCCATGCGGCTGCCCACGAGATACGTGACGTTCACGGTGGTGGTGGCCTTCGAGGCATCCGGGAACAGCAGGACTTTCAGTCCATTGGATTCCACGCGATATTCGGTGATGCCCTCGACAGAGGTGACCTTGGCGATGCCCTTCGGAAGCCGGGCACCGATCGGCGTGAGAGTCGCGGTGTCGCCGGCGGCGAGCGCCGCGGACGCGAAAACGAAGGGCAGCAGCAAGGAAGCGATGCGAAGAACCATGGGACCTCGAGGGGGGAATGACCGCGGAGCCTGCGGATTATGCCTGCCCAAGACAGACTGAACCTTTCCCAGTACGTTCCGTGACATTGGGCCCGATTTGACACTCCCTCGACGGGAGCGTAAAACTCAATCTATACAACGGTTAAGGACGGATTCATGAGGAACTTCTTTGTTCCGGAAGGGCTGCTTGCCGGCTATTTCCGCGCCCTGGCGACCGCCGGTGCGGTGGCCGCATGCGCCGTCCACGCCGATCCGTTCGCCTTCGTGCCGCTGCAGGGAGATGCCAAGGTCGCGGTCGTCGATCTCGGCGCCGGAGCGGTCGTGAACAAGCTCGACGTCGGCAACGAGCCCATGGGCATCGCGTTCAATCCCGTTTCGAACCGGGCATACGTCACGAATACCGACGACGGCACGGTCACCATCATCGATACGACCAACCAGACCATCGTGGGGACGAGCGCGGTGGGACCGACGCCGATGGGCATCGCGGTCAGTCCTTCGGGCAAGCAAGTCGCGGTGGCCACGATGGGCGCGAGCTCGTCGTCGCCGAGCAACACGATCACGATACTGGGCGGTGCCCTGCTGTCGACGATCACAGTCGGCACCGCGCCCTCCGCCGTCGCGTACAACCCCGCCGGCTCCTTCCTCTACGTCGCGAACTACGGCGACGGCACGGTCTCGGTGGTGAACGTCGCCACATCGCTCGCGGTGAACACGATTCCCGTCGGCGACAGCCCAATCGGCCTCATCGTGAATCCCGCGGGCACGAAGCTCTACGTACTGCACGGCAACGGATCGCTCGGGCTCGGCTTCCTTTCCGTGGTGGACCTCGCGCAGTCGAAGGTGGTGTCCGGCTTCCGTCTCAACGGGACGCCCAACGCGTTCGCGATGAACGCGGCCGGCACCCGCATCGTCCTGGCGAAGCCCCAGGTGAACACGGTCTCTCTCATCGATACGACGAGTGACACGCTCCAGCTGGACATCCAGATGCCCGGCGGCACGGGGCCGACGAGCGCGAACTTCAGCCCCGACGGCAAGACGATCTACGTCCTCGGCGGGAGCAGTGGCATGATGCTGCAGTTCGACGCGACGACCTACCTTCCGCTCGAGACGATCAACCTCAAGTCCTCTTCGCCGACCGCGCTGGGGTACTTCATCCAGCCGGCGACCAACGCGGCCAATTCGCCCGACGTGCTGAGCGGCCTGTGGTGGAACCCGTCGGAATCGGGTTGGGGCATCCATTTCGCGCAACGCCACGGCAACATCTTCGCCTCGTGGTTCACGTACGACGACAAGGGCAATCCCATCTGGTACACGGTGCCCAACTGCGTGATGCCGTCCTCCAGCCTCTCCTGTTCCGGCTCGGTCTACCAGGTGAAGGGGCCATATTTCTTCTCGGTGGATTTCGATCCCTCGATGCGCGTCACGACCGCGGTCGGAAACCTGAGCGTGAGCTTCGCCGACAACAACAACGCGACGATGAGCTATACAGTGAACGGCGTCTCGCGTACGGTTTCGATCACGCGCGAGATGTTCTCGACGAGCATGGGAGGCCCGGCCGTCGACTACACCGACATGTGGTGGAACCCGAACGAACCGGGATGGGGCGCTGCGATCACGCAGCAGGCCGACACGATCTTCGTCGCCTGGTACGTGTACAACCCCGACATGAGCGGCAACCCCATTTGGTTCGTCGCGCCGGACTGCGAGATCGCGGCCGACGGCGCGAGCTGCGGAGGCGCCGCCTACCAGGTGAAGGGACCGCCCTTCGGCACGACATTCGATCCCAAGCAGGTCGTCTCGACGAACGTCGGCCAGTTCCGGCTCACGTTCGACGACGCGAACCACGGCACGTTCAACTACCTGGGCACGACGATCTTCGTGAGCAAGACAATCACGAGGATGCTCTTCTAGCGGGAACCCAGCCGGCGGCGCCGCACCTCGTAGAGGCAGACGCCGCTTGCCACGGAGACGTTGAGGCTCTCCACGGTTCCCATCATCGGGATCGACACCAGCAAGTCGCAGCTGTCGCGCGTGAGGCGCCGCAAGCCTTCGCCCTCCGCGCCCATCACGATCGCGACCGCGCCATCGAGCTTCGCCTGGTAGATCGATTCGCCGGCGGAGTCGTCGGCGCCGATCATCCACACGCCGCGTTCCTTCAGGTCGCGCATGGTGCGCGCGAGGTTCGTCACGACGATGTACGGCACGCTTTCCGCCGCGCCCGAAGCGACCTTGATCGCCGAGCTCGTGAGGCCCACGGCTCTGTCTTTCGGCGCGATCACCGCATGCGCGCCGGCGCCATCGGCGACGCGCAGGCACGCGCCGAGATTGTGCGGATCCTGGACGCCGTCGAGGACCAGCAACAGCGGCGGCTCGTCGAGGCTTTCGAGGACGTCCTCGATGAACTTCGGCATGTCGATGGGCTCGGCCTGCGCGACGACGCCCTGGTGGCGCACCCCGCCCGCCATCCCGTCGAGCCGTTTCGCATCGACCGCGATGATCCTCACGTGGACGCGTTGCGCGAGGTCGCGCAAGTCCTTCGCGCGTCCATCCTTGCGCTCCGCGTCGATGTAGATCTCGCGAACGGTCTCGGGCTTCTGCCGGAGCCGCGACGTGACCGCGTGGAAGCCGGTGAGGATCTTCATTTCCTTTTCCTGTCATCCTGCGCTGCAAGCACGAAATCGATCTTGGCCTGCTCGAGGCTCACCCTCACGACCTTCACCCTCACCCGCTCGGCCAGCTGGTACTTCACGCCGGATCGCTCGCCGCGCAGCGTGTGCTTCGCCGCATCGAACTGGAAGTAGTCCGCGCCCAGGTCCGAGATGTGGACGAGGCCGTCGATGTAGAGGTCGTCCAGCGTGACGAAGAGGCCGAACCCCGTGACGCCGCTCACGGTGCCCTCGAATTCCTCGCCCACGTGGTCCTGCATGTAGTAGCACTTGAGCCACGCCTCGACGTCGCGTGTGGCGTCATCCGCCCGCCGCTCGGTCTCGGAGCAATGCACCCCGATCGCGTTGAGGTCGCCCGCGTCGTATTTCTTCTTCGACAGCACCGCCTTGATGCCGCGGTGGACGAGAAGGTCCGGATAGCGGCGGATTGGAGAAGTGAAATGCGCATAGGCCTCGTAGGCGAGCCCGAAGTGCCCCACGTTGTCCGGCGTGTACACGGCCTGGCGCAACGACCGCAGCATGACAGTCTGCAGCATGTCCGCGTAGGGTTTGTCCTTCACGCGCTTCAGGAGCTTCGCATAGTCCATGGCCGTGGGCTTGTCGCCGCCGGAGAGCGTGAGGCCGAAATCCTTCAGCATCGAACGCAGCGACTCGAGCTTTTCGGGCGTGGGTCCCTCGTGCACGCGGTAGAGCGTGGGCTGCGCGTTCTTCTCGAGGAAATCCGACGCCGACACGTTGGCCGCGAGCATGCACTCCTCGATGAGGCGATGCGCGTCGTTGCGCTGCACGCGCACGATCCGCTCGATCTTGCCCTTCGCGTCGAAGATCATCTGCGACTCGACGGTCTCGAAGTCGATGGCGCCGCGCTTTTCGCGCGCCGACAGCAGCGCCTTGAACACGAGGTTGAGCGTGTCGATCTCGGGGCGGCTCTTCTGCCTTCCCTCGATCATCGCGGCGACCTTGGTGTAGGTCATGCGCTCGTGGGAATGGATCACGCCCGGGTAGAACTCGTAGCGCTTCACGGCGCCGCCCGCGGTCACTTCCATCTCGCAAACCATCACGAGCCGGTCGACCTCGGGCTTGAGCGAGCAGAGCTCGTTCGACAGCTCCTCCGGCAGCATCGGGATCACGCGCCGGGGGAAATACACCGAGTTGCCGCGGTTGTACGACTCGCGGTCGAGCGCGTCCTTCGGCTTCACGTAGTGGCTCACGTCGGCGATCGCGACCCAGAGGCGGAAATCCTTGCCGCTGCGCTGCGCGTACACCGCGTCGTCGAAGTCCTTCGCGGTCTCGCCGTCGATCGTAACGAAGGGCATCTCGCGAAGATCCTTGCGCCCCTTGATGTCCTTGGGATCGACCTTCTTGCCGAGCTTCTTCGCGGCGAGCTCCGCGTCGCGCGGCCACTCGTGCGGCAGGTCGTGCTTGCGCAGCGCGATCTCGATCTCCATTCCCGGGTCCGCATAGTTGCCGAGGATCTCGATCACGCGGCCCGCGGGCTCGGCGTGCTTCGACGGTTGATCGAGGACCTCGGCCACGACGACCTGTCCGGGCGTGGCGCCGCGCAGCTCGCCCGGGCGAATGAGGATGTCCTGGCTGATGCGCTTGTTCTCGGCGACCACGAACGCGACGTCGCGCTCGACGAAGAGGCGCCCCACGATCTTGTTGTTCGCGCGTTCCAGCACCTCGACGATGTGCCCCTCGGGACGGCCGCGGCGGTCGAGGCCCGTGATGCGAACGAGCACGAGGTCGCCATGGAGGACCTTGTGCATCTCCTTGGGCCCGAGGAAGACGTCCTCGCCGATGGCATCGTCGCGCTTGAGGAAACCGAAGCCGTCGGGGTGGCCGATCACCTTGCCCTTGATGAGCCCGGCCTTGTCGGAGATGAGGATGTGGCCGCGGCGGTTGCGCATCACCTGGCCGTCGCGCTCCATCGCGGCGACGCGGCGCTCGAACCCTTCGAGGGCTTCGTCGCCCTTCACGCCGAGGAGCTTCGAGAGCCTCTCGGGCGCGACCGGGACGCCCTCGCGTGTGAGGGTTTCGAGGACGTCTTCGCGGCTCGGGATCTCGACCGCGTACTGCTTGTTGGATAATCGGCGAGTCACTGGTAAAATTCGCTGTTTCGCTGCCCAGATGGCGGAATTGGTAGACGCACCAGTTTCAGGTACTGGCGGGTAACACCGTGGAGGTTCGAGTCCTCTTCTGGGCACCACGCTTCCGGAGTCACGAAGCCACCCCCGATGCAGTCGTGATCTTGGCATAACGGGCCCGGATCCAACCCTGCACCGGCATCTCGAAGCGGTGATAGCTGAGCAGCGACAATGCTATCAGCGTGACGAAAAACGCGACGAGCGTCGTTCCCGAGCTCACCGAGACCGTCCAGCCGAGCATCGCGGCGGCCAGCGCCATCGTGAGCTGGAGCGGGAAATGGATGAGGTACGAGGCATAGGAAATGTCGCCCAGCCATGCCACGCGCTTGCCCGCATCCGGTTGCATGTCGCCGAGCAATGCCGCGGATAGCACGGTCAGCGGAAAGAGCACGAAGTACATCCAGGGAACTTGCAGCGGGGCCGGCACTTTTTCCGGAGCGAGCGAAAATCCCACCGTGACACACCATGCGACGATCGTCGCCGCCCACACCGCGCTCGACCAGCGACGCTGGAGGCGTTCGTGAACCAACTGCGCGCATCCGCCCGCGAAGAAGCCGCACAAGCCATGGCCGAGCGGGCGGTACAGGACCAATGCAGCGATGCCCGCGGCGATCCCCAGCAACGCTCCGCGGAACCCGGGCGAGACGAACCGGACCATCCCGAAGAAAATGGCGTACAGCAGGACCTCGATGGAGATGGACCACGACGGCCCGTTGAACGATTCGTCGACCTGCGCCCCCCAGAAGGATGCGAAGAAGAGATTCAGCACGAAATGCTTCGCATCGTTGTAGGCATAGATGAAATAGGAACCCGTCGCCGAGAGGTAAAGCGGCTGGAGCGCGGCGACGAAGAGAAGCGTGGCCAGGTGCAGCGGATACAGGCGCGAGAAGCGCAGCAGGGCGAACTCCTGGGGACCAATGCCCGCGGAAGCGACCCGCCGGGCATAGAGCCAATAGAAAACGAAACCGGAAATCACGAAGAAGAGGCTTACGGCTTTTCCGCCCTGCTCGTAGAAGAATCGCAGGGCATGCGAGGCGGGGAATTGGGCTACGTCGATATGGCCGGCGACGGTGCCGTCATATCCGAAGTGTCGCCAGTGCCACATGACGACTGCCAGCGCGGCCAGGCCACGCAAGGCATCCAGGGTATGGGAGCGTCCTCGCATTACTGGGCGCAAGTCTACACGCTTCGGATAACATTGAGTCTTGCCCTCCATGGGCGGGACAATCGCCATTGAGCAAGCTCTACGACCAGCTCAAGAAGGCCGCGCTGGAGCGCAACTCGCGCAAGGCACCCTCTCCCAGATCCAAGCCGGGTGAGGAAGCTCGCCCGGCCGCGAGCGCCGTCGACGAAGATCAGAAGTCCTGGCGCTCCGAGATCGAGGGAAAGCTCCAGGAGGCCGAGCGCGATCTCCAGGCGTTCGCGGGGGCCATCGAACGGGATACCGAGGCGGCCGAGGAAGCCCGCGAGCGCGAGCTCTCGATGGCGACACTCGCCGAAGCGGCCCAGCGCCGCGCCGAGGAAGAATCCCGTGCGCTGAAGCGCGCGCAGGAACGCGCCGAAGCCGAACGCGCCCTCCACGCCCAATCCGAAGCGCTGCTCCAGGCGGACCTGAACGCCGCGCAGGCTGCGACCCAACGCGCGGCGGCCGAACGCGCCGCGATCGAGAAGGCGAAGCGCCGCGAGGAACAGGAGCGAGTCCGCGACGCGGCCGCGCGAACGCGCGCCGAGGCTGAGGAAAGGGTTCTCGCGCAGGTCCGCGTGCGGGAAGAAGCCGAGCGCCGAGCGGAAGCGTCCGCGCGCAAGCGGGCCAAGACGGAAGCCGAGGCCCTCGCGAAGGCCGAAGCCGTCGTGATCGAAAGCGCGCAGGCCGATCGCGCGCTCGCCGAACGGGCGAAGGCCGACCGCGAGGCCGCGGCGATCGCCCAGGCGCGTGCCGATGCGGAGAAACGATCTGCCGAAGCCGCGGCACAACACGCGCTGCTCGAGACCCGCGCCCGCGATGCGCTCGTCGCGCGCCGCGATGCGGAGGCCGCGGCCAGCCGTTCCATCGAAGAGCGCAAGGACGCCGAAGCCGCACTGCTGAAAGCCACGCAGGAACGCGCGGCGGCTGAAGCACGGGTGCTCGAGGAGTCGAGGCGCCGCGAGAAGGCCGAGAGCGACCTCGCCGCGCTGGCCGAATCCCACGCGGCGGCCGAAGAGAAACTCGCCTCGGACTCTCTCGCTCGATCGGAGGCGGAGAAGCGCGCGGCCTCCGAGGCCGAACGCCATGCGAGCGCCCAGGCGCGCCATGCGCTCGCCGCGCGCGCGCGCGCGCAAGCCGACGCTGCCGCTGCGACCGAAGCCCATGGGCACGCCGCCGCCGCGCAGGCGCGCCAGCTCGAGGAGGACCAGCTCCTCTCGATGGAAGGCGAAGCGCGCCGGCACGCCGAAGAACGCGCGAACGCCGAGAAGCGTGCGAGCGAGGCGCTGGCCGCGAAGGCGGAAAGCGAACGGCGCCGCTCCGCGGAAGTGCAGCTGCGCATCCGGGCCGAGCAGGAGCTTGCCGAAACGGCTCGCAAGCGCGCCGCCGCGGAAGCCGAAGCGCGCGCCGCGCACGAACAGTCGCTGAAGGATGCCGAGCATCTCGCCTCGGTCTCGAGGCTGCGCCACGACGCCGAAGCGGCCGCCGAGCGCCAGGCCCGCGCGGCAGCGGAAAAGGCCGCCGCCATCCTCGCCACGCAGGAGGAACGCGCGCGCACGGAACGCGAGCTCCAGGCCGTTGCCCTCGCGCGACTCGAGGCGGCGCGCAAAGCCGAGAAGGTTGCGCAGCAAGCCGTGCAGGCCGAGCGCACCGCGGCACTCGCGGCCGAGGAGCGCGCGAAGACGGAGCGCGAATCGATCGAAGCGTCGAAAGCGCAGCTCGCCGCCGAATCCCGCGCCGCCGAGGCCGCGACGCTTCGCGCAGCCAACGACGCCGCGCTCACGGCCGCCGCGAAGGCCCGCATCGAATCCGAGACCCAGGCGTCGGAGGCGGCGAGGCGCCGGCAAGCCTCCGAGGAGAAGGCTCTCGCCGCGGAGCGCGCGCGCGTCGAGTCGGAGCAGCGAGCGACGGCGATTGCGCGTGAGCGCGCGCAGGCGGAATCGGCGGCGGCCGCGAAGGCTCGCAGTGCCGCGGAGGAAAACGCCGCGGCGCAACGTGTCGCCGCGGAGCGTGCGCAGCTCGAGGCGGAAGCGGAAGCACTCGCAATCGAACGCGCGACCGCGGAACGGGAAGCAGCGCAATCCGTGCGCGAACGCTCGCTCGCCGAAGCGGCGCAGCAAAAGGCGATGGAATCGCGCCTCGCGGCGGAGCGCAAGCTCGAGGCCGTTGCTCGCGAAAGGACCGTTGCCGAAGCGGCCGCGCGCGAGCAATCGGAGAAACAGGCGCGGCTCAACGGCGAGATGGCGGCTGCCATGCGTGAACGCACTGCCGCCGAGGCCGGGGCGATCGAAGAGCTGCGCGTCCGCGAGGAATCGGAACGCGCCCTGCGGATCTCCGCCGAAAATCGCGTGAAGGCCGAGCGCGAAGCGGCGGTGCAATCCGAGGATCTCGCGCGCATTTCCCAGGCGGCCGCTCGCGAAGCGGAGCAGCGCGCGGCCCAGGAACGCGCCCAGGAAGCGGCGATGCGCGCCCGCGCCGAAGCCGACGCTGCCGCTGCCGCCGAAGCCCGCCGCCTCGAAGTCGCGGAGGATGAACGCCAACTCGCCGCACAGGCGCGCGCCAAGGCCGACGAACGCGCGGCGCAGTCCGCGCGCGAACGGGCCGAGAGCGAGCGCAGCGCGGGCGCGAAAGCGGACGACCGCGCGAAGGCCGACGCGCACGCCGCCGCCATGGCCCGCGAGCGTGAGAAAGTGGAAGCGGCCGCCGCCGCGGAAGCCGAATCACGCGAACGCGCCGAACGCGCCGCGCTGAAAGCACGGGAAGAGCGCGTGCAGGCTGAAGCGGCGGCGGATGCCGCCGCGCATAGAGCCGAAGCTGCCGAGGCCGGGCTCCTCGCCGCCGCAAGCGCTCGCGCCGTGGCCGACGCAAAGGCATTGGAATCCGCGAAAACTCGCGAGGCCGCCGAGCGCGTCGCGAAGGAGAAGGCGCTCGCGCGGGCGCAAGCCGACGCTCGGGCGCTGGCGCTCGCCCGGGAGCGCGAGCAAGTCGAATCGTCCGCGGCCGCGGAGGCCGAAGCCCGCGCGCGCGCCGAGCAGGACGCCGCGAAAGCCCACGACGAACGCGCCCGCGTCGAGGCCGCGGCCGACGCCGCCGCGAAACGCAACGAGCTCGCCGAAGCGGAGCTCCTCGCCGCGGCGAGCCAACGGGCGCTCGCCGAGTCGAAGGCATTGGAGGCCGCGAAGGCCCGCGAAGGCAGCGAGCGCGCCTCGAAGCAAAAGCAGATCGAACGCGCCGCGGCCGAAACCCGCGCCGCGGAGCTCGCGCGCGAGCGTGAGGCAACCGACGCGCGCGCTGCGAAGGAAGCGGAGGAGCGCGCCGCGGCTGATGTCCGCGCAACCACCGAAGCGCGCCAACGCGAGGCGGACGAGGCAAGGGCCCGCGAATCCGCGGAGCGGCGCGCCACATCCGCGCAAGCCGCCGCGATCAAATCGCGGGAACGGGAAGCTGCCGAAACGGCCCTGCGCGAAGCGGCCACGGAGCGCGCGAATGCGGAGGGCCGCGCGGCCAAGGCCGAATCCGATCGCGCCGAATCCGAGAAGTCCGCGGCGACTCAGGCGGAGCAGCGCACGCGGACCCAGCGCGCCGAAGAGGAATCGGCACGCAAGAAGCTCGAGGCGCAGGCCGCGGCCGCCGCACACGCGGCAGCGCGCGAGCAGGCCGAGCGGGAACGCGCCGAGTCCGAAGCGCGAACGCTCGCGCTCGCGCAGGAACGCGCCGCCCTGGAAGCGACGACGCTCGCTGCCGCGCGCACCGCAGCCGATCAGGCCGAGGCCGCCCGGCGCTCGCACTCCGAGCGCGAGCGCGCCGAGAGCCAGGCCGCCGCGCAATTGCGCGCGCGCGTGAAGACGGAGAAAGAGGCGCAGGCTCGCGCCGAAAAGGCGCAGCTCGCCGAGGCGAACGCCTCGCAGGCGATGCAGGCGCGCATCGCGGCCGAAGAGGAACTCACGAACGCCGCCCGCGAACGCGCCGCCGCCCACGAGAGGGCCATCGAGGGCGCGCGCGCGCGCAAGGCCGCGGAGCAGGCCCTCGCGGCGAAGGTCGCGGAACGGAATCGCGCCGAGGCCGAAGCTTCGGAGCTCGCTCGGGATGCGCACGTGGGCGAAGCGCGGCGCGCGCCGGTTCCGGCGGCGCAAAGTCCCCGCCCGATTCCCATGGGACTGCGCGTCGCGATCGGCGCCGCTGTCCTCGCCGCGGCATTCATCGCGATCGTCCGCCAGCCGGACCCCGCGCCCGCGCGGCCCTCGGTCGAGGGAACGACGCTGCGTCTCGACTATCGCCTGAATACGCAACCGCGATTAAAATAGCGGCACGTGAGCAAGCTATTCGACAAATTGAAGGGCGCCGCGCGCTCGCGCGCGAAGCAGGATTCCGCGCCCTCCGCTCTCCTGTCCGAAGCGCTTCGGCGTGCCGCGGATGGGCGCGCGGCCCTGCGCATGGCGTCGCCCGCGGGTGATGCGGAAGCGGTCGACGTCGAAGAGATCGAGGTTTCGCGCATCCAGGCGGAAGTCGAGGCCCAGGAACGGCTCACCTCGGCGGCGCGGGAGCGCGCCGAAGCGGAGCAGCTTGCGCTGGAAACCGCGCGCCTGCGCGTCGAGGCGGAGGAGCGCGCCGGCGTCCTTGCGAAAGAGCGGGCGGAAGCCGAGCGGGAAGCGGAGGAGCGCGCCCGGCGCTCCGAGGCCGCCGAAGCCGAGCGCCTCGCCGCGGCGAGAGCGCGCGCTGAAGCCGACGAGAGCGCGCTCGAAGCCGCGCGCCAGCGAGCCGACGCCGAGGAGCGCGTGACGGAGCTTGTGAAGCAGCGCGAGGAATCGGAGCGCAAGGCCGCGCACGAAGCCCAGGGCCGGGCGCAGGCCGAGCGCGAAGCGGCGCTCGCGACGGAAGAGCGCCTGCGCCTGGAAGACGCGGCGCGGCGCATGGCGGAGGCTTCGAAACGGTCGCGTTCGGCGCGCTCCGAGCGCAGGCGCACGCAGCGCGCGCTGTTCGTCGCGATCGTGGCGCTCGCGGTCATAGGCGCCCTCATCGCCACGCGCGCCTTCGACCCGGGCGGCATGTTCGGCGAGCGCACGGCGCCGCTCTACAAGCTCGACCGGGAGCTGAAGACGGCGCCGGAAACCACGGGTAAATAGTCAGTCGAACGGATGCTTCTGCACGATCGTCTCCTCCCGGTCGGGACCGGTGGAAATGATCGCGACGGGCGCTCCCACGAGCGATTCGAGCCGCTTCAGGTACGACTGCGCGTTGGCGGGAAGCTCGTCGAACGCCTTCACGCCGACCGTGCTTTCCTTCCAGCCCGGGTGCTCCTCGTAGACGGGCTCGCAGATCGCGAGCGCCTCGGCGCCCACCGGAAGGATGTCGCGGCGCTCGTTGCCGACCTTGTAGCCCACCGCCACGCGCACGGTATCCAGCCCGTCGAGCACATCGAGCTTCGTGATGCAGATGCCGCTCACGCCGTTCAGTTGCACGGCGCGCTTCAGCGCCGATGCGTCGAACCATCCGCAACGCCGCGGGCGTCCCGTGACGGACCCGTATTCGTTGCCCTTCACGCGCAGGTGCTCGCCGATCTCGTCGTCGAGCTCCGTCGGGAACGGGCCGGAACCCACGCGCGTCGCGTAGGCCTTGGCCACGCCGAGCACGTAGTGCAACTGCTGGGGACCGACGCCGGCCCCCGCGGCGGCCTGCCCCGCCACCGTGTTGGATGAGGTGACGTAGGGATACGTGCCGTGGTCGACATCCAGCAGCGCGGCCTGCGCGCCTTCGAAGAGGATGTTCTTGCCTTCCCGGATGAGCGCATTCACCTCGGCCGAGACGTCGGCGACCATCGGCTTCAGCTTGCCCGCGAGCGCCAGCGTGTCGTCGAGCGTCTTCTGGAAATCGACGACGTCGGCGTGGAAGTAATTGCGCAGCACGAAGTTGTGGTAGTCCAGCACCTCGCCCAGCTTCGCGGCGAAGCGCTCGCGCGTGTAGAGGTCCTGCACGCGGATGGCGCGGCGCGCGACCTTGTCTTCGTACGCCGGCCCGATGCCGCGGCCCGTCGTGCCGATCTTCGCTTCGCCCTTGGCCCGTTCCCGCGCCTGGTCGATCGCGACGTGGTATGGAAGGATGAGCGGGCAGGCCTCGGAGATGCGAAGCTGCTTCGTGACGTCGATGCCGGCCTTCTCGAGCTCGCCGATCTCCGTCATCAACGCCTCCGGCGACACGACCACGCCGTTGCCGATGAAGCACTTCACGTGCGGATGCAGGATGCCCGAGGGGATGAGCCGCAGGATCGTCTTGTGCCCCTTGATGACCAGCGTGTGGCCGGCATTGTGGCCGCCCTGGAAGCGCACGACGCCGCCCACATGGTCGGTCAGCCAATCGACGATCTTGCCCTTGCCCTCGTCGCCCCACTGCAAGCCGATGACGACTACGTTACGCGCCATTTTCCGTCCTTCTTCTCGAGCTTCCTCGCGCAGCCCAGCTCCTCGCGGTGCGCTTCGGTGCCGGGCATCTCGACCACCACCACGTTGCCCGCCGCGCGCAGCTGCGCGATGGCGTCCCGCAGCGATGCGTCATCGCCCGCCGGCGCGAGGATCTTCTCCTCGGCTTCCACCCGCGGGGCCAGCGCGGCGAGTTGCCGCAAGTCCATCGTGAATCCCGTCGCGGGCCGCGCGCGGCCGAAGCTCGCGCCCACCTCGTCGTAGCGGCCTCCGCGCGCGATCGCATCGGGACTGCCCGGCGTGAACGCCGCGAACACGAGGCCGCTTTCGTAGTTGATTCCGCCCAGCTCCGCGAGATCCACCGAGATCTCCACGCCGGGCGCTTCGCACTGCGAGGCGAGGCGCTCGAGCGCGTTCAACGCGAGCGTCACCGCCGGAAGGCTGGTGAGCCGCTGGCGCGCCCTCGCGATCGTGCCCTTCGGACCGTTCAACGAGGTGAGCGCGGCGACCACCTCGCCGCCCAGCTCCTTCGCGCGCGGCGCGTCCTTCTGCTGCACGGCATGGAAGAGCGCCTCCGAATCCTCGGCGGCGAGGCCCGATTTCTCGGTGAGGGCGCGATAGATTCCCGGGTGTCCCAGGTCGATGTGGATGCGCTCCACGCCCGCGGCCTTCAGCGCCGCGATCATGAGGTTCACGAGCTCCACGTCGGCCTCGAGGCCCGCGTGCCCGTACATCTCCGCGCCGATCTGGATCGGCTCGCGCATCTTCGTCATGCCCGCGGGCACGGTGTGCAGCACGCTGCCGCAATAGCACAGGCGCGCGACGCCCTTGCGATTGAGCAGGTGCGCGTCGATTCGCGCGACCTGCGGCGTGTGGTCGGCTCGCACGCCGAGCATGCGGCCCGAGAGCTGGTCGACGAGCTTGAACGTGGCGAGGTCGAGGTCGCGACCCGTGCCCGAGAGCAACGACTCGAGGTACTCGAGCAGCGGTGGCGCCACGAGCTCGTAGCCGTGCGAATCGAAGAGGTCGAGTATCGCGCGGCGCAGGCGCTCGATCGCGCGCGCCTCGGCGGGCAGGACATCTTCGATGTGTTCGGGAAGGAGCCAGCGTCTCACGGTGTCACCCCGGCGCGGGCCGGGGCCCAATCAGGTCGCGATATAGAGCAGGACCAAACCAACGAGCATCGACGCCAGCCCGGCGAAGCGGATCTGCCCGTCCGTCATCTGCGTGAGCTTCACGAACGTGTCGCGCCAGAGTTTCGGGGCGACGAACGGGAGCGTTCCTTCGATCACGAGCATGATGGCGATGGCGGCGAAGACCAGGTCCGTCACGGCGAGCCGGCTTTGCCGCCGCGCCCAGGAGCCTTGAGGTACTTGAAGAAGTCCGACGAGGGATCGACGATCATCACGTCGCCCTTGCTGCGCAGGCTGTTGCGGTACGCCTCCATGCTCCGGTAGAAGCTGAAGAATTCCGGATTCTTCTGGAACGCCTCGGCGTAGATGCGCGAGGCCGTGGCATCGCCCTCGCCCTTGGTCTTCTGCGCCGTCGCGTAGGCCTCGGCCACGATCACCTGGCGCTGGCGATCCGCATCGGCCTTGATCTTCTCGCCCTCGGCCTGGCCGGTGGCGCGAAGCTCGTTGGCGGCGCGCTTGCGCTCCGACTCCATGCGGCGGAAGACGTCCGAGGAGATCTCCGGCACGAAGTCCACGCGCTTCAGCCTCACGTCGACGACCGACACGCCGATGCGGCGGACGTCCTGGTCGACCTTCTCGGCCACGACGCTCATGATCTTGTCGCGCTCGCCCGACACGACGTCGTGCACGGTGCGCTTGGCGAACTCCGCGCGCAGCGCGTCGTTCACGGTCTGCGCGAGGCGCGATTCGGCCTGCAGCGGGTCGCCATGCACCGACACGTAGTACAGGCGCACGTCCACAACCCGCCACTTCACGAACGAATCCACGAGCACGTTGCGGTTCTCGCTCGTGAGGAAACGCTCCGGGTCGCGCGCCTCGAGAGTCTGGATGCGCATGTCGTAGAGGCGGACGTTCTGGTAGAACGGCGCGATGAAATGCAGCCCCGGCTGGTTCTGCACCTCGATCACCTCGCCCAGCTGGAACTTGACCGCGGATTTGCGCTGGTCGACCGTGTACACGCTCATCGACAGCAGCAGCGCCGCGATCACCGCGCCGATCAGGATGAATGCCGTGGTCCGCTTCATCGCCCGGCCTCCCGGTCACGTGAGCGCAGCGCGTCGCGGCGCGACTGCAACGAATCCGGCGACGGTGGCACCTGGGGAACGTCCATCGGTATGCTAGCGCGCGGCGCTTCCACCGTGATCGGCGGAGACTGCTGCGCGGTGAGCGCCATGATCTTGTCGATGGGCAGGTACAGGAGGTTCTGGCCGCCCTTCTGGTCCACGTAGATCTTGGTCGTCGAAGAGTAGATCTGTTGCATCGTGTCGAGGTACATGCGCTCGCGAGTGACCGCGGGCGCCTTCTCGTACTCAGCGAGGACCTGGCGGAAGCGCGAGGCATCGCCCTGGGCGGTGCTCACCACGCTCGCGCGATAGCCGTTGGCCTCCTCGATGAGCCGCGCCGCGACGCCGCGCGCCTTCGGGACCACGTCGTTCGCGTATGCCTGCCCCTCGTTCTTGAAGCGCTCCCGATCCTGGCCGGCGCGCACCACGTCCTCGAACGCGGGCTGCACCTGCTCCGGCGCCGATGCGCCCAGCAGGTTCACGGTCGTCACGTTGATGCCGGTCTTGTAGCGGTCGAGGATGTGCTGCATCAGGAGCTTCACGCTGGCCGCGATCTCGCTGCGTCCCTGGTTCAGCACGAAATCCATCTTGCTCTTGCCCACGACCTCGCGGATCGCGGTCTCGGCCGCCTGCTTCACGTTGTCGTCGGGGTTCTTGTTGTTGAAGAGCCAGTCCTCGGGGCTCTTCAGCGTGTACTGGACGGCGAATTGCACGTCGACGATGTTCTCGTCGTCGGTGAGCATGAGCGCTTCCTGCGGCTGCTTGTTGCGCGCGTTGCCCGAGTATCCGACCTCGACCGTGCGGACCTGGGCCACGTTCACGTTCACGACGCTCTCGACCGGGAACGGGATGTGCCAGCGCAATCCCGGCTGCGTCGTCTCGATGTACTTGCCCAGGCGCAGCACCACGCCGCGCGTGCCTTCGTCCACGATGTAGAAACCGCTCGCGAGCCACACGGCCACGACGAGAAGCACGACGAACATGACACCGCCGCCGATCGCGCCGGAGCTGGGGTCCGTGGAAGGACGGGGAGAATCCGGCCCGCGTCCGCGGAAGCCGAGGAAGCTCGCGATCTTCTGCTGGGCCTTCCTCAACATCTCATCGAGATCGGGCGGACCTTCGTTGTTCTTCTTCCCCCATTGGGGATCGTTCGGAGGCATCTTGGATTTTTTCGGGCGAGGGACGACTCTAGTGAAGTCGGTGCTTCGGTCCGTGTTTCAAGCGGCAGTGGGTATCGGGCGCGAGGCGTCTCGCGCGGCCCCGGCGAGCGCTTCGCGAAGCGACTCGATCCCGGCCCCGGTATACGCACTCACCTTGATATTCAATATCTTACCATGGGTATCGCGGACAATCTCAGGCTGCATTCCGGGCACCCGGTCGATCTGGTTGTACACGAGGAGCTGCGGC
This sequence comes from Usitatibacter sp., assembly GCA_035308545.1. Classification (GTDB taxonomy): domain Bacteria; phylum Pseudomonadota; class Gammaproteobacteria; order Burkholderiales; family Usitatibacteraceae; genus Usitatibacter. The sequence continues at coordinate 41,178 of DATGGI010000072.1, forward strand.
ACATCGGCGGCTCCGATCTCTTCGAGCACCGTGTTCACCGCATCGATCTGCTCGCGGTAACGGGGGTTGGCGCTGTCGACAACGTGCAGCAGGAGATCGGCCTGCACCGCCTCTTCGAGCGTCGCCTTGAACGATTCGACGAGCGAGTGCGGCAGGTCGCGAATGAATCCCACCGTGTCGGATAACGCGATCATCGCGTTGTCGCCGAGCCACACGCGGCGCGTCGTGGTGTCGAGCGTGGCGAAGAGCTGGTCCGCGACGAAGGCTCCGCTTCGCGCAAGGCGATTGAAGAGCGTGGACTTGCCCGCGTTCGTGTAGCCCACGAGTGACACCCGCAACACCCCGGAGCGCGTGCGCGCCGAGCGCTGCGTGTCGCGAACGCGCTCGATCTTGCGGATGCGCTCCTTCAGCTTCTTCACCTTGTCGCCGATGAGGCGCCGGTCGAGCTCGATCTGCTTCTCGCCGGGGCCGCCGGTCTTTCCGAGCGAACCGCGCTGCCGCTCGAGGTGCGTCCATCCGCGCACGAGGCGCGTGGACAGGTGCTCGAGGCGCGCGAGCTCCACCTGGAGCTTGCCCTCGTGGGAGCGGGCACGCTGCGCGAAGATGTCGAGGATCACGTCGGTGCGATCGAAGACGCGCGCGGGCGTGCCGCCTTCGGAGAGCGCTCGCTCGAGGTTGCGCGCCTGCGCCGCCGAAAGCGTGTGGTCGAATACCACGATCTTCGCGCGGTGCTCGTGCATCGCCGCCTTGATCTCGTCGACCTTGCCCGATCCCGCGAAGAGCGCCGCATCCGGCCGGTCGCGGCGCCCGCGGATCACCTGCACGACTTCCGATCCCGCACTTGCGACGAGGCGCGAGGCTTCCTCGGCCCGGTCTTCGGCCTGGGAGACGCGACCGATGTCGAGGGCTACGAGGACCGCGCGCGGGCGCTCAGGATTCCTGGGAATGCTCAAGCGGGACCGAAACCGGCCGCGCCGGGACCACCGTGGAAATGGCGTGCTTGTAGACCATCTGGGTCACGGTGTTCTTGAGGAGCACGACGTACTGGTCAAAAGATTCGATCTGGCCCTGGAGCTTGATGCCATTCACCAGGTAGATCGAGACCGGAACGTGCTCCTTGCGCAACGTGTTGAGGAACGGGTCTTGCAGCAGCTGCCCTTTGTTGCTCATTTGTTATGCCCCTTTTCTTTCTCCGGGTTTCCGGGTCTGAAGGCGGTCCGCTACCCCGCCCCGTGACTCTACTGCGACTCTGATTATAAGCCAGCGTCAGGAGGGACAATCCCGGTTGCCCGCGGTTCCCGCCTTTTCATCAGCCATAACGGCGCTTGGAGATGATCTTCCGGCGGCGCCGCTGGGAATCCTGCTTCTCCGTCAGGGGCTTCTTACGCCCCTCGAAGGGATTGGCCGACGATCGCAGCTCGATCCGCAGCGGCGTCCCCTTGAGCTTGAAGGTCTTGCGAAAGGTGTTCTCCAGGTAGCGGAGGTAGGGGCGTTTCACCCCGTCGAGCCCGCTTCCATGCACCACGACGATGGGCGGATTGGAGCCGCCCTGGTGCGCATAGCGCATCTTCGGCCGGAAGCGGCCCGACAGCGGTGGCTGCTGCTGCTCGATGGCCGCCTGGAGCGCGCGCGTGAGCTTCGGCGTCGAGAGCTTTGCCATCGCCGCCGCGAAGGACGTGTCGACGGCCGCGAGCAGCGCCTTGATGCCCGTGCCCATGCGCGCCGAGATCGTCACGAAGTCGGCGAAATCGAGGAATTGCAGCTTGCGCTCGAGGTCGTTCTTCACGTCCTTGCGTTTCTCCGAATCGACGGCGTCCCACTTGTTCACGGCCACCACGAGGGAACGTCCCGCCTCGAGGATGTAGCCGCCGATGTGCGCGTCCTGGTCCGCGATGTCCGCCTCCGCGTCCACCACGAGCACGACCACGTTGGCGCGCTCGATGGACTGGAGGGTCTTCACCACGGAGAACTTCTCCACAGACTCGAACACCTTGCCCTTGCGCCGTATTCCCGCCGTATCGACGAGCGTGTAGCGCTTGCCGTCCCAGTCGAGCTCGACCTCGATCGAATCCCGGGTAGTGCCCGGCTGGTCGAAGGCGATCACGCGCTCCTCGCCCAGCAGGCGATTCACGAGCGTGGACTTGCCGACGTTGGGACGGCCAATGATGGCCACGCGGGGATGGTCCGGCTCCTGGTCGTCCTCGACATGGACGGGAAAGGGCGCCAACGCCTCGTCGACGAGTGACGACACGCCCTCGCCGTGCTCGGCCGAGATCGGATACGGATGGCCGAGCGCGAGCTCGTGGAACTCCGCGGTCACCACTTCCTTGCGCATGCCCTCGGTCTTGTTCACGACGAGGAGCACCGGCGCGTTCGCTTCGCGAAGTTGCTGCGCGATGCGCTTGTCCTGCGGCGAAAGGCCCGCGCGAGCATCGGTGATGAAGAGGATCACGTCGGCCTCCGCGATGGCTTCGCGCGCCTGGCGCGCCATCTCCGAAAGGATCCCGTCCTTGGCGACGGGCTCGAAGCCGCCCGTATCGACGACGATGAAGGGCTTGTCGCCCACGCGACCCTGGCCGTAGTGGCGATCGCGCGTGAGGCCCGGAAGATCGGCCACGAGCGCGTCGCGCGAACGGGTGAAGCGATTGAACAGCGTCGACTTGCCGACGTTCGGCCGGCCGACGAGCACTACCGTGGGTTTCAATTAAGCCTCGTGCTGCGCCTAGATCCTCACCATCGTGACAGTGCCGCCCGCGGTCTGCACGAGCAGCGCGCCGGCGATCGGCACGATCCATTCGATCGCGGTGCCGTCGGTCGCGAATCGTCCTATGAGCTCGCCGTTGTCGGGGGAGAGCACGTGCAGGTAACCCTGGTAGTCGCCCACGAAAAGGCGGTTGTCGAGGAGCACCGGCGACGTGAGCTTGCGGTGGAGGAGCTTGTCCTGCTTCCAGACGCTCGCGCCCTGGCTCCTGTCGAGCGCGTGCACCGCGCTCGAATCGTCGACCACGTAGAGGTTCTTCTTGTCCGCGGCGACCGTGCGCGACGTGGACAGGTCGCGCGACCATGCCATGTTGCGCGACGAGATCTCGAAGCACGCGACCTTGCCCTGGAAGGCGCCGGCGCAGACATTGTTGCCGTCGATCACCGGCAGGCCCGCCACGTCGGCGATGCGCTCGAGCTCCGTTGCGCCGCGCGGCAACGACACCGACACTTCCCACGTGAGCTTGCCGTCGTCGATGTCGAGCGCGATGAGCTTTCCGTTCGGGTAGCCCGCGACCACGTCGCGGCCGATGGCGAGCACGCCCGACTCGCTGCGAAGCAGCAGCGCGGGCGCCGCGCGCTGGAACACCCAGCGCCGCTTCCCGTCGTCGGCGCCGAGGCCGAAGATGCGGCCGTCGGAAGTGCGCACCACGACGACCTTGTTGGAGATCGCCGCGGGCGCGATCACCTCGCCGCCCAGCGATTGCGTCCAGAGCGCCTTGCCGCTGAGGTCATAGGCCAGGACTTCGCCCTTGATCGTGCCGACCACGATGAGACCGTCGCCGACCTCGACGCCGCCCGAGACACGCTTCTTGGTGTCGATGTGCGAGACGACCTTGCCGGTATCCTCGTCGAGCAGGCTGATCGTGCCGTCTCCCGCCGCGGTGTAGATGCGTCCGCCGGCGTACACGGGCCTGAAGCTGTAGCCCAGCGACTTGCCGACCTTCACGGACCACACCGCGCGCGGCGTGAGGGCCGCGTTGATGGGCCCGAGCGGCGTGGGCTTGTTCGCCGGCTCGTTCTTGAATCCGAGCGTGACCAGCGGGCTCCACTCGAGCGGGTTCCACGAGCCGCATCCCGCGGCGACTACGGCGGTGGCCGCGAAAAGCGCGAGGCGCGCGGCTTTCATTGGCCGCCCCCGAGCGCGTTCAGCTTCGTCTGCGCGATGCTCCTCACGGGATTGCGCGCGTCCGCTTTTTCGACGGCGACCTTGTAAGCCGCGCGCGCTTCGTCGAGGCGGCGCTGCGCGAGCATGATGTCGCCGCGCATGTCGGCCGCGAGCGGCGCATAGGCCTCGTCCTTGTTGCCGTCGAGCACGCGCAGCGCATCGTCGTATTTCTTCTGCTCCATGAGCACGCCGGCGAGTCGCACGCGCGCCACGCCGCGGTGGACGTCGACGCCATTCGCCACGACCCATTCGAGCTGCTTGCGGGCCTCGTCGAGGTTGCCGGCATCGAAGGCGTTCTTCGCGAGCACGAGCGCCGCGTCCGACGCATAGAACGAGCCCGGGTGCGCGGTGATCACTTTCTGCGCGGCCTCGCCGGTCTTCTTCGCGTCCTTCGCGGTGACGGCGTCGGCCACCGGCGCGTACGCGACCGCGGCGGCATCGGCCTCGCGCAGCGACCACCAGTTGTAGCCGCGGTACCCCGCGAAGCTGACGAGCGCGGCGGCAATTCCGCCGACCACGTACCAGCGGTTGTCTTCCCACCAGGCCTTGAGCTCCGCCAGGCGTTCCTGCTCTTCGAAATCGTAGGATCCGGACATCGTTTCTCTATCCCAAAAGTTGAATGGCGGCCTGGAGATCGACCGTCTGTTGCTCGCCGCCGTCGAGGTTCTTGAGCGTGATCCGCCCCGAGCCCGCTTCGGCCTCCCCGATGATCACCGCGTAGCGCGCGCCGCTCGCATCGGCCTTCTTCATCTGCGACTTGAAGCTGCCGCCCGCGCCCATCACTACGTCGAGCCCCGCATCGCGAAGCCTTTCCGATACCTTCCACGCCGCCGACTCGGCATTCTCTCCCGCATGCACGACGAATGCATCGGGATCCTGCGCGGCGTCGACCTTCGCAGCCTCCATCGTGAGCAGCACGCGTTCCATGCCCATGCCGAACCCGCAGGCGGGCGTGGGCTTGCCGCCCAGCTGCGTGAAGAGCCCGTCGTAGCGCCCTCCCCCGGCGATCGTCGACTGCGCGCCGATATCCGAGGAGACGAACTCGAAGACGCTGCGATTGTAGTAGTCCAGCCCGCGGACGAGGCGCGGATTCACCGAATAAACGAGCCCCGCGGCATCGAGGAGCGTCTTCAGCGCCTCGAAATGATCCGCGGCAGCATCGCCGAGGTGATCCATGAGGCGCGGCGCGCCCTCGATCATCGCCTGCATCTGCGGGTTCTTCGAATCGAGGATGCGAAGCGGGTTGGTCTCCAGGCGCCGCAGCGAATCCTCGTCGAGCGTGCCCTTGTGCTTCCCGAAGTACGCGACGAGCTTCTCCCGGTGGGCCTTGCGGTCGGCCGCGTCGCCGATCGAATTCACGTGCAGCTCGACGTTGCGGATGCCGAGCGCCTTCCAGAGGCGGGCGAGCATGGCCATCTGCTCGGCGTCCACGTCGGGCCCGTCGTATCCCAGCGCCTCCACGTCGAACTGGTGGAACTGGCGCTGCCGCCCTTTCTGGGGACGCTCGTAGCGGAACATCGGTCCCGCGGTCCAGACGCGCATGGGGCCGTTGTAGAGGAAGCTGTGCTCGATCGCGGAGCGCACGATTCCCGCCGTCGCTTCGGGGCGAAGGGCGAGGCTCTCGTCGTTGCGATCGTTGAAGACGTACATCTCCTTCTCGACGATATCGGTCGCCTCGCCGATGCCGCGCACGAAGAGCGCCGTGGGCTCCACGATGGGCGTGCGGATGTTGCGATAGCCGTATTGCTCGAACACCCGGCGCGTGGTGTCCTCGAATTTCTGCCACAGCGGGGATCGATCCGGCAGCACATCTTCCATGCCGCGGACGGATTGGATCTTCGCCGTCATGACGAGACGACCCGGACGGGGAAGCCCTTCTCGCGCTTCGTGCCCTGCGCCTCGCCGCCGTACGTCCTGCCGACGTACTCCTCGACGATCGCCTGGAATTCCTCGGCGATCCGGTCGCCCTTGAGGGTGACTGTCTTCTTTCCGTCCACGAAGACCGGCGCGACCGGTGTTTCGCCCGAACCCGGCAGCGAGATGCCGATGTTGGCGAGCTTCGATTCGCCGGGGCCGTTCACCACGCAGCCCATCACCGCGACGTGCATGTCCTCGACGCCGGGATACCGCGCGCGCCACACGGGCATCTGGCTGCGCAGGTAGCCCTGGATCTTGTCGGCGAGCTCCTGGAAGAACGTGCTCGTCGTGCGGCCGCAGCCCGGGCACGCGCTCACCATCGGCGTGAACGAGCGAAGACCCATCGTCTGGAGGATCTCCTGCGCCACGATCACTTCCTTCGTGCGGTCGCCGTTGGGCTCGGGCGTGAGCGACACGCGGATCGTGTCGCCGATGCCTTCCTGCAGCAGCACGCCCATGGCGGCCGTGGAGGCGACGATGCCCTTCGAGCCCATGCCCGCTTCCGTGAGGCCCAGGTGCAGCGCGTAATCGCACCGGCGCGCGAGCTCGCGATACACGCGGATCAGGTCCTGCACCGCGGAAACCTTGCACGAGATGACGATGCGGTCGCCGGGCAGGCCGATGTCCTCGGCGAACTTCGCGCTCTCCAGCGCCGAGACGATGAGCGCTTCGCGCATCACCTCGTCGGCTTCCTTCGGCTGGGCGAGCTTGCCGTTGTCGTCCATCATCCGCGCGAGCAGTTCCGGATCGAGCGAGCCCCAGTTCACGCCGATGCGCACGGGCTTGCCGTGCTCGATGGCCTTCTCGACCATCGTGGAGAACTGGTCGTCGCGCTTCGAGCCGTGCCCCACGTTGCCCGGATTGATGCGGTATTTGTCGAGCACTACGGCGCACTCGGGCACCTGGGTGAGGAGCTTGTGCCCGTTGAAGTGGAAGTCGCCCACGAGCGGCACGCTCACGCCCATCTTCTCGAGGCGATTGCGGATCTCCGGGACCTGCTTCGCGGCCTCGATCGTGTTCACTGTGATGCGCACGAACTCGGATCCGGCGCGCGCGAGCGCGGCCACCTGCGAAGCCGTCGACACCGCGTCCTCCGTGTCGGTGTTGGTCATCGACTGGACGAGGATCGGGGCGCCGCCGCCGACGGTCTTGTCGGCGATGCGCACGGCTCGCGAAACGCGGCGGATTGTCATGGCGTCATTCGGCCGGTCGCATCACTCGACGGTGAAGCGCGCGACCGCAACCTTCGTGTGGGGCTCGAGGTCGAACTCGCGGTCGTTGTAGAAGACCTTCACCTCGGGTGCGTTGCCGATGATCACGTTGAGCGGCGGCTTGCCGCTCACCTCGGCTTCGCTGCCGGCGGCATTCAGCTTCGAGAAGAGGAGCCTGCCGCGGACGTCGCGAATCTCGACCCACGATTCCCCGTGGAAGCGGAACTTGAGCACGCTGCCGTCGGTTGCCGGCAACGAGGGCGCCGCCGTCGCGACGACCTTCGGAGGATCCGCCTTCTTCGGTTCCGGCTTCGGCGATTCGACCTTCTTCGGCTCCGGCTTCGGGGCTTCCTGCCTT
>DATGGI010000073.1:0-8135 GCA_035308545.1 Usitatibacter sp.
GCGCGCCCGTGCATTCGGCTGGCCCCGATGGGCCGCCGCGGCGCTCGCGCACCTGGGACGCCTCTTCACGTTCATGGAGCAACCGGATCGCGCCGTGGAAGTCCTCACGCAGGCGGCGGAGCTCTTTTCCGCGCAGCCCAACTCGCGCTTCTATGCGATGGCGCTTTTCTATCTCGGCGACGCGCACCTCCATGCGGGCGAGCCGGAGCGCGCCCTCGAGCGGATGCGGCAGTCGGAAGCGATCGTGCGGCGCCTCGGGCTTCCTCCCGAGATCTCCGCGAACCTCGCGTTCCTCTCACGGGCTCTCGCACGCGTCGGCCGCCGCGACGAAGCGCTCGCCACCGGCAATGCCGCGCTCGAGTACTCGCGCGAATGCGGCGCGAGATTGTGGGAAGCCGAGGCGTTGCGCTCGCTCGCGGAGATCCATGCGGAGAACGCGCCGCGCGAGGCGCTCCGGTTGCTCGAGCAATCCCTCGAGGTGAGCGAGAAGCTGGGCGGGCACCACGAGAAGAGCCAGCTCTGGGTCGAGATGGCTCGCGTGAACGAACGCATGGGCGATCTCGCCGCGGCGCTCGCGGCCGAGCGCAAGGCGCGCGCCGAGCAACTCGCCGAGCAGCACCGCCGCGCGGCCAACCAGGCGCTCGTCTCGCGCATGCGACACGAAATGGCGACGCTCGCCGTGCGCGAAGCCGAGATGCGAAAGCTCGCGGCCACCGATCCGCTCACGGGCCTTGCGAACCGCCGCCAGTTCTTCGCGCTCGCGGAAGCCGAGGTGAATCGCGCGCGCCGCTACGGCGGGCCGCTCGGACTCATCATGGGCGACATCGACAAATTCAAGCGCATCAACGACACGCGCGGGCATCCCGCAGGCGACGCGGTGCTGATGGCCGTGGCGCTGTCGCTCGCCTCCGAAGCGCGGCCCAACGACGTGATCGCGCGCCTCGGCGGCGAGGAATTCGCGGTGCTCCTGCCCGGCACGGACGCCGCGTCCGCGTTGACTGTCGCCGAACGATTGCGGGCGAAGGTCGAGGCGCTCGTCGTCACGTGGGAAGGCAAGCGCATCGCGGTCACGATCAGCCTGGGCTGCGCGTCGGCCGATCCCTCGGCGAGCGCGTCTCCCGAATCGACGCTCGCGTTCTTCGAGGCGCTCGTGCGCAGCGCGGACGAGGCGCTCTATGCCGCGAAAGCCGCGGGACGCAATCGCTGCGTCGTGACTCCCTGACCGGTCCGCCTAGAGCGGGCGCTTCACCACGTACGGGTACGCGCCCCCGTAATTTCCGAGGCAGGTCGCCGCGCCGCAAGTGAGAGTGCCATTGAGGTAGGTGCGAACCCAGAATCCCACCGCGGGCGCGCCTGTGAACGTCACCTCCTGCGCGGGAGCGGTCGCGGTCGTGTAATCGAAAGTGGACGCGGTGCTGGGGCCCATCGTTCCGGCGAGGTTCAGCGCACCGACGCCGTCTTCCGCGGAAGTGGGAATCATGATCTGCTCCGCGTTCGTCGAGCCCAGCACGGTCGACGTCGCGATCGGACCCGCTTTCGCCGGCCCTCCGTGCGCGAACGAAACGACCGTCGAAGCCCACGGCAGCGAGAGATCCACGTTGAAGGTGTTCGAAGGCAACGGCAGGAGGTCCGTCGAGAGGAACGTGAGCGTCGCGCCTCCGTCACGGGGCGTCCATTGGAAATTCACGCCGTTCTGGTATCCCGTGTCGGCGCCGCGCGGATAGGAAATCGGCGGCGTCGAGCCGCCCGGCTGGCGGAAGGGACGCATCGGGAATGTGACGATCCAATCCGTTCCGGAATTCGTCGCCGCGTCGAGTATCGTCTCGCCACCCAGGGAGGCCGCCATCAGCGCCGAGGCGACCGCATCCACGTTGCTGGTCCACGTCACGCGCGAAGTGTTCGAGGCTGACGGGACGATGCTCACCGGATCGATCTCCACCGCCGTGAAGTCGGGATAGGGATCGTTGTAGTTGCGATAGAACGCCCGCGTCGAAAGCTCGGCGAGCGCGACAGCATTGGACGTGAAGTTCATGCCCGTCGCGACGTTGATGAGCGTGAGCGTGCCCGAGAGATTGCCGGTCGGTGGATTCGCGGCGAACTGGACGGTGTTGCCCTGCACTTGCGAGCAAGTGGTCGGTGGATTCACGAGGGCCGCCACCGCCGTCGGGAGCGTTCCCATCTCGATCATCTCGATGAACCCTTCACGCATGCGCTCGGGGCCCGTCCCGAGGCCATCGCCCTGCGCGCCGGTGAAGTTGGCACTGGAGAACTCGAAGAACGTCGTGCCGCCGCCCACGCTCGGCGAGAACGGAGGATTCACGCACGACTGGTCGGCGGTGATGAAGCGCGCTCCACCCGCGTCGGCGATCACCGCGCCGGTCCACGTGTCCTGGCTGCCGAGGTAGAGGTTGAAGCTCGCAATCTCGCGCGCATTGCGGCCTTCGCGGAAGCGCACGCGGATCACCTTCGAATCGGCGCCGCGATTGACGACGGTGATGAGCGTGTTGAACGGATTGCCGCCCGTCGACTGCGCGGTGAAGTATGGATAGATCAACGCCTGCCCGAGCCCGCCCGGGTCGAGGTAGACGGCGCCGGCATTCATCGCCGAGAAGGAAGCTGCGGCAACCGCGATCGCGGCGATTCGACGGAGGATGTTCATGCTATGGGCTCGCCATCTGGATCGCACGCACCGTCGCGAAGGGATACGCGGCGCCGTAGTTGCCGAGGCACGTGGACGAGCCGCAGGTGAGCGTGCCGTTCAGGTAAGTGCGGACCCAGAATCCCACGACGGGCACTCCGCTGATCGTCGCGGCGCTGCTCTTCACGCTGCCGTCGCCGTGATCGAACGACGTCACCGGAAAATTCTGCTGCGCCCCACCGAGCTGGAGCGCGCCGACGCCATCTTCCGCGGCCGACGGCAGCATCACGCTCTCCGCGTTCGCCGAACCGAGAACCGTCGATGACGCGATCGGGCCCGCGCTCGCGGTCGATCCATGGGTGAATGTCATGACCGTCGACGCCCACGGCAACGCGAGGTCTACGTCGTACCGGTTCGGCGGCACTTCCGGAAAGTCGACGCCCGTCCCGCTGAGCGTGCTCGTCGGGCCCCCGTCGCGCGGAGTCCACGTGAGGATCACATCGTGATAGCCCGTGCCGGCCGCCCTCGGATACGCCGTGGGCGGGACCGTCGTCGACTCCGGCTGCCGAAAAGGCCGCATCGGGAAAGTGACGACCCAGTCCGTTCCCGAGTGCGTGATCGAATCGAGGATCGTCTCGCCCCCCAGCGAATTCATCATGAGCGCGGAGGACACCGCGTCGAGCCCGTTGGTCCACGTCGCCTTGTAGGTGCGCGGCCCCACGTTGAACTGCGGTCCCGCGACGATCACGCTCACCGGATCGACCTCGGCGGCGTTGAAATCGGGATACGGATCGCCGTAGTCGCGGTAGAAGGGGCGGCTCGCGAGTTGACCGAGCGCGACCGCATTGACGGTGAAGTTCATGCCCGAGACGACGTTGATGAGCGTGAGCGTGCCAGAGAGATTCCCCGTCGGCGCACCGACCTGCAGCGCCACGGCCTGGCCCTGCACCGCCGCGCAATTCGACGGTCCCGACGGATTCGCGCCCGCGGGATTGACCGCGGCCGCCTGCGCGCCGGCGAGGGTCCCCATCTCGATCACCTCGATGAATCCCTCGCGCTGGCGCTCGGCGCCGGTCCCCAGTCCATCGGTGGGCGAGCCCGCATAGGCTGCATCGGTGAATTCGAAGAACGCCGTCGGCGCGCCCACGCTCGGCGGGAATGCGGGATTCACGCACGACCGGTCACCGGTGATGAAGCGCGCGCCGCCCGCGTCAGGAACGACGGCGCCGGTCCACGTGTCCATCGCGCCGAGGTAGAGGTTGAAGCTCGCGATCTCCTTCGCGTTGCGCCCTTCGCGGAATCGCACGCGAAGCACTTTCGTATCGGTGCCCCGATTCACGACCGTGACGAGCGTATTGAAAGGCGTGCCGCCGCTCGATTGCGCCGTGAAGTACGGGTAGATCAGCGCCTGCCCGATTCCCGTGGGATCGAGATAGACCGCGGCCGCGTCGGTGGCCCAGACGATCGAGGCGACCAACGCGACCGCGGCGGATTTGGAAAGTGTCTTCATAGGGAAGGGAGACCCTGGACTTCCACTTTACGCGAGCGGGACCCGCAATCGGCTGACGAATGTTTACGAATCATGTCCAAGATGGACCTTGTCCGCCTCGACAAGTTCGGCGACTGTTTTAGTGGGCTTTGGGTCCGCTCGCGTCGTCAGAAGGCGACTTCACTCCCTGAAAGAAATGGGCGCGGTCGGATCCATCGAAGAATCCGGACTGCATGCAACATTTCTTGAAACCGGCGAGTGGAGCCACAGGGACATGGGTCATTGCGACCGAGCTTCTCGAGAAGCTCCTTGTCCCCGTGCACGGTGCGATAGCCGCGCTTGACTCGAGCTTCCGAAGGGAAGCCCTGCTTGCGTTTACTTGTGGCCTCGAAACCAGTGTTGGTCGAGGTGTTTGGCTTTGGTATTCATGGCACACCTCCGTTGATGGATCCCCGCTGATGCGGGGCCGCGCATTATATCGCTTTCACTTTCGCGAAGAACGGAAGAATAGCCACGGCGATGAACAAGGCCACCACGGCATGCAACCCCTCGAGGAACCAGGGAACGCCTACGGTCATGAGACAGAAGAACGCCAAGAAGGCCACGATTGCGATGACGGTAAGGCCCCGCTGCATGTCCGCGCTTAAGCGAACGCCGCAATTGGCGCACTCAAATGCGTTCTTTGGCCGGGTAAGCAGCACTCTCCAATAGCCCGCGCGTCCACCGCACCGTGGACATTGTGGCAAAGCCCAAATCGGGCGTAGTCGTCGCGACATTTGATGACCTAGTTGAGGGTTTCCGGTTGAAGCCGCACTGACTCTCCCTCTCCTTATGGGGAACGGCCTGGTTGAGGGTAAAGACCCAAGTGCCTGACGAGATCGTCTTTGGCCTTTCGTATGCGATGCAACTCAATCGGAATGGATATCGCGACCATGCCAATGGCGAAAGCCCAGCCCACAAGTGCAAACAATGGCGAGTTGATACCGCCAATTGTCCACGCGGACAGCCAGGCGGCCATGAAGGCGACCGAGCTGATCGGTATCCGGCCGACCACGCGCGCCGAGCTATCCGAGAACGTGATCGTGGCTCTTATCGGGAACGGAGTATGAAACTTCAAGGCGAACCATCGGTAAGGGGCGCGGAACAACACGACTCGATGCGAGTCGACCTGGCCCCTCACAGAGGGCAGGTCAATTGCCGTACCAGCGCGCAATGTCACGGAACGGATTGAAGTGGTTTCGTCCAATACTCCCAAGCCGACACGGTACGCGCAGGACCAGAATCGCCACACTCCGATTGCCTCGAAGATTCCGAGAAACCATGATGCGACGCCGATGCTCCAAGCGATCGTGAAGAGTGTACCGAGCGTCGTGTTCGCGGAAGGTTCGCCCACTGCTGACCAATGATCGTGCGCGGAAGGAGTGACGTGCCCGAGTTGTCAGACAAGCCGTGAACGCCCGAACGCCCGCCGCAGACTCTCGGCCGCTATCACGGCGATCAGGAAGCTGGTGCTGAGGGCACCCCAATCGATTACCGCGCCGAAGTACCAGTGCGCAATCGAGGCCCCGAATACCGCGCCAGAAAGAAACAGGGCAGCAGAGCTGGATAGAACGACCATGGTTACCTCCTGATGATGCGATTTCGCGCGCTCGAGCGAAGGGTCAGGCTGCCTAGCCGATGAGGCTCGCATCGCAGGGCACACCGTTCTCGATGGTGACCTCGATGCTGTGGCCACCAAAGATGTTGCCGTCTTTGAAGTAGACAACAGCAAGGCTCACGTCGTCGTCATAGAGCTGCACCGATGGTTTGCAGAGCCGCCGGATAAAAGCTTCCTCATCCAGATCACCGATCTCTTCGTCGTACCAGACATCGTTGTAGAGCGGCAAGAGACGCGTTGCCACGTATTGTTTGAGCGCAGGGATGCCTGCGATCAGGTTGGAATAAAACGCCACGGCCTCAGCCGTGGGACGGCCGTTCGACAGAAGCGCCCCGTTAGGAACCGAGACCCGAATGCCCTCATGTTCGAAAGTCACGTCCACAGGCGACCTCATTTAGGACTCCGGGTCGAACATGATCTCGCGAACCTCCTGCGCGCAGCGACAAGCCGCGGCGATCTTGGCAGCCCATGCGAGCGCCTCGTCACGTGAAGAAACCTCGATGATCGAGAATCCGCCGACAACGGCCTTTGTCTCCGGTACTGGTCCGGCTTTGATGGTCCCGCTTGTCGCAACAATTGTCGATCGCTGACGCTGGATACCGCCGCCGAAGATCCACACCCCCGCGGCCTTTGCCTCCCGAACCACCTTGTGTGCCGCCTCACCCACCGATACCCAATCTTCGCCGGGAATATGGTCCATCGAACCGTCATCGAACGAAATCAGGTACCGAGGCATCGTATGGATTTCCTCTTTGTGACGTAACGACCTATCTCTGGACCCCGAGCGGCGAGCGTTCGCATTTTCCGACGCCTCCAGGCTGATTGGTGATGTTCGCTCCGCGCACGCCGACGAAATCCTCCGCCATGAAGGTTACGACAAGATAGCGACTCTGGTTGGGAGACGTGGGTGGCAAATCTTCGATCTTCGCCTTTGATTCGTGGCGTTGATTGAGATTGTCCTTCCACGCGACGGAGACAACCTCGGGCCATTTTCGGTCGATGCAGTCATAAGAAGCCGTGACACCCTTCGGCACGACACCCGCGCTCCTGAAGTTCTCGAAGGACACTTCGTATTCAGCAAGATCGCGGCCGAGATGGTTTCCGATGAGCAAAGTATAGATTTCGTTCTCGGCATGAGCATATTGGGGCGTGAAGAGGCTCAGTGCACCAGCGCACAATCCTCCGAGCACGAGGCGCCCGCGATGAACTCCGGTCCGCTTTGCGACGAGGCCGAGCACGATTAGAAGGGATCTCCCCAACGTCGCAAGCGCTTGCGCAATTGTTTCCATGTGCGACCTATCGATGGAGTTGAGCGGCGCGGCACCGCCATCAGGCGGGGCTATGAGCGCTTGGGAGTTCCGCTTCCAGTCTCGCCCGTTCGCTCTCGGGCAGCCAGGTAAACAGTTCATTCCCGTCGGGGTCTCGAATCACGAGAGTCGGCGCACCCCAGTAGGTGACTGTGGTCCTTATGCGATTTTCAATCAAATACCGCTGGAATGACTCAAGCTGATCTGTATAAATCGCGAAGAACACGCGGCCGTGCCCAGCCCTGCCTGCTGTCCAGTCTTCCTCCTGATTCAGGATAATCGGGAATCCGAAGAGACTGACCTGGACCACGAATGGCCGTCCGTCCTCCTGGTAGATCCAATCCTGCTTGAAGCCCAGGGTCTCAGTGTAGAAGAGCAGCGCGCGCTCGGCGTCTTTGACGAAAAACACGGTCCTGGCGTCAAAATTCTGCATCAGAATCTCCGCTCCAACGTGTTGTTAGATCTCACCGCTCGGCATTCGGAATCGCGAAACTTCGATTTCAGCATTGACCTTGATGTGTCGCCGCACTTCCTGGCTCGAGAAACGATCAAACCGCGAATCGACTCTTCGAAGAATCGACGTTTCCGGATCCACAAACAAGTGCGTCTCCGCGCTTGCGCGAAGCAATTTGCCACTGATGACATTACAGGTGACGCCGTCCACCGATTCCGATTCGGCAACGGAGAGTTCCTCCAGCGCCGCGAGGCTTCCGTCTGGTTTGGGCATGAGCAATTGCGAGATGGTATACGCGGAACCGCTCGAGATTCCAGTGGCCCCAGCAATAGCCAATTCGAGGCTCTCACAGATTTCCAACCGGGGCGGACTGTCGTGATGCTTTTGCCACATGTAAGGGGATATCCCGTCGCAGCCACAAATTGTGGTCGTGACAATGTGTGCCAACGGCTCGTACGGATGAGGGCTCGCGAACTCAAAGCGAAAATACGAAGGTCGGAGAAACAGCGTCCGAAAGGTCGTGTCGCCGCGAAGAGGCCTGTGTCTGTCTCCCATTGAGACGGTGCCATCGTCTTCGTAGGAAGAGAAGC
>DATGGI010000074.1:0-2037 GCA_035308545.1 Usitatibacter sp.
CGCGGCGGCACCGCCGAGGAAGTGGCGCGCGCGATCCTCTGGCTCGCATCCGAGGAAGCGTCGTACACGACCGGCGCGTTCATCAGCGTCTCGGGCGGGCGCTGATGACCGCGGGATACTCGGGAACGCCGCTCGCGAAGAAACTGGGATTCAAGCCGCCCATGACGGTGCTCACGGTCGACGCCCCGCAGGGCTATCGCGGCTGGCTCGACGATCTCGCGCCCGGCGTGGATTTCACCGCGCGAATGCAGAAGCACGTCGCCGCGGCGCATGTCTTCGTGACGCGCGCTTCGGAATTGCGGACGCAGGCCGCGCGCCTTCGCAAGGCGCTCGATCCCGCGGGATTCGTCTGGATCTCGTGGCCCAAGAAAGCGTCGGGCGTGGCCACCGACGTCACGGAAGACACGATCCGCGAAGTCGCCCTGCCCCTGGGCTTCGTCGACGTGAAGGTATGCGCCGTCACGGACACCTGGTCGGGGCTGAAGCTCGTCATCCGCAAGAGCGAGAGGAAATGACCGACATCGTCGCCACCCGCCGCGATGCCGTTCTCGGGATCGGCATCAACCGTCCGCAAAAGCGCAACGCGCTCACGCAGGCCATGTACGCGGCGATGACGGAGCACCTCGCCCAGGCCGAACGCGACGAGTCCGTTCGCGCCGTGCTGTTCCATGGGCTTGCCGACGTCTTCACCGCGGGCAACGACCTCGAGGACTTCGCCGAGCGCCCGCCGCATCGCGAGGAAACCCCGGTCTTCCATTTCCTCCACGCGGTCGCCGCCGCGCAGAAACCGCTCGTGGCCGCGGTGACCGGGCCGGCAGTCGGAATCGGAACGACGCTCCTCTTTCACTGCGACCTCGTGTACGCCGCCGACAACGCGCGCTTCGCGCTGCCCTTCGTGCAACTGGGCCTCGTGCCGGAATTCGCGTCGAGCTACCTGCTGCCGTTGCTCGCGGGTTACCAGCGCGCGGCGGAGCTCCTGCTCCTGGGAGAGACGTTCGACGCGAAGAAGGCCTACGAGACCGGCTTCGTGACGCGCGTCGTGCCCGCCGCCGAAGCGATCGATACCGGATGGCGCGAAGCCGCCAAGCTCGCCGCGCTTCCGCCGAAATCCGTTCGCGTGACCAAGGCGCTCATGAAGTCGGGGCATGCCGAAGCGGTCCGCGGACAGCTCGCCGCCGAAGGCGAGCATTTCCGCACGATGCTGACCGAGCCCGCGGCGCGCGCGGCGTTCGCCGCGTTCCTCGCCAGGCGGAAGTAGCCGCTAGGGCACCGCGATCAGCTTGATGCTGCCCCCGGGGCCTACCATCTGCATCGCGTCGCCCAGGATCTTGTAGCTCTGCACCGTCTGGAGCTTCTCCAGCAGGCGATCCTCCACGACCGTGTCGCCCGGATCGCAGATGCGCTTGTCGACCTGGATCTTGCGGATCACGAGGGCGCCGGCGCCGATCGAATCCTCGATGATGCCCGCGGAGAATTTGCTGCATCCGCCGAATCCCTCGACGCGGCCGTCGCCGAATCGCATGTTGGGTTGCTCGCCCTTGAGGGGCAGGTCGAGCACCACTCGCCAGTGCGTGCCGACGAAGGGCTTGGGCGGCGGCTCCTTCTGCGCCGTCGACTCGCAGGCCGCCGCGAAGAACGCCACGGTGGCGAGGATGATTGCGCGATTCATGTCGATTCTCTCCAGTCTCAGAAGGTGGTGATGGAACCCAGCACGAGCGACATGGCGAAACGCACGAGGTCGGGCGGATCGTCGTTCGCCCGCTCGCTGCGCGCCGTCTGGATGAGCGCATCCATCGCTTCGGTGGGCGTGATTTTCGGGGGTGCCGCGGCATCGGCGGCCTTGAGCTCCGCGACAGTCTTACCCACGGCGTCGGCATCGAGCACGGCGATCGGCGCGTGGCAGTAACTGCACTCCGCGTCCCGCGCGAGATCGATGGGCGCGCCACAGCTCGAACACTTCACCTGCGCGACCACCGCGCGAAGGCGGTATACCTCGGCGGGACTCAGCGTGCGCACGAAGTTCTTCTCGCGCAGGAA
>DATGGI010000075.1:0-2117 GCA_035308545.1 Usitatibacter sp.
ACCCCGGCGCAGGCCGGGGCCCAATCCTCACATATTCCTGAACAACGGCATGAACGTAAGGCTCACGGCGAGCGTTTCCGGCCGGCCCTTCAGGCGGATCGTGCCTCGCCCGGTTTCGTCTCGCGTGATTCCGGCGATGGCCCGCAGGTTCACGATGGTGGAGCGGTGCACCTGCTTGAATATCGCCGGGTCCAGGACATCCTGCAGCTCGCGGATCGACTTGCGGATGAGCGCTTCTCCTTCCGGGGTCGCGACCACCGTGTACTTGTCCTCGGCCTTGAAGTAGGCGACATCGGCGACGAGGATCAGCTTCGTCTCCTTGCCCACGTTCGCCGTGATCCATTCGAACGACGACTTCGCGGGCGCCGCGGGAATCTTGGCGCGCAGGTCGTCCAGGATCGCCGCGAGGCGGCCCGCATCGGAGGTGCCCGACGCGATGCGCGCTTTAAGGCGCTCCACGGTGGCCGCAAGGCGCTCGGGCACGATCGGCTTCAGGAGATAGTCCACGGCGCCCCGGTCGAACGCATCGATGGCGTATTGGTTATAGGCGGTCACGAACACGATCTGCGTGGCGGGGCTCGTTTCGGCCGCGGCGCTCGCGACTTCCATTCCCGTGAGGCCGGGCATGCGGATATCGAGGAAAGCGACTTCGGGTTTGATCTCGTCGATCGCCTCGAGTGCGGTCGCGCCGTCCTCGCAGGCGGCGGCCACCTCGAGCTCGGGCCACGCGCGGGCGAGGGAGGCGACGAGATCCTCGCGAAGCAGCGCCTCGTCTTCGGCAACGATGCACTTAGGCATGGGGTCCCGCCTTCGGCACCGTGATCGTCGCGGCCACCCCGTTGGGGAAGTTCGCCATGATGGAGAAGCTCGCCGCGTCGCCGTAGATGAGGCGCAGGCGCTCGCGCACGTTCTTGAGTCCCACGCCGGTGCCGCCGCCATCTTCGGAGAAACCGCGTCCGTCGTCGGCGACGATCACCGACGCATTGTCACCGGCGTCGCGCGCGAAGATCCACACGTTCCCGCCGCGCGGCACCGGCTCGAGTCCGTGCTTGATCGCGTTCTCCACGAGTGTCTGCAACATCATCGGCGGAAGCGGCAGGGGCTTCAATGCATCGGGCACCTGGAGCTGCAGCGTGAGGCGGTCGCCCATGCGGATCTTGAGGATTTCGAGATAGGCCCGCGCGCGCTCGAGCTCCTCGCCCAGCGTGGACATCGAGTCCTCGGTGCGGGGCAGGGAGTGGCGCAGGTAGACGATCAGGTGGCCCAGCATGAGGTCCGCGCGTGCCGGGTCGCTGCGCGTGAGCACCTGGGCGCTCGCGAGCGTGTTGTAGAGGAAGTGCGGCTCGACCTGCGCGTGCAGCAGGTTCAACTTGGCCACGGTGAGCTCCTTCTCCGTCGCTGTCTCGCGCGCCTGCGATTCCTCGCCCTTGCGGCGTTCGGCCACGCGCCGCGTGATGGCTCGCGAGATGGCCTCCAGGTTCTCGAGGTTCGTCCCGTGATCGACCAGGAACCAGTCCACCCAGGCGCCGCCGTCGGGCTCGACGAAGATCGTGATGCTGCTCGTCCCGTCGCGAGGCGCGACGATCGCGCGAACCAGGTTGTGCCGGACGCCTTCCGAGCCGGCGACGGGCTGGCGTTTCGGCTTGCTGCCCGAGTAGGGATTCATCGCGCGGACCCGCGCATAGATCTGCAGGCTGTCGCGAGTGCTCTCGACCGTTTCGACATACGGCAATTCGCGGATGGCGCCATCGACGAGATCGAAGGCTTCCGCGGCCGGGAAGGGGACCTCGAACTGGCGGCGGTGGCGGCTTTCAAGGGACGCGTCGCCCGCGATGAGGCGCACCCGCCGGATGTGGGAAATTGTCACCACGGCAACGTAGACGAGCGAGATCCCTATCCCGATCAGTAGCGTGCTCGCCGTGCCGAACCCCATGACGAAGCCGGCGGCGATGAACACGAAGAAGAAGGCGATGAGCCACGCGAAGAGGATCCGGCCCACGAAGAAGAATGTCGTAATCATGGGCGGCAGGATAACAAGGCCGCGCACCGTCCCGGGGCGCGATCCGACAAAGCAGGGGAAAGAGGGGCCGAAATCAGGCCCGGCGGGACTGAACGTG
>DATGGI010000076.1:0-11359 GCA_035308545.1 Usitatibacter sp.
CGAATGCCGTGAAGCTCGCGAGGGCGGCGGCGTTCGGATATCCGAGACGGGTCGGCCCATCGCGGTTCCACCAGAGCTCGCCCGTCGCGATCTCGCGCTCGTAGATGGCGTCACGGGTCGCCTCGAGCACGACCTCGAACCGCCGTTCGCTCTGGCGAAGCGAGGCGAGGCTGCGCAACCGTTCCTCCATCGATGCGGCAAGAGCCAGCAGCGTGGGCCCGATGCACAGGAGGAAGAGTTGCACCGAGTGCGCATTCTCGACATGCGAGCGAGTGGCGAGCGCGCCGATGCCGTGAGCGGTTCCCCATGCGGTGGCAACTGACACGACGAAGAACGACGTCGTAGCGCCTGTCGGGCCGAACCGGAATGCCGCCCAGAGCAGGAATGGGAGCGGCAGGCATACCTGTGCGGCAGGCACGGCGCCCACGATGCCTGTATTGAGGACCGCGAGCGTCACGGTGGCGAGGCCCGAGTAGAGCAGCACCGCCTCGTCGGGGCGCGGTTTCGCGCGATGCGGGGTGTGGCGAAGGTGTGCCCAGGTCAGGATCGTGGGGACGAACACGAAGTCCGACGTGACGTTCGAGAGCACACGCGCGGACCACATCGGCCAGTAGTCCTGCAAGCCCCAGGAATTCAACCGCACGAACGCCGTGTCCAGGAAAGACGAGAGCACCGCCGCGACGATCGATGCAAGCATGAAGAGCATCACGCCGCGAGTACGCGCGAACGGATTGGCCTCGCCCACGAGCAGGCGAAGCGCGCCGGCGCCGATCATTCCCTCCGCGATGTTGCTCACGTACCAGCAAAGCACCATCGACACGGGGATTCCGTCCTGAAGCTCCGAGATGAGATGCGCGGGAAGCGCGCCGAGCGCGACGACCCACCAGAGGCGCGGGGGAACGAGCACCATGGCCGCGAAGACGATCGCGTTGGGCGGCCAGAGCGCGGAAATCGGTGACGGGTGGAAGGTGAGCGCGAGGCCCAGGCGCGCGCCGGCGTAATAGCCCGCGAACACGAGCAGCGCGATGCGCAGCTTGCGCAGGTTCGCATCCGTGGTCGCGGCTGCGAGGAGGGGCGCAAAACTGCGCCCCGGGGCGCGGTAAGAAAAGCCGGACATGCGTCCTCGGTAGGAGCGGGATTCTGGGCTACCTGCCTTCGTTAACATGATACGCTGGAACTACACCACCCCGGAGGTCCCATGGCGTCCGAAACGGTGCATGTGGTCGACGACGAACCCCAGGTACTCAAGAGCCTCGGGCGATTGCTGCGGGCGAGCGGCTGGGAGGTCGCGCACCATTCCTCGGCGCAGGAATTCCTGGCCCGCGCGGATCGCGCGGGCGGATGCGTGCTGCTGGATTACGACATGCCCGGCATGAACGGGCTCGAGCTGCAGGCGGCCATGGCGGCCCGCGGCGGAAGATGGAAGATCGTCTTTCTCACCGGACGCGCGGACATTCCCACGAGCGTGCAGGCGATGAAGGAGGGCGCGGTGGATTTCCTCGTGAAGCCCGCGGACCGCCACCAGATCCTCGCTGCCGTGGAGCGCGCCCTCGCTGCGCTGCGTGCGGAGCGCGCACACCAGGAACAGGTCGAGGATGTCGCGCGTCGCGTGTCGGCGTTGAGTCCCCGCGAGCGCCAGGTGATGGGATATGTCATCGCCGGAAAGCTCAACAAGCAGATCGCCGAGTCGCTCGGCACCGCCGAGAAGACCGTGAAGATCCAGCGCGCGCGGGTCATGCGCAAGATGGGCGTGAGCTCCGTCGCGGGACTCGTGCGCATCACGGAACGCGCGGGCATCGAGCCCGTCGTCGAGACCGCTCCCCTCGAGGCGTAGGACCAAGGGCCTATTGGCCTTCGCGAGACTCGCGACGGGATATCATTCCCGGTTCCGTAGCCACGACAAGGGGAGAAGGCAAGATGCGCAACACATGGAGAGTGATCGCGGGATTCTTCGCGGCAGCGGCGTTCGCGGCGCTGGCGCAAGTTGGCGTCGCGGCCGTCGCGACCGTGACGGCATCGGTGGAAGACATCAACCAGACCACGCGCGAGGTCACGCTGAAGGACACGAAGACCGGCTCGAAGGTGAGCTTCGTCGCGGGCCCCGAGGTGAAGAACCTCGCCCAGGTCGCGAAGGGCGACCTCGTCACGATCGCCTATGGCGAGGCGCTCGGCATCAAGCTCGAGAAGACCGACAGCAAGGTGCGCGAGCGCACGGTCACCGAAAGCGGCCAGCGCTCGAAGCCGGGCGAGAAGCCGGGCATGGTCGCGATGCGAGAGGTGAAAGTCGTCGCATCCGTCGAGAAGATCGACAAGGACCACGTGACGTTGCGCGGCCCGGAGCATACGGAGACCATCCAGGTGAAGGATCCGGAAGTGCTCAAGAAGGTGAAGGTTGGCGATTTCGTGACGGCGGTTTACCAGGAAGCCGTCGCCATCAGGGTCGACAAGGGCCCCGCGCCCGCCGCGGCCCCGGCCGCGCCGAAGAAGTAGCAACCGTTTTCACCGACGTTTCCGAAGCCATGGCCCTCGTATAATCGGGCCATGGCCCGGAACACGAACGTCACGGCGGACGCCGCCGCTCCGCCCGTCACCCAGATCCTCGCGAAGTTCGTCGCAACGCACCCGTCGCGCGGGTGGAGCCACGCCGTCGAGCGCGAAGCCCACCGGACATTCCTGAACTGGGTGGGATGCGCCGTCGGGGCCGCGAGGCACGAATCGGCGCAGGCCGCGATCGCCGCCATGAAGATGCTCGAGCCCGCCCCGCAGGCGAGCGTGCTGGGCCGATCCGAGAAGCTCGACATGGCGGGCGCCGCGCTCGTGAACGGCATCACCTCGCATACATTCGACTTCGACGACACGCATCTCAAGACCGTGATCCATCCGGCCGGCCCCGTCGCCTCGGCGCTGCTGGCGCTCGCCGAAGTGCGCGGCTCGAGCGGCCGCGAGCTCGTCGACGCCCTCGTGCTCGGCATCGACGTGGCGTGCCGCATCGGCAACTGCATGTACCCCGAGCACTACGACCGCGGCTGGCACATCACCGGATCGACGGGAACGCTGGGCGCGGCCGCGGGCTGCGCGCGCCTCATGAAGCTCGACGAGCGTGGGACGATGATGGCCCTCGGTATCGCGGCCTCGCAGCCCATCGGCATGCGCGAGCAATTCGGGACGATGACGAAGCCCTTCCATCCCGGCGGCGCCGCGCGCGCGGGCCTCACCTCGGCGCTGCTCGCGGCGAACGGGTTCACGGCGAGTGTGAGGGCGATCGAGGCTCCGCGAGGCTATGCGCAGGTCGTCTCCACGAAGACCGACTGGAGCGAGATCACCGGCGAGCTCGGGCAGCGCTTCGAGATTTCGTTCAACACCTACAAGCCCTTCGCTTGCGGGATCGTGATCCATCCCACGATCGATGCCGCGATCCAGCTGCGCGCCCAGGGCGTGAAGGCCGAAGAGGTCGAGCGCGTGGACCTTCGCGTCCATCCCCTGGTGCTCGAGCTCACCGGCAAGAAGGAGCCCCAGGACGGATTGCAGGGCAAGTTCAGCGTCTATCACGGCTTCGCCGCGGGACTCGTCTTCGGCCAGGCGGGCGAGGGCGAATACGACGACGCGATCGTTCGCCGCGACGACATGGTGGCCCTGCGCCGCAAGGTTTCGGCGACCGTCGACGCGTCGATCGCGGAAGACGCCGCGGATGTCACGGTGACGCTGCGCGGCGGCCGCTCGGTCCACGTCCGCGTGGATCATGCGATCGGATCGCTCGAGCGCCCGCTCTCCGATGCGCAGCTCGAGGAGAAATTCCACTCGCTCGCCGACCCCGTCATCGGAAAGCAGAAAGCGGCGGCGGCGATCGAAGCGTGCTGGAGGATCTCGAAGGCCACGGACCCACAAGAGGTCCTGAAAAACGCGCGGCCCTGAAGGCCGTCCGAATCGACCGAGGAGGCACCATGAAGTTCTTCGCCGTGCTGGTTGTGTTCGCCGCGATGACGGCCATTCCCGTCGCCGCGCAGGATCCCATCGTCATCAAGTTCAGCCACGTTGTCGCGGGCGATACGCCCAAGGGACGTGCCGCGGAGCGTTTCAGGGAACTCGCCGAGCAGCGCACGAAAGGACGAGTCAAGGTCGAGGTCTATCCGAACAGCGCGCTCTACAAGGACGGCGAGGAGATGAGCGCGCTGCAGCTCGGCTCGGTGCAGATGCTCGCGCCCTCGATCTCGAAGTTCGGGCCGCTCGGCGTGAACGGCTTCGAGGCGTTCGACCTTCCGTATATTTTCCCGAATCGCAACGTCCTGAATCGCGTGCTGAACGGAGCCGTGGGCAAGGACCTCCTGGGGCGCCTCGACAAGTACGGCATCACGGGGCTCGCCTACTGGGACAACGGCTTCAAGGTGATGAGCGCGAACAAGCCGCTGCATGTGCCGGCCGACTTCCGCGGGCTCAAGATGCGCATCAAGTCCTCCAAGGTGCTGGAGGCCCAATTCCGCGCGCTGGGTGCCGTGCCCCAGGTGATGGCGTTCTCCGAGGTCTACCAGGCGATGCAGACGGGGGTGGTCGACGGTTCGGAGAATTCGCTGCCCAATCTCTGGACGCAGAAGTTCTTCGAGGTCCAGAAGTACGTCGCGCTCTCCGACCACGGCTACGACTGCTACGCGGTCATCGTGAACAGCAAGTTCTGGGGCGGATTGCCTCCCGACATCCGCGCCACGCTCGAGCAGGCGATGAAGGAGGCGACCGCCTACCAGTTCGAGCTCTCGCTCAAGGAGCAGGCCGATGACCTCGCGAAGATCAAGGCCGCCAATCGCGCGCAGCTCTACGACCTCACGGATGCGGAAAAGGCCGCGTGGCGCGCGGCACTCCTGCCCGTGCACAAGCAGATGGAGTCGCGCATCGGCAAGGAAGTGATCGACGCGATCTACAAGGAGTACGGAACGGACGCGCCGAAGCCATGAGCGGCCGGCCACGCATCGTCGTCCTCGACGATTACGAGGACTCGCTTCGCAAGACCGCGGACTGGAAACCGGTCGAGGCGCGCGCGGAGGTCACGGTCCACACGACACGGCTTCGCGGCGACGCGCTCCTGGAGGCGATCTCCGGGGCCGATGCGATCGTCGTGGTCCGCGACCGCACGCCCTTCAAGGCGGAGCTCCTCGCGAAGCTTCCGAACCTGAAGTGCTTCATCTTCACGGGGGCGCGCAATACGCAACTCGATACCGACGCGCTGAACGCGAGGGGCATTCCAATCGGCTGCACGGAGATGGGCGAATCGAAGGCGAGCACCACGGAGATCACCTGGGCGCTGATACTCGCGGCCGCCAAGCGGATGGAAAGCTACATGGCGCTCGTGCGCAAGGGCGGATGGCGCGATCGCGGGCCGCTGCCGAGCGTCCTCGCCGGCGAGCGCCTGGGACTCGTGGGATTCGGAGGCATCGGCGCTCGCGTGGGCAAGGTGGGCCAGGCTTTCGGAATGGAGGTCGTCACGTGGAGCCCGCACATGACGGCGGAACGCGCCGAAGCGGGCGGGGCGAAGGCCGTGACGCTCGAGGAGTTGCTCGCGACGTCGAAGGTGGTGAGCCTGCATCTCGTGCCGTCGCCCGAGACACGCAAGCTCATCGACGCGAAACGCCTGGCCGCGATGCGCGCGGATTCCATCCTCGTGAACACAGCGCGCTCGGCGCTCATCGACATGGCGGCGCTGCCCGCCGCCCTCGATGGCGGCCGCCCCGCGATCGCCGCGCTGGACGTTTTCGACGACGAGCCCCTCGCGCTACAATTTCCGCTGGCCGGGCGCGATGATGTCGTGCTGACGCCGCACCTGGGATTCGTGAACGATCCGGTCTTCGGCAAGTTTGGTCCGGGAGTAGTCGCGAACCTGCTCGCGTGGCTCGATGGAAAGCCGCTCCCGAAAGGGCTGAAATGAAATTGCAACGGCGTGCCGCATCGATGTTGGCCCTGGCCTTGCTGGCCGCGGGAAGCGTGCGCGCCAACGACGACGAGGGCTGGAAGGCGCTCAAGGAAGGCGGCCAGGTCGTCCTCATGCGCCATGCGCAATCCGAGCCGGGCGTGGGCGAGCCGCCGAACATGCGCCTCGACGATTGCGCCACGCAGCGCAACCTGTCCGAGGGCGGGCGCAAGCAGGCCAAGGCGATCGGAGATGCGATCCGCGCCCACGGCATCGCGGTCGACCGTGTCATCTCGAGCCCCATGTGCCGCTGCATCGATACGGCGAAGCTCGCCTTCGGGCGCGTGGACGAGACGCAGCACGCGGGCAACCCGCGCTCGGGAACCGAGGACCAGACGAAGATCGTGCGCGAGATGCGCGCCCTCGCGTCCGAGAAGCATCGCGGCGGCAACGTGATCGTGGTGTCCCATGGGCGCACCATCGCCGCCGTCACGGAGCTGCAGCCGGAGCCGGGCGAGATGATCATCGTCACGCCCCAGGGCGACGGAAAGTTCGCGGTGCTGGCGCGCCTGCAGCCCGCCCCACTGCCGAAGTAGGCCTACTCCCGGAACGAGAAGAGCACCGCGTCCGCGGGAACGAGCTGGTTCTCCGCGAAGGCGACGCGGTCGATCACGCCCTCTCGCGGCGAGACGATGGTGTGTTCCATCTTCATCGCCTCGAGGATCATCAGCGACTGGCCCTTCTTCACGGTGTCGCCCGCTGCGGCCATCACCTTCACGACGCGGCCCGGCATGAGCGCCGTGAGGCGCGCGTCGGGGAGTGTGTCGGCCGGCTCGTAGTGGAAAGGATCGACGAGCTCGAGCTCGTAGCGCCCGAGGGGCGTTGTCGCGGAGAAGCGGCTTCCCAGGCGTGCCACGTTCGCGAAATAAGTTTCGCCATCGAGCGAGATCGGCACGCGGTCGCCGTCGCGCGGGCCGACCGATACGCGATGATGCTTGCCGCGAATCTCGACCGTGGCGTGATCGCCGAGCGCCTGGGCCGCGAGCGCGGTGACGGCGCCATCGGCCGCGCGCAATTCCATCTTGCGCGACGCGGGCTGGTTGAGGCGCCACCCGTGCGTATCGTTCCAGGGTGACGGGGGAAGCGCGGCGATCGCGGCCTGTTCGTCCATGAATGCGCGCGCGGCGACCGCGACGAGCGCTTCGACGGGCACCTCGGCCGCCGCGGGCAGCAGGTCGGCGCGATGCCGCTCGATGAACGCCGTGTCCGTGTCGCCCGCGAGGTAAGCGGGATGCGCGACGACACGCTCGAGGAAGGCGAGGTTCGTCTTCACCCCGAGGATCTCGGTCGCGGCGAGCGATTCGTGCATGCGGCGCGCGGCCTCGGCGCGGTCGCTGCCCCATGCCACGAGCTTCGCGATCATGGGATCGTAGAAGACCGACACTTCGTCTCCCTCGCGCACGCCCGTATCGAGGCGCACCACCTCGTCGATCTCGTGCGGAGCCCTGAGGACGCCGATCCGCCCCGTCTCGGGAAGGAAATTGTTGGCCGGATTCTCGGCGCAGAGCCGCACCTCGATCGCGTGGCCGCCCGACGTGATCTCCGCTTGCCGCAGCGGCAACGGTTCGCCCGCCGCGACGCGCAGCTGCCACTCGACGAGGTCTTCGCCGGTGACCATCTCGGTCACCGGGTGCTCGACCTGCAGCCGCGTGTTCATCTCCATGAAGAAGAACTTGCGGTCGGCCCCGGCGATGAACTCGATGGTGCCCGCGCCGCGGTAGGCGATGGCGCGCGCCGCGGCCACGGCGGCCTCGCCCATCTTCGCCCGCATCGCGTCGTCGAGGAAAGGCGAGGGCGTTTCCTCGAGCACCTTCTGGTGGCGCCGCTGGATGGAGCACTCGCGCTCGAAGAGGTGCACGTAGTTGCCGTGCGTGTCGCCGAAGACCTGGAACTCGATGTGGTGCGGGCCCTGGACAAAACGCTCGAGGAGCACCGCTTCGTCGCCGAAGGCGTTCTTCGCTTCGCGCCGCGCCGCTGCAAGCTGCTCGTCGAACTCGGCGTCCTTCGTGACGAGCCGCATTCCCTTGCCCCCGCCGCCGGCCACGGCCTTGATGAGCAGCGGAAACCCGACCTTCTTCGCCTGCTCACGCAGGAACTTCGCGTCCTGGTTCTCGCCGTGATAACCGGGCACGACGGGCACGCCGGCGTTCTCCATGATCGCCTTGGCGCGGTCCTTCAGCCCCATTTTCTCGATCGCTTCCGGCGTGGGACCGATGAAGACGAGGCCTGCGGCCTCGACGCTGCGCGCGAAATCCTCGTTCTCCGAGAGGAATCCGTAGCCGGGATGGATCGCCTGTGCGCCGCTCGCCTTCGCGACCTCGATGATCTTGTCGCCGCGCAGGTAGGACTCGACGGGACGGGGGCCGCCGATCAGGTAAGCCTCGTCGGCCTGTTCCACGTGCAGCGCGCGCGCGTCGATGGAGGAGTGGACCGCGACGGTGCGGATCGCGAGGCGGCGGCAGGTGCGGATCACGCGGCAGGCGATCTCGCCCCGGTTCGCGATGAGGATCTTGGAGAACATGGGTGCGGATTCTACTCGGACGGCGGTGGCGGCACCCACGCGGCGCGCCGCTTCTCGAGGAAGGCCGCCACGCCTTCGCGTCCTTCAGGTGAAGACCGGATCTTCGCGATGCGCTCGGCGGTGTCCTGGATCAACTCGCTCGTCACGGGACGATTGGACACGGCGCGGATGAGATCCTTGGCCGCGAGCTGCGCGGCCGGGCTGCACGCGAGCATCGCTTCGACGACCGCGCCCAGCTTCTCGTCGAGCGCCGCTTCATCCTGCGCGAGCTCGTGCACGAGGCCGAGCCTGAACGCTTCCGCGGCGTCGAAGCGCTCGGCGGTGATGAAGTAGCGGCGCGCGGCGCGCTCGCCGATAGCCGAGACCACGTAGGGCGAGATCGCCGCGGGAATCAATCCGAGCTTCGCTTCCGTGAGGGCGAAAGTGGCGTTGCAGGTCGCGATCGCGACGTCGCAGCATGCGACGAGGCCGACGCCGCCGCCGTAAGCCGCGCCATGCACCCGCGCGACGGTGGGCTTGCGAAGGTGCGCGAGCGTGCGCATGAGCGTCGCGAGGCCCATGGCGTCCCGCTTGTTCTCCTCGGCGGAGAACCCTGCCATGCGCTTCATCCAGTTGAGATCCGCGCCCGCCGAGAACGACTTGCCCGCGCCCGACAGGACGACCACGCGCACGCCGTCGTCCGCTTCCATCGTGCGAAGCGTCTCCGTGAGCTCGGCGATGATCGCATCGTCGAACGCGTTATGGCGCTCGGGGCGATTCATCCTGACGAGGCCGACGGGGCCTTGCCGGTCGACGGCGAGGGAGTCGCTCATGCCTACATCCGGAAGACGCCGAAACGCGTCTCTTCGGCGGGAGCATTCATGGACGCGGCAAGCGCGAGGCCCAGCACGCGGCGCGTGTCCGCCGGATCGATCACGCCGTCGTCCCAGAGGCGCGCGGTGGCGTAGTAGGGGTGTCCCTGCTTCTCGTACTGCTCGCGGATCGGATCCTTGAATTTCTCTTCCTCTTCCTTCGACCACTTGCCGCCCTTCGCCTCGATGCCGTCGCGGCGCACGGTGGCGAGCACGGACGCGGCCTGTTCGCCGCCCATCACGGAAATGCGCGCGTTGGGCCAGGTCCAGAGGAAACGCGGATTGAACGCGCGGCCGCACATTCCGTAGTTACCGGCGCCGAACGAGCCGCCCACGATCACGGTGAGCTTCGGCACCTTCGCGCACGAGACCGCCGTCACCATCTTCGCTCCGTCCTTGGCGATGCCGCCGGCCTCGTACTTCTTCCCGACCATGAATCCCGTGATGTTCTGCAGGAAGAGCAGGGGAATGCCGCGTTGCGAGCAGAGCTCGATGAAGTGCGCGCCTTTCAGCGCCGATTCCGAAAAGAGGATCCCGTTGTTCGCGAGGATTCCCACGGGATGGCCGTGGATGCTTGCAAAGCCCGTGACGAGCGTGGTGCCGTAAAGCGCCTTGAACTCGTGGAATTCCGATCCGTCGACGAGCCGCGCGACGATCTCGCGAACGTCGAAGGGCTGACGGGAATCCCTGGGGACGATGCCGTAGAGATCGGAACTCGGGTACAACGGATCCATCACACCCGCGTTCGCGCTTTGGTTGGGTTCCCGCCTCCGCGGGAATGACGCGTGTGCCACGATCTCCCGCGCGATTGCCAACGCATGCCGGTCATCATCCGCGAGGTGATCCGTGACGCCCGACGTGCGCGAGTGAACGTCGCCGCCGCCCAGCTCCTCGGCGGTCACGACCTCGCCGGTCGCGGCCTTCACCAGTGGAGGGCCGCCGAGGAAGATCGTGCCCTGGTTCTTCACGATCACCGATTCGTCGCACATCGCGGGGACATAGGCGCCGCCCGCCGTGCACGATCCCATCACGACGGCGACTTGCGGAACGCCGAGCGCCGAGAGGTTCGCCTGGTTGTAGAAGATGCGGCCGAAGTGCTCCTTGTCGGGAAAGACCTCGTCCTGCAGGGGAAGGAACGCGCCGCCCGAATCCACGAGATAGACGCAAGGCAGCCGGTTCTGCAGCGCGATCTCCTGCGCGCGCAGGTGTTTCTTCACGGTCATCGGGTAGTACGTGCCGCCCTTCACGGTGGCGTCGTTCGCGACGATCATCACCTCGCGTCCCTCGACGCGGCCGATGCCGGTGATGATGCCGGCCGCGGGCGCGTCGTCGCCGTACATCCCGAAGGCCGCGAGCTGCGAGAGCTCGAGGAATGGCGAGCCGGGATCGAGGAGGCCGCGAACGCGTTCGCGCGGGAGGAGCTTGCCGCGCGCAGTGTGCTTTTTCTGGGCCTCGGCGCCGCCGCCCTCGGAAATCTTCGAAACCTGCGCGCGGACATCCTCGACCAATGCGCGGTGATGGTCGGCGTTCGCCTTGAAGGCGTCGCTGCCGGTGTCGATGCGGGATTTGATGATGGGCATGGTCAGGCGGGGATCGATTCCATCTCGCGCTTGGCGAGCTTCACCCACTCCTGCTCGGACTCGAGCGAAGAGCGTCGCGCGTTCTGCGCGATGAATGCGAACTGGTCGCGCGCTTCGCGCTCGCGGCCCGCCTTCTTCAGGAGAAGCCCGAAGCGGTACTTCGCCTCGAAGCCTACGTACGTGCTCTTCAGCTCCTCGTAGATCGAGAGCGCGCGCGCCGTTTCCCCCAGCTCGTCGGCGACGCGCGCTTCCAGCAGGCGCGCTTCGTCGCGGCGGTAGGTGGGATGGGCCTTCGCGAGCCGCGCGAGGATTTCCTCGGCCTGCCGATACCCCTTGTTGTAGAACCACGCGCGGGCGCACGAGAAGAGGATCCGCGAATCGTTCGCGTACGGCCCCTCGAGGCAGCTCTCGTAGAGGCGGATCGCCTCGTCGAACATTCCCTTCTCGAGGCATT
>DATGGI010000077.1:0-20683 GCA_035308545.1 Usitatibacter sp.
GGCACCGACCCGGGGATCGACTCGAGCTTCTTGTCCGGCTCGTCCATCCGCGGGATCGAATTGAGCAGCCCCTGGGTGTAGGGGTGCAGCGGTCGCTTGTAGAGCTCCCTGACGGGGGCGACCTCCACGACATTGCCCGCGTACATGACGCAGACGCGGTCGGAGACCTCGGCGATGACCCCCAGGTCGTGCGTGATGAGCAGGATCGCGGTCCCGACCCGCTGCTTGAGCTGGCGCATCAGGTCCAGGATCTGCGCCTGGATGGTGACGTCCAGCGCCGTGGTGGGCTCGTCGGCGATGAGCAGCTTGGGCTCGCAGGCGATCGCCATCGCGATCATCACCCGCTGCTGCTGGCCGCCGGACATCTCGTGCGGGTACGAATTCACGCGAAGGGCCGGATTGGGAATGCCCACCTCGGTGAGGAGCTCGACTGTACGTGCCGCCGCCGCGCGCGGGCTCATTCCCATGTGCAGGCGAAGGACCTCCGCGATCTGCTCACCGACCGTGAAGACGGGATTGAGCGATGTCATCGGCTCCTGGAAGATCACCGAGATGTCCTTGCCGCGGATCGACTGCAGGTCCCGCATGGTGGTCTTCAGCAGGTCGCGTCCGCCGTACCGGATCGTGCTCGCCGCGGGGATGATCGCGTTGTCCGGAAGCAATCCGAGGATCGACATGGCCGAGACGCTCTTGCCGCTGCCCGACTCGCCGACGAGGGCGACAGTCGAGTTGGTCGGGATGTCGAAGGAGATGCCCTTCACGGCTTCGAAAGGCTCCGATTTCCTGTCGAGGCGGAACGCGATGCGCAGATCGCGGATTTCGAGGATGTTGCTCATTTGAGTTTCGGGTCAAGTGCGTCGCGGAGGCTGTCGGTCAACAGCGAGAACGCGGTGACGAGGACGGCCATGGACGCGCCCGCGGCGAAGAGCTGCCACCACTTGCCGATCACGAGCTCGTTCTGCGCCTCGGCGAGCATCGTGCCCCACGAGACCTGGTCGACTGGAACTCCGAAGCCGAGGAACGACAGGATCACCTCCGCCTTGATGAAACCCACCGTGTATTGCGAAAGCTGCACCAGCGAGACGTGGCTCACGTTGGGCAGGATGTGGTGGAACATCCGCGAGAGGTTCGTCGCGCCGATCGCCTGCGCGGCCTTCACGTATTCGCGATTGCTGTGCTTGATGTACTCGGCGCGGATCAGCCGATAGATCCCGGTCCAGCCCGTGAGCGACAGGATCAGCACGATGGACAGGATCCCCTTGCCGAACTTGCCCGTGGCCTGGGCCACCGCGGCGAACGCGAGGATGAGCAGGATGTAC
The DNA here is from genome assembly GCA_035308545.1 of Usitatibacter sp. Taxonomy (GTDB): domain Bacteria; phylum Pseudomonadota; class Gammaproteobacteria; order Burkholderiales; family Usitatibacteraceae; genus Usitatibacter. The sequence continues at coordinate 1,320 of DATGGI010000077.1, forward strand.
GGGATCGACGTGAACACGTTGTAGAACCATTCGAGGACGTCGTTCACCTTCCCGCCCCAGTAGCCCGCCATGGCGCCGAGGAACGTGCCGATGACCACGGCGAGGAGCGCGCCCGAAAGTCCCACGAAGATCGAGACCTCCGATCCCTTGATCGTCTTCAGGATCACGTCGCGGCCCCACTTGTCGCCGCCGAAGGGCAGCGTCTCCGCGCGTTTCGTTTCGGTCACGGCGATCTTCGCCGCGCGCTCTTCCCACTCCTTGTAGCGAGGGGCGAGCGGATCGATGTCCGAGAGGTCGACGGGTGGCGCCTTCGCCGCCTGCTTCCCGGCCATGGCCTTCGCTTCGAGGTTCTCGTTCCCGGCGAGGAATGAAGGATTCGCGTACGAAACGCCGCGCTCCCGGGCCCAGTCCTTGGCGATGAGGCCGGTGAAGGACGCGAGCATCATCGCGAGGAAGAAGGCCACGACGGCGAGGGAGACCATCCCCACGGTGTCCTGCCTCAGGCGCCGCCATGCGAGCGTCCAGAGGCCCGGCGATTCCTGCGCGGGCGGCGCGGGAGGATGGGTGAGGACTGCGCTCATCTTCGGCCTCCCTACTTGAACGACACGCGGGGATCGACGACTTTGTAGAGCACGTCGACCGCGAGGTTGATGATCATGGTGAACACCGCGAGGTACACGGTCACCGCCTTGATGACCGGGAAGTCGCTGCGGTTCACCGCCGTGATGATCTCGCGGCCGAGGCCGGGGATCGAGAAGAACACCTCGAGCAGGAACGAGCCCACGAAGATGCCGGGCAGCAGGATCCCGAGGTTCGTGAGGATCGGGATCAGCGCGTTCCTCAGCACGTGCTTCATCATCACCTTCTTCTCGGCCACGCCCTTGGCGCGCGCGGTGCGCACGTAGTCCTGGTTCACCTCGTCCAGGATGAAGGAGCGGTAGAGGCGAAGCTCCGGCGCGAGGCCCACGAAGATCGCGAGCATGATCGGCAACGGAGCGTAGTAGAAGAGGTTCCTCCAGAAGCTCTCGCTCCAGCCCTGCACCGGGAACCACCCGAGGATGAAGCCGAACAGCCACTGGAAGAAGATGATGTACACGAGGAAGCTGATTGACATCGCGACCGTGCAGATCATCATCGTCATGCGGTCGGTGAGCGTGCCGCGAACGTAGGCCACGCCGATCGCGAGGCCGACCGCGAGTGCCGTCTCGATGATGAGGCACGGCACCATGATCGTGAGCGTGGGCCCGACGCGCGTGAGGAGGATGTGCGACACCTCCTCGTTGGTGGACCAGCTGCGTCCGAAGTCGAAGGTGAAGACCTGCTTCACGAAGACCCAGAGCTGGTACACGTAGGATTGGTCGATCCCCAGCTGGTGCCGGATGTTCTCGATCTGTTCCTTGTTGGAGATCTTGCCGGCGAGCACCATCGCGGGATCGCCGCCGACCCAGTTGAACAGGAAGAACACCAGCAGGATCACCCCGAAGATCGTGGGGATCATCTGCCAGAGCCTTCGAATCACATAAGCGGTCACTTCGCCCTCCTCACTTCATCGCCGCCTTTTGGGCGGCAACGTCGATGTCCAGCCATTTGAAGTTGGTATACAGGATCGGGTGCTTCTTGTAACCCAGCACCCAGGGGTATTGCAGGTGGTTGTAGATCCGGTGGACGCCCAGCCGCCATGGAGCATACGCGAGCATGAGGCGGTCCATCTCCCGGTAGAGGCGGTTGCGCTCCTCGCCATCGGGAACCGTCAGCGACTTCTCGTACAAGCGGTCGTACTCGGGAAGTTTGAACTCCGCCTCGTTCGACTCGCCCGTGTTGGGCCCGTAGAGCAGCTGCAGGAAGTTCTGCGCGTCCGGATAGTCGGCGATCCACGCCGACTGGGCGACAACGTAGTTGCTCACCTTCTTGTCCTTCAGCAGGTCGGAGAAAATCACGGCCTGGGCCTCGGAGCGGATGCCGATCTCGCTCAGTCCCTTCACCCAGAGCTCGGCGAGCTGCCGATATTCCTCCCCGTTGGCCTGGTACTTGAGCTCCACCGTGAGCGGCGATCCGTCGGGTTGGTCGCGCCACCCGTCACCGTCGCGATCCACGTAGCCGAACATGTCGAGCAGTGCCTTGGCTCTCGGGACATCGTGCGCCTGCGCGTCGCTGTGGAACGTCGGGTCGTAGCCGACGATTCCCGGCGGCACGGGCGTTTGCGCCGGCAGCGCCTGTCCCTTGCGGATCACGGCGATCTCCGACTCGACATCGTAGGACATCGCCATGGCGCGCCGCAGCGCCACGCGATCGGGCGTATAGCCGCCCACGGGATTGTCGCGCCCCTCGGCCTTGGGGCCCGTGTTGAACGCGATGTATGTGATCTCCGGCTGCTCTTCGCGGAAGATGTGGATGCCCTGCTTCGCGAGGCGCGGCAGCAGCGTGCCGTCGGGCGAGACCACCTGGTTCAGGAACGCGAACGGCGTCTCGTCGATGATGTCGTGTTCCTTGTTGAAGAACGCGAGGAATCGCGGCTGCTCGCTCTCGATGGGATAGATCTCGACGCGGTCGAGCAGCGGCAGGCGCTTGCCCCGCAGCGCTTCGACCACGTGCCGATCCCATTCGTCGGTCATGTCGGCGTAGCGCGTGTCCAACTCGTAGCCGCGGTGATTGGGATTGCGCTCGAGCACGATCTTGGAAGCGCGCACCCATTCCTTGAGTACGAAGGGACCCGTGCCGACGGGGTGCGCGTGGGTGTCCGCGCCATACGCCTCGATTACCTCGCGGGCGACGGGAACCACGTTCGGCATCGCCAGGACGTACAGGAAGTTGTAGTCGGGGCTCTTCAGCTTGAAGCTGATCGTGTAGCGGTCGCGCACCTCGAGACCCTCGACCTTCCAGTCGTAGTCGAAGCGCCCGATCTTCTTCGCGCGTTCGACGAGCTCGTCGAGCCCCACGATCTTGTTCTCGAAGAGCCAGCCGTAAGGGCTGCGATTCTTCGGATCGCGGAAACGCTTGATCGAATATTCGAAGTCCCGCGCGGTGAGCTCGCGCTTCACGCCCTTGAACGCGGGATCGTCGGCGAAGAGGATTCCCGGCTTGATCCGGAAGGTGTAGCGGCTGCCGTCCTCCTCGGGCTCCGGGATCGCTTCGGCCACGAGCGGCACGAGCTTCACGGGCCGCGCGAGATAGTCGTACGTGAGGAGCCCTTCGAAGAGGTTCTCGCAGATTCCCACCGAATAGCGGTCGTCGATCCGTTGCGGATCGAAGCCCGTCTCGATCGCGCGGAACGCCATGCGCAACACCTTCTTCTCGGCGGCGCCATGGGCGGGCGAGAGGGCGATCAGCGTAGCGGCGAGGATGGCGAAAAGGCGGAGCTTCTTCAAGGAGTGGAGTCGGACAAAAACCTCAGAATTATAAGGGTTATTTCATCTCTTTCGCGCGCCGCTCGAGGTCGATGTCGGCGTACTTGTAGCAGTCGTGCAGGAAGGGATGCTTGCGCCATCCGAGGATCCACGGCTGGATCATCTCGTTCCTCTTGCGATGCACGTTCACCTTCCACGGCGCGTACACCGCGATGAGGCGCGCCATCTGCTGGTAGACCTGGTCGCGCTCGGGACTGGGAATCATTCCCGCGGCCTTGTCGTACAGCGCGTCGAATTCGGGCAACTGGAAGCAGCCATCGTTGGACGAGCCGCAGTTGGGCCCGTAGAGGAGCTGGTAGAAGTTCTCGCCGTCGGGGTAATCCGCGCCCCACGACAATTGCCAGCTCTGGAGCAGGTGCAGCTTCGACTTCTTGCGAAGCTCCGGCCATTGCGCGGTCTCGACCTCCATGCGGATGCCGATCGAGTCCATCGCCTTCTTCCAGAGCTGCGTGAACTGGCGGTCGAGCTGCGATGGCGCGGTGGCGTACCGGAAGACGAGCGGGCTTCCGTCCGGCATGTCGCGCCAGCCGTCGCCATTGCGGTCCACGAATCCGAACATGTCGAGGAGCGCCTTCGCCTTCGCGGGATCGAACGATTCGCCCAACGTGAACTTCGGGTCGTAACCCACCACGCCGGGAGGCAACGGGCTTTCCGCCTCGATGGCCTGGCCGTTGCGGATGAGGTTCACGTCCTCGTTGTTGTCGTACGCGAAGCTCACCGCGCGCCGCAAAGCGATCTTGTCGGGCGTGTAGCCGCCGAACGTGGGATCTTTCATGTTCCAGTACATGTAGACCACGTCCGGATCGATGTCCGGGATGTACTTGATGCCGCGCTTCTCGGCCCAGGGCGCGAGCTTGCCGCCGGGAATCACCATGTTGAGGAACTCGTAAGGCAGGTTCTCCCAGTCGAGCTCCTTGTTGAGGAACGCGAGCCAGCGCGGCTGCGACTCCTCGATCACGTACACCTCGACGCGGTCGATCTGCGGGATGCGCTTGCCCTTCATCGCCGCGTAGAGCCGCTGGGAGACGGGATCGTCGGCCGGAGGCTCGGCCTCGTAGTACATCTCGCGGAAGTCCGGATTCTTCACGAGCACGATCCTCGAAGCGCGGCGCCATTCGGCGAGCTTGTAGCTGCCCGTTCCCACGGGATGCGCGCCGATGTCGCTGCCGTACTTCTCGACCACCTCCCGCGCCTGGGCGCCGACGTTGGCCATCGCGAGGATGTAGAGGAAGTTGTAGTCGGGCTTCTGCAGGTGGATGCGAAGCGTGTAGCGGTCGACCACCTCGAGGCCCGGGACCCGAGCGTCGTAGTCGAACTTTCCGTCTTTCTTCGCCTTTGCCATGGCCTCCTGGATCCCCTCGACGCGCCCATCGATGAGCCAGAGGTTGGGCGACGCGACTTTCGGATCCATGAGCCGCTTCATCGCGTAGGCATAGTCGTTCGCGACCAGCTCGCGCTTCTTGCCGCCGAAGGCGGGATCGTCGGTGAAATGGATTCCCTTCTTGAGATGCAGCGTGTAGGTCTTTCCCCCGTCGGTGATCTCGGGAAGGGCCTCGAGCGTCTGGGGCTTGAGTTTCGCCGGCCTCGCGAGGAAGTCGTACGTGAGGGGCGACTCGAAGATCTCCTCGGTGATCGTGTTGGAGTAAAGGTCCGAGGTGTACGCCGGATCGAAGTTGGTTTCGGCGATGAGGAACGGCACGCGAAGCACCTTCTCTTCGCCGCGAACGCCGAGCGCGAGAAAAGCGCAGACCGCCAGGAGCGAAAGCGACTTCATGGGTGCGTCCCCCCAGGATACTTCGACGGATCGATGTCGATGAACTTCCAGAAGCCGCGAAGCACCGGATGCCGCTCGTATCCCACGACCCAGGGCTGCACGAGGTCGTTGTAGTAGCGATGAACGCCGAGGCGCCAGGGAGAATAGACGAGCACGAGGCGGCTCATCTCGCGGTAGAGGGCGTTGCGCTCGGGACCCTCGGGCAGGCGCTTCGCCTGCTCGTAGAGGCGATCGAACTCCGGCAGCTGGAAGCGCGCATGGTTCGCTTCACCCGCGTTCGGCCCGTAGAGCGTCACGAAGAATTCGTCGGCATCGGGAATGGCGGCGCTCCAGCCAAGGCCCCACATCTGGAGCTTGCCCGCATGGGAAGCCTTGAGCAGGTCCGGCCACTTCTCGCGGCGGAATGTCATGCGCACGCCGATCGCGTCCATGTTCTTCTTCCACAATTCGGCGAGGACCTGCTGGTCGCTGCCGGGCGAGGTCGCGTATTCGATGACGAACGGCTTGCATGGCGCCGCGGCGTTCGCCCGCGGAAGGTCGCGCCACCCGTCGCCGTCGCAATCGACGTAGCCGTACATGTCGAGCAACGCTTTCGCCTTGGAGGGGTCGTATTCGCTCGCGCTCGTGTGGAAGTCGGGATCGTAGCCGTTCACGCCGGGGCCGATCGGGCTCTGCGCCGGGATCGCCTGGTTCTTGCGCGCGATATGGATCTCCTGGTCGATATCGTTGGCCAGGACGATCGCGCGCCGCAGCGCCACCTTGTCCGGCGTATAGCCTCCGACCACCGGATCCTGCATCGCGAAGTACGAGTAGGTGAGCTCCATGCCCGGCTGGCGATCCAGGTAGATGCCGCGCTTGGCAAGGTTGGGCGCGATGTGCCCTCCCGGAATCGCGACGTTGCTGAACTCCGCGGGCAGCCTCTCGATCATGTCGTGATCGCCGTTGAGGAACGCGAGCCATCGCGGTTGCGGCTCCTCGACGATGTACACCTCGACCCGATCGATCATGGGCAATCGCTTGCCCTTGTTCTCCGCGACGATCGCCTCGCCGCGCGTGTCGCCCGGATTCGGATGCGCGTCGTAGAACTCCTCGCGATAGTTCGGGTTCTTCTCGAATACCATCTTCGAGGAACGCTTCCAGAACGCGAGCCGGTAAGGGCCGGTGCCGACGGGATGCTCGCTCGTGCGAATGCCCCACGCATCGCCTACCTCGCGCGCGACGGCGCAAGTAAGGCTGCAGTAGGCGAGATAGTAGAGGACGTTGTAGTTCGGTTGCTTCATCCGCAGCTGGAAGGTGTACCGGTCGAGGGCGCGCAGGCCCTCCACCTCGGAGTCGTAGTCCATCACGCCGCTCTTTCGAGCCTTGGCGAGGACCTCGTCCATTCCCACGACCTTCCCCTCGAAATGGAAGAGATTGGGCGAGCGAAGCTGTGGGTCGAAGAGGCGCTTGATCGAATAGACGTAGTCGGCGGCCGTGAGCTCGCGCTTCTTGCCGTGGAACGCCTCGTCGTCGTCGAAGTAGATCCCGGGCTTCACCTTCATCGTGTAGAGCGTGCCCTCGTCGCTCACCACGGGCATCTCCGAGAGCGTGTTCGGCACGAGCTTCGAGGGCCGCGCGAGGTAGTCGTACTTGAGCGGCGTGTCGAAGATGTTGTCGACGAGGTACGTGGAATAGAGATCCGAGATCTGCGCGGGATCGAACCCGGTCTCGGCGATGAGGAATGCGTAGCGGAAGACCTTCTCGGCGTGCGCCGGGGAGGCTGCCGACGCCGCCAGCACCAGTATCGCGAACAGCGTCGCCACAGGTCTCACGAAGTCCACTCCATGGGCAACCGTACTGTGATTATGCGATACACTTCGAGCCCGTCTGTAACCATTGATTCGCCACATCCATGGGATTCCTGCAGGGCCGGCGCATCCTCGTCACCGGAATGCTCTCCAATCGCTCGATCGCCTACGGCATCGCGAAGGCGTGCCAGCGCGAAGGGGCCGAGCTCGCGTTCACGTACCAGGGCGAAGGCGTGCGCGAGCGCGTGCTCGATCTCGCGAAGGAATTCGCGTCGACACTCGTCTTCCCGTGCGATGTCGCCGACGATGCGCAGATCACGGCGCTGTTCGCGGATCTCGGAAAGAAATGGGACTCGCTCGACGGCCTCGTGCACGCGATCGCCTTCGCTCCGCGCGAGGCGCTGAAGGGGGAGTTCCACGAAAGCGTCTCGCGCGAAGCGTTCCGCATCGCCCATGACGTGTCGAGCTACAGCCTTGCAGCGCTCGCGAAGGCCGCGGCGCCGATGATGCAGGGGCGGCACGCGGCGATCGTCACGCTCTCCTACCTCGGCGCCGCGCGGTCGATCCCCAACTACAACGTCATGGGGCTCGCCAAGGCGAGCCTGGAGGCGGGGGTTCGTTACCTCGCCGCGAGCCTCGGGCCCTCGGGCGTGCGGGTGAACGCGATCTCGGCCGGGCCGATCAAGACGCTCGCAGCCGCGGGCATCGGTGGTTTCTCGAAGATCCTGCACCACGTGGAGAAATATGCGCCGCTTCGGCGCGGCGTGACCACGGAAGAAGTGGGCAACACGACGGCGTTCCTGCTCTCGGATCTCGCCAGCGGCATCACCGGGGAAACGATCTACGTCGACGCGGGATTCAGCCACGTGACCCCGGGGATGGACGACTAGCGGGGCCTGTCGGGCCGGCTAGTTGGAAGGCGCCTTGTCGAGCGCGCCCTTGCGAACGGTGACACCGACCTTCTCGCGCACGCTCGCGAGCGAAGACTCCAGCTCGCCCGCGGCCACCGCATCGCGCAGCCGGCCCGCAAGCGCTTCGCGCTTCGCATCGTCGACAGTCTCGAGATCGATCACCTTGGTCACCTGCACGAGCGAATAGCCCGCCGGCGTTTCCACGCCCGTGTACGCGGGCAGCTTGTTGGGATCGACGCGGAAGACCTGGTCGATCACGGTCGGGAAGAGGCCACCCGGTTTCTGGCGATTCACGGCGAGCGGCGCGGGCCACTTCTGCACGCCGCCGTCCCGACCCGCGCGCAGGTCCTTGAGCTTCGACTCGCCGTCCTGCGTGGCGAGCTTCGTTGCCGCCTCGCGCTGGAGGCGCTTCTCGATGCCGGCCTTCACGGTATCGAAGGCGCGAAGCTCGGCATCCTTGTGCTCGAGCAGGTGGGCCGAGATGAGGATGCCGGGCTGCACTTCCACCGCGCTGGTGTTGCGCTTGTCCTTGATGGTGGCCGACGAGAAGATCTCCGCCTGGAGCTTCGGGTTGTTGAACGGCGCCGCGCTCGTGGCCCCCTTCTGGATCCACGGAGACTGTTGCACCGTGAGGTTCAGCTTCTCCGCGACCGGCTTGAGGCTCTGCGATTGCTCGTACACGAGGTTCGTGAACTGCTCGGAGGCATCCGGGTAGTTGCCCGAAGCCGCCTTCTTCCTGAGGTCGGCTTCGATCTCGGGCGTGGCCTCGGCGAGCGACTTCACCTTCGCGGGCTTCAGGTCGGTCACGCGGATCACGTGGTAGCCGAAATCGGATTTCACGGGACCCAGGATGTCGCCTTTCTTCGCGGCGAAGACCGCATCCTCGAAGGGCTTCACCATGGCGCCGCGCCTGAAGAATCCCAGGTCGCCGCCCTGCGCAGCCGAGCCCGGATCCTGGGACGACTTCTTGGCGAGGTCGGCGAAGCCGGCGGGATTCTTGCGCACCTGCGCGGCGATCTCGTTGGCCTTCGCCTCGGCCACCGCGCGATCGGCGGGCTTCGCGTCGGGAGCCACGGTGATGAGGATATGGCTCGCGCGGCGTTCTTCCAGGGTGCCGAGCTTTCCGTTCTTGAGGAGGTCGTCGTAGGTGGCCTGCACGTCCTCGGGCTTCACCGTGACGCGCGCGGCGAGCGAATCCACCGAGAGCTCGACGTATTCGACGCGAACGGACTCGGGGATCGTGAATTCGGCCGCGTGGCCGTCGTAGTACGACTTCACCTGCTCGGGCGTGACCTTCACCTTGGCGAGATAGTCTTCCGTCAGGAGCGCCACCACGCTCACCTCGCGCGATTGCTCCGAAAGCCGGATGAAGCCGTCCAGCGTGGCCTTGGGCACGAACGTGGTCGCGGCGATGGAATCCCGGAATTGGCCGAGCGCATAGTCGCGCCGCAGGCGCTCGTCGAGGCCCACGGGCGTGAGGCCCTGGGACTTGGCGATGAGGTCGTATCGTTCCTTGTTGAACTTGCCGTCCACCTGGAACGCGGGCTCGGCGGCGATCTTGTCCATGAGCTGCTTGTCGCCCACGTGCACGCCGGATCTTTCGGTCGCGACGGCGAGGAGCTTCTCGTTCACGAGGCGGTCGAGGACGCTGCGCCGGATCTCGGGGTTGTCCATGAGCGAGGCGTCGAACTGCCCGCGGAACTGCTGGCGGTACATCTCCGTCTGCTGGCGAATCGCGTTGTCGAAATCCTGCTGGCCGATCGACTGGCGCCCGACGCTCGCGATCACGTCTCCGCCCACCGGCGAGCGGAAGTAGTAGTCGATGCCGAAGAAGCCGAATGGAACGACGAGGAACAGCGCGAAGATGAATCGAACGATTCTCTTCTCGGCGAACTCGCGAAACGTCTGGAGCATGGCGCGCCCTGGCTTAGCAAAAGGGGCGAACCGGTGGTTCGCCCCTGGGAAGTTGGCGGAGTGGACGGGACTCGAACCCGCGACCCCCGGCGTGACAGGCCGGTATTCTAACCAACTGAACTACCACTCCAAGAATTCGGCACTCCGAGATTCGGCAACATCGAAAATCCGGCTTTCCGGTGGTGGGTGCTGAGGGGATCGAACCCCCGACATTCGCCTTGTAAGGGCGACGCTCTACCAGCTGAGCTAAGCACCCGGAAAAGAGCGCAATTTTAACATGCCCGATGGGCGTGAGAAAGAGCGAGAAGGCCCGGTTTCCCGGGCCTTCTCGTCCTGGTGCCTTGCGACTCGAGCCTAATGCTTCATCAACGTCGGACGCGCTTCCGGCGGGACCGGGGGCGGGGCGACGGGCGTATCGGGGAGCGGCTCGGGTTTGCGCTCGAGAGCGCGCTCCAGGACCTCGTCGAACCACTGCACCGGCGTGATCTCGATCGCGTTCTTCACTTCCTCGGGGATCTCCTGGAGGTCCTTCACGTTCTCCTTGGGGATGAGGACGTGCTTGATGCCGCCGCGATGGGCCGCGAGCAGCTTCTCCTTGAGGCCGCCGATCGGAAGCGCCTCGCCACGCAACGTGATCTCCCCCGTCATCGCGACGTCGCAGCGCACCGGGATTCCGGTGAGCACCGACGTGATCGCCGTGGCGATCGCGATGCCGGCGGAAGGACCATCCTTGGGCGTCGCGCCCTCGGGCAGGTGGATGTGCAGATCGAGGTTCTGGTAGAAATCCTCCGCGATGCCCAGGCGCCTGGCGCGCGCGCGCACCACGGAGATGGCCGCCTTGATCGATTCCTGCATCACGTCGCCCAGCTTGCCCGTGGTGACCGTGTTGCCCTTGCCGGGAAGCTTGACCGCCTCCACGGTGAGCAGCTCGCCGCCTACCTCGGTCCACGCGAGGCCCGTCACCTGGCCGATCTGGTTTTCCTTCTCGGCGATGCCGTAGGTGTACTTGCGCACGCCCAGGTACTTGTCCAGGTTCTTGGAATTCACCGTGACGTGCGTGCCGTCCTTCTTGCGCGTGAGGATCGACTTGATCACCTTGCGCGAGACCTTGGCGAGATCGCGATCGAGGCCGCGAACGCCCGCCTCACGCGTGTAGTAGCGCGTGATGTCGCGCAGGGCGCCGTCGGTCACGGTCAGCTCGCCGTCCTTGATGCCGTTCGCCTTGAACTGCTTGGGCAGGAGGTACTGCTTGCCGATGTGGACTTTCTCGTCCTCGGTATAGCCCGACAGGCGGATGATCTCCATGCGGTCGAGGAGAGGCGCCGGGATGTTCAGCGTGTTGGCGGTCGCGACGAACATCACGTCCGACAGGTCGTACTCGACCTCGACGTAGTGGTCCACGAACGTGTGGTTCTGCTCGGGATCGAGGACCTCGAGCAGCGCGGACGACGGATCGCCCCGGAAATCCATGCCCATCTTGTCGACTTCGTCGAGCAGGAAGAGCGGGTTGCGGACGCCCACCTTCGTCATGTTCTGCAGGATCTTGCCGGGCATCGAACCGATGTAGGTGCGCCGGTGGCCGCGGATCTCCGCCTCGTCGCGCACGCCGCCCAACGACATGCGCACGAACTTGCGGTTCGTGGAGCGCGCGATGCTCTGCCCAAGCGAGGTCTTGCCCACGCCGGGCGGGCCCACGAGGCACAGGATCGGCGCCTTCAGCTTGTCAACGCGCTGCTGCACCGCGAGGTACTCGACGATGCGCTCCTTCACCTTCTCGAGGCCGTAGTGGTCGGCATCGAGGATGCGCTCGGAATTCTTGAGGTCCGTGGAGACCTTGGTCTTCTTCTTCCACGGCAGGCCCACGAGCGTGTCGATGTAGTTGCGCACGACCGTGGCCTCGGCCGACATGGGCGACATGAGCTTCAGCTTCTTCAGCTCCGCCTCCGCCTTCACGCGAGCTTCCTTCGGCATGTGGGCCGACTTGATCTTCTTCTCGAGCTCGTCCAGGTCGGCGCCCTCTTCCGAGTCGCCGAGCTCCTTCTGGATCGCCTTCACCTGCTCGTTGAGGTAGTACTCGCGCTGGGACTTTTCCATCTGGCGCTTGACGCGCCCGCGGATGCGCTTCTCGACCTGCATGATGTCGATCTCGGTCTCGAGGAGCTGCAGGAGCTGCTCGAGGCGCCGGCCGACGTTGAACATCTCGAGGATCTGCTGCTTCTGCTCGAGCTTGAGCGGCAGGTGCGCGGCGATCGTGTCCGAAAGGCGCCCGGCGCCGTCGATGCCCGACAGCGAGGTGAGGACCTCCGGCGGGATCTTCTTGTTCAGCTTCACGTACTGGTCGAACTGCGCGAGCAGCGTGCGGCGCATCGCCTCGACTTCGTTTGAATCGGGCTCCTCGCCGGCGATGAGGTCGATCTCGGCCTCGAAATTGGCCTTCTCCGTGAGCACGCGCTCGATGCGCGCCCGCTGCACGCCCTCGACCAGCACCTTCACCGTGCCGTCGGGAAGCTTGAGCATCTGCAGGATCGTGGAGACGGTCCCCACGTCGTAGAGATCCTCGGGACTGGGCTCGTCCTTCGCGGCGCTCTTCTGCGCGACGAGGACCACGTTCTTGCCCTCCTCCATGGCCGCTTCGAGGGCCTTGATGGACTTGGGCCTGCCCACGAAAAGCGGGATCACCATGTGGGGGAAGACAACCACGTCCCTCAGGGGAAGCAGGGGAAGGACGCGTTCAGTCGAAAGGGAGGTGGTCATGGGATTTCCTGGGTTGGACACTTCGAAACCTTGGGGCGGGGAGGCAGACCATCAAGCCCCGCCGGGGGCGGTAGGAGCGGGAAGTGGCGTCTACTGCTGGCCACTCGCGACCTTCGGCTGGTCGGAGTAGATCAGCAACGGATTTCCGTCGCCCGAAATGGCGCCCTCGTCGACGACCACCTTCTGGACGTTGGCGAGGGATGGGAGGTCGAACATGATGTCGAGCAGAGCGTGCTCGATGATCGAACGAAGGCCGCGCGCGCCCGTGCGCCGCTCCAGCGCGCGCTTGGCGATGGCGCCCAGCGCGTGGTCGCGGAACTCGAGCTCCACGCCTTCCATGGCGAGGAGTTTCTGGTACTGCTTCACCAGCGCGTTCTTGGGCTCGGTCAGGATCTTCACGAGCGCGGCGGAGTCGAGCTCGTCGAGCACCGCCACCACGGGCAGGCGCCCCACGAATTCCGGGATCAGGCCGTACTTGATCAGGTCCTCGGGCTCGACGTCGTGCAGGAGCTCATTCAGCTCCTGGCGGTTGTTCATGGAGCGCACGTGGGCGCCGAAGCCCATTCCCGAGCGATCCGTGCGGTTCTGGATCACCTTCTCGAGGCCGCCGAAGGCCCCGCCGCAGATGAACAGGATGTTCGTGGTGTCGACCTGCACGAACTCCTGGTTTGGGTGCTTGCGGCCACCTTGCGGCGGCACCGAGGCGATGGTGCCCTCGATGAGCTTGAGGAGCGCCTGCTGCACGCCCTCGCCGCTCACGTCGCGCGTGATGGACGGGTTGTCGCTCTTGCGGGAGATCTTGTCGATCTCGTCGATGTAGACGATGCCGCGCTGCGCCTTCTCGACGTCGTAGTCGCACTTCTGGAGCAGCTTCTGGATGATGTTCTCGACGTCCTCGCCGACGTAGCCCGCCTCGGTGAGCGTCGTGGCGTCCGCGATCACGAAGGGCACGTTCAGCAGGCGGGCGAGCGTCTGCGCGAGCAGCGTCTTGCCCGAGCCCGTCGGCCCGATCAGCAGGATGTTGGATTTGGCGAGCTCGACGTCGTCCTGCTTGCCGCCGGTCTTGAGGCGCTTGTAGTGGTTGTACACCGCGACCGACAGGATCTTCTTGGCCTGGACCTGCCCGATCACGTACTGGTCGAGGATCTCGCAGATCTCGTGGGGGCTCGGGAGATCGCTCTTGGAGGCCTTCTGGGTGGTGTCGGTGCTCGCCTCTTCGCGGATGATGTCGTTGCAGAGGTCGATGCACTCGTCACAGATGAAAACCGACGGGCCGGCGATGAGCTTGCGGACTTCGTGCTGGCTCTTGCCGCAGAAGGAGCAGTAAAGGAGCTTTTCCCCTCCGACCTTTTCCGTCATATCGCTGCCGACTCTCCTTGCCTAGGCCGCAGCCGCTTCGCTGCGGTTCTTCAGAACACGGTCGACCAGCCCATACTTTACAGCGTCTTCGGCCCCCATGAAATTGTCGCGATCCGTGTCGCGGTCGATCGTCTCGATCGGCTGGCCGGTGTGCTGGGCCATCATCTCGTTCAGCTTGCGCTTGAGGTAGAGCACTTCCTTGGCGTGGATCTCGATATCCGAGGCCTGGCCGGAGAATCCCCCCGACGGCTGGTGGATCATCACGCGGGAGTTCGGCAGGCAGAAACGCTTGCCCTTGGCGCCGGCGCAAAGCAGGAAGGCGCCCATGCTCGCCGCGAGCCCCGTGCAGAGCGTCGACACCTCCGCCTTGATGAACTGCATCGTGTCGTAGATCGCCATTCCCGCCGAAACGCTGCCGCCCGGCGAGTTGATGTACAGGTGGATGTCCTTGTCGGGGTTCTCGCTCTCGAGGAAAAGCAACTGCGCCACGACGAGGTTCGCCATGCCGTCGCTGATCGGCCCGACAAGGAAGATGATGCGTTCCTTCAGCAGGCGCGAGTAGATGTCGTAGGCGCGCTCGCCGCGCCCCGACTGCTCGATCACCATCGGAATGAGTCCCAGCCCGCTCGGTTCTTCCATATCTTCGTCCTGCCCGTGGCGAATGAACATGTTCAATCCTTCTTGGCCCCCATGAGGTCGTCGAAAGCCTTCGGCTCGTCGGTGACCTTCATGTTCTTCAGGCCCCATTCTACGACGTTGTCCTCCATTACAACCGCCTCGACTTCCGCGAGGCGCGTCGGGTCGCCGTAGTACCACTTCACGAGCTGCTCGGGCTGCTCGAAGCTCTTGGACTGGTCCTCGATGAAGGCGCGCACCTGCTGGGGCGTCGGTTGCAGGCCGTGCTTCTTCACGAGCTCGGCCACCACCAGGCCCAGCTTGATGCGGCGGCGCGCGCGGTCGGCGAAGAGATCGGGGGGCAGGGTGAGGTCCTTGGTCGTCATGCCGCGCTGCTTCAGGTCCTCGAGCGCCTGCTGCTGCATGCGCTGGATCTCGGATTCGAGCAGGGCGCGCGGTACCTCGAACGCGGCCGCGTCGTGCAGCGCGTCCATCACCTGGTCCTTGACCGTGGCGCGAACGCGTTTGGCGACTTCCTTCTCGACGTTCTCGCGCACCTCGCGCTTGAGCCGCTCCACATCGCCGTCCTCGACGCCCAGCTGGTTCGCGAAGGCCGCGTCCAGCTCGGGCAGCTTCGGCTGCGCGACCTGGTTCGCCGTGACGGTGAAGTCGGCGGTCTTGCCCCTCACCCGCTCGTCGTAGTCCTGCGGGAAGGTGACCGGGAAGGTCTTCTGCTCACCGGATTTCATGCCGGCGATGGCCGACTCGAAATCGGGCAGCATGCGCCCTTCGCCCAGGATGACCGTGAAGTTGGAGGCCTTGTTGCCCTCGAAGGGCTGGCCGGCGATGAGGCCCTCGAAATCGATGTTCACCAGGTCGCCCGTCGCCGCGGCGCGATCGACGTTCTCGAACGTGGCCCGCTGCTTGCGAAGCGTGTCGATCGTCTTCGCCACGTCGGCATCGCCGACCGTGGTGATCGGTCGGCGCACGGAGCGGACCGACACGTCGCCGACGGAGACTTCCGGATAGACCTCGAAGGTGGCCGTGTACTCCATCGCGGTGGCGCCCTGCTGCGCGTTCACGGGCTGGAAGCGCGGATAGCCGGCCACGCGATAGTTCTGCCCCTTCACGGCTTCGTCGAACTGCTTGAAGACGGAATCGGTCACCACTTCCTGGCGGACCTGGTAGCCGTACTGGCGTTCGACCATCTTGAGCGGAACCTTGCCGGGACGGAAGCCCTGCATCTTCACCGTGCGCGCGAGTTTCTTCAGCCGCGTGGCGATCTCGGCCTCGATCTGCTCGATCGGCACCGACACCGTGATGTTTCGCTCCAGCGAGCTGGATGTGTTCTGGACTGCCTGCTGCATCGATGTTTTTCCTTGTTGGATTTTTCCCTCAAGCCTTCGCGAGGGCGGCGGAGCGATGCCGAAATTGCGACCTGGTGCGAAAGGAGGGACTCGAACCCCCATGCCTTTCGGCGCTGGAACCTAAATCCAGTGCGTCTACCAATTCCGCCACTTTCGCGGTCGCGGAATTATACCCGAAATCGGACCCTCCCGAATTGCCGCAAGCCGGGCGCCGAGGCCGATATAATCCAGAAAATTCAAAAGCTTCCGACCTCCATTGCCTGTCGATCACTACGAGAACTTCCCGGTGGCCTCCTGGCTTCTCCCGGCGGCGCTGCGCGCTCCGGTCGAGGCGATCTACGGCTTCGCGCGCGGCGCCGACGACATCGCCGACGAGGGCTACATGCCCGATTCCGAGCGGCTCAAGGGACTCGATCGCTATTTGCAGGCGCTCGACGCGATCGAGCGCGGCCGCGCGCCCGCCAACGAGTTCGCGCGCATCGAGGACGCGATTCGCGAGCAGGAGCTGCCGATCCCATTGCTCCGCGACCTCATCGATGCTTTCAAGCAGGACGTCGTGAAGAAACGCTACGCGGACTTCGCCGAGCTCATGGACTATTCGCGACGCTCCGCGAACCCAATCGGGCGGCTCGTGATCCATCTCTTTGAAAGGGCCGAGAGGAAGAGCTACTCGCGCGAGCAATCCGACAGGATCTGCTCCGCGCTCCAGATCATCAACTTCTGGCAGGACGTGGCGGTGGATTGGGACAAGGGGCGCGTGTACATCCCGCAGGACGACCTCGAGCGATTCGGTGTGGCCGAAGCCGACATCGCGGCACGGCGTGCCGGCGACTCGTGGCGCAAACTCATGGCCTTCGAATGCGAAAGGGCTCGCGGCATGCTCATGGAAGGCGCGCCCCTCGGAAAAGCGTTGCCGGGACGCATGGGCATCGAGATTCGCGCGACAGTCCTGGGAGGCGGCGCCATTCTCGATAAAATCGACGCCGTCCGCGGAGACGTGTTCCGCCACCGGCCGAAGCTCGGCAGGATGGACTGGATCCGCATCGTCGCAAAAGCCGCTTCAGGGATCGCATGACTCCCGACGAGTACTGCCAGGAGAAGGCCGCCGCAAGCGGCTCGAGCTTCTACTACAGTTTCCTTTTCCTCCCCGCGGAAAGACGCCGCGCCATCACGGCGTTCTACGCCTTCTGCCGCGAGGTCGACGATGTCGCCGACGAGGTGAAGGACGTGGGCGTCGCGCGCACCAAGCTCGCGTGGTGGCGCACGGAAGTCGCCAACCTCTTCGCGGGGCATCCGCAGCACCCGGTCACGAAGGCGCTCGCTCCGTTCGCGCAACCGTATGGCCTCGACGCCGCCCGCATGAACGAGATCATCGACGGAATGGAGATGGACCTCACGCACCATCGCTATCCGGATTTCGACGCGCTCAAGCTCTATTGCCACCGGGTGGCGGGCGTCGTGGGGCAGCTATCCGCGACGATCTTCGGATACGCGAATCCGTCCACGCTCGAGTATGCGGAGAACCTCGGCATCGCGTTCCAGCTCACCAACATCATCCGCGACGTGGGCGAGGATGCCCGCCGCGACCGCGTCTACCTGCCGCAGGAGGAGCTCGCGCGCGAGGGCCTGACGGCCGAGGACATCATCGCTCGCAAGGGGGGCGACGCATTCGTGAGGGTCATGCGGGCCCAGGCCGCCCGGGCCAGGTCCTACTACGAGGCGGCCTACGCGAAACTCGCGCCCGAGGATCGCAGGAGCCAGCGCGCGGGACTCATCATGGCGGCGATCTACGGCACACTCCTCGAGGAAATCCAGCGCGACGATTTCGCCGTCCTCGAACAACGCATCGGCCTCACCCCGCTTCGCAAGCTCTGGATCGCCTGGAAGACCTGGGTGCGCTCGTGACGCCCCGCATCGCGGTGGTGGGGGCCGGCTATGCCGGGCTCGCAGCGGCTGTCACGCTCGCGCGCGCGGGCCGCGCCGTGAGTCTCTTCGAGGCGAACCGCACGCCCGGCGGACGCGCGCGGCGGGTCGAGTATCGCGGCACGCTCCTGGACAACGGGCAGCACCTGCTGCTCGGAGCCTATCGCGAGACGCTCGCGATGATGCGCGAGGTCGGCGTTCCGGAGAGCTCGTTATTGCGAACGCCGCTCACGCTCGATTTTCCGGGACGCTTCTCGCTTCGCGCGCCGAGGCTGCCGGCGCCGTTTCATCTCGCATTGGCGCTTGCGCGCGCCCATGGACTCACGGCGGCCGAACGCATCGCCGCCGCGCGCATGGCGCTCGCGTTGCGCCTTTCCAATTTCGCCGTCGCGCGCGGATCGACCGTCGGCCAACTCCTCGATGCGCACCGCCAGCCCGCCGCCGCCCGGCGCTTCCTGTGGGAGCCCCTCTGCGTTTCGGCGCTGAACACCCCCGTCGCCGACGCCGACGCGCAAGTCTTCGCCAACACCCTTCGCGATGCACTCTTCCGCCATCGCGAGGACTCGGATCTGCTGGTGCCGGCGCAGGATCTCTCCGCCATCTTTCCGGATGCCGCGATCGGATGGCTCGGAGAACGCGGCGCCGAGATCGCGTTGGGCACGCGTGTCGGTTCCATCGAGCCGGATGGCGACGGCTGGACGCTCGAAGTGGGCGGCCGGTTCAGGCGTTTCGACGCGGTGGTCTGCGCGGTGGCGCCCTATCAGGTCGGGTCCATCATCGCGTCATGCCGTGCCCTCGATGCGCTGCGCGGCCACATCGACGCCATGGAGCATGAGCCGATCATCACCGTGTACCTCCAGTACGACACCAGCGTGAAACTCGCGCATCCTATGGTGGGACTCACCGGAGGACACGTGCAGTGGGTGTTCGATCGCGAGGCGCTTTCGAACTCGCGGGGACTCCTCGCGGCCGTGATGTCCGCTTCGGGGCCGCACACGGAGCTCGACAACGATGTGCTGGGAACTCTCATACACCGCGAGGTCGCGGAGGCACTGGGGCCACTGCCAACGCCGGCGTGGACCAAGGTGATCACGGAGAAGCGCGCTACTTTCGCGTGCACGCCGGATGCGTTCCGCCCGCCCAATCGAACGGCAGCCCCGGGCTTCGTCCTTGCGGGCGACTACACCGAAAGCCTTTACCCGGCCACCCTGGAAAGCGCCGTTTCAAGCGGCAGGATCGCCGCGGAGACCGCCCTGCATCACCTTTCGCGCCGATGACTTCCGAAGCCTTCCCGATCGATCCTGCAGCGTACAGGCCGCACCCAGACCTCCTCTCGGGCCGTGTCGTGCTCGTCACCGGCGCGGGCCAGGGCCTGGGCCGGGCCGTTGCCCTCGATTGCGCGTCCCATGGCGCGACAGTGGCCTTGCTGGGCCGCAGGCTCGAGAAGCTCGAAGCGACCTACGACGCGATAACCGCCGCCGGCGGGGCACAGCCCGCGCTCATTCCCCTCGATCTGGCAGCGGCGGCGACGCCCGAGTACGACATGCTCAACCAGC
>DATGGI010000078.1:0-8872 GCA_035308545.1 Usitatibacter sp.
CGCCACCGGTCGAGATAGAGCGCCGCTTCATGCGCCGGGTACGCCTCGAGTATGACGCGTCGGCCGCGGAATTGGGCGACCGTTCGCCGGTGGTTGAGGCGCAGTGGCGACCGGCGCAGATCGTCTTCGCCGCGCGCGGAATTCGCCCCTTCACGCTCGCCTTCAACAACCCCTCGGCCCAACGGACGGCGGTCGCGATGAGCGAGCTGATACCTGGCTACCATCCTGGCGACGAGAAGAAAGTCGCCGAGGACAAGGTGCTGCATCCCGCGGCAGCCACCGTTGCCGCTTCGGCCGGCGTGCCTGCTCCCCCGCCGAGCGGCTTCTCCCAGCGGGTGATACGCGCCGCCAACGAGCACAGGGCCGCGATCCTCGTTGCGCTGACCGCGATGATCGGGTGGATTGCCTGGCGCAGGCGGTGATGCCCATGGACGCGCGTGAAACGGCGGCGCCCGCCGAACGCAACAAGGACGCGATTCTCGATGTGTTGAGGCGCGTGCTGCCTTCGAGCGGCGTCGTCCTCGAGATCGGCAGCGGAACCGGCCAGCACGTCGCGCACTTCGCGAGGGCGCTTCACGGTCTCGCCTTCCAGCCTTCCGAGATGGACGTGGCGAAGCACGCGTCGATCGCGGCATGGATCGATCACGAGAAGCTCGCGAACGTGCGTGCGCCTGTCGCGTTCGATCTCTG
This sequence comes from Usitatibacter sp., assembly GCA_035308545.1. GTDB lineage: Bacteria > Pseudomonadota > Gammaproteobacteria > Burkholderiales > Usitatibacteraceae > Usitatibacter. The sequence goes on from DATGGI010000078.1 coordinate 691, forward strand.
CAGGTTCCCGTGGCCGGTGCGGTCGGCCGACGCCATCGTCTGCATCAACGTGATCCACATCTCGCCCTGGGAGGCGACGCTCGCGCTGATGCGCGGCGCGGGCGAGATCCTCCGGCCCGGCGGCGTGCTGGTGACCTATGGACCGTACAGGCGCGACGGCGCGCACACGGCCCCGAGCAACGAGACGTTCGATGCGTGGCTCAAGGAGCGCGACCCTCGTTTCGGCGTGCGCGACCTGGAGGAAGTGGCCGCGGCCGCGAAGGCCGAGGGGCTGGAGCTCGACGAGGCGGTGCCCATGCCCGCGAACAACCTCACCGTGGTGTTTCGCCGGCGGCAGGCGCACTGAATTCGTGCGCCCGGCAGGGGCGCCCTCCATTACAGCTTTAACGCGGAATGTGAAGCACGTCACATTTCCCCGGGCGAATTTGCCGCAATATTTATCCCGCGCCCTTCCGCAGGGAGACATGCGTGGACAAGTTCCTGCAATTCGTGACCGGCCCGCTGCCCGGACCCGCCCTTCCCGCCGGGTACGACCTGTGGCTCGTCGTGCTTTCGTACCTCGTGGCCTCCCTCGCCGCGTACACGGCGATCGACCTCGCGGGGCGCGTGAGCGACTATCGCTCCGAACCTCGCAGGGCGGCCGCCTGGCTCGCCGGCGGCGCGTTCGCGATGGGCGCCGGAATCTGGTCGATGCACTTCGTGGCCATGCTCGCCTACAAGCTGCCGATCGCGGTGCGCTACGAGCCGTGGACCACACTCGCCTCGATGGCGGCCGCCATCGCCACCTCCGGCTTCGCCCTCTACGTCGTCACGCGCGGCGTCCTGTCGTGGTGGCGCCTGCTCACGGGCGGCGCGATCATGGGCATCGGAATCGCCACGATGCACTACACCGGCATGGCGGCGCTGCGCATGGACGCGCTCGTCATGTATTACCTGGGCGGATGGCTGCTCTCGATCGTGAACGCGATCGTGTGCTCGACCGTCGCGATATGGCTGGTGTTCCGCCTGGGCAGGGGCAACAGCCTTCCCTTGAAGGTCGGCGCCGCGCTGGTGATGGGCGTGGCGATCTGCGGAATGCACTACACCGGCATGTATGCGACCGTGTGCATATCGTCGGGAGCGACGGGGACGGGCGCGGGCCTCGATCCGGTGCCGCTCGCCGCCGCGATCGCCGCCGTCACGCTCCTCATCATGGGCGTCGCGCTCTCGGTCTCCCTGCAAAGCCAGCTCCTGTCGCGCACGCTTCGCGAGCAGAACCGCCTGCTGCGCGACGAAGTCGAGCAGCGGCGCCGCGCGGAGGCGGAGCTCCAGCATCACCGGGACAACCTCCAGGTGCTTGTCGACCAGCGCACGGCCGAGCTTTCGCTCGCGCGCGACGCGGCCGAAGCGGGCAGCCGCGCGAAGAGCCAGTTCCTCGCCACGATGAGCCACGAGATCCGCACGCCCATGAACGGCGTGCTCGGGATGACCGAGCTCCTGCTCTCGACACGCCTCGATCCGCGGCAGCGGCGCTTCGCCGACGTCGCGCACCGCTCCGGCGTCGCCTTGCTCTCGGTCATCAACGACATCCTCGACTTCTCGAAGATCGAGGCGGGAGGCCTCGAGCTGCGCAGCGAGCCCTTCGACCTTCGCGAGCTCGTCGAGGAAGTGACCGACACGCTGGCCGAACCCGCGCGCCGCAAGATGCTCGAGCTGAACAGCCTCATTCCCGCGAGCGCGCCCACCCACCTTCTCGGCAGCGGAAGCCACCTGCGCCAGGTGCTGATCAACCTCGTGGGCAATGCGATCAAGTTCACCGCGCGCGGCTCCGTCCTCGTGCGCGTGGTCGTGCTGGGAGACGAAGCCGAATCGACGCAGCTGCGCTTCGAGGTGATCGACTCCGGCGTCGGCATCCCCGAGGACCAGCATCGGCGCATCTTCGAGCCTTTCACGCAGCTCATCGATATTCCTTCCCATAAGCAGGGCGGCACCGGGTTGGGCCTTTCAATCTGCAAGCAGCTAATCGAGAAGATGGGCGGGTCGATCGGCGTTGCGAGCGCGCCGGGGAAGGGCTCCACGTTCTGGTTCGAGCTGAAGGTCGCGAAGGCTCCCCCCGCGGCATCGCCCGCGCAGGAGCGGGACATCCGGCACCAGATGGCGGGGCTTCGCGCCCTCGTGGTCGACGACAACGCGATCAATCGCGAGATCCTGCGCCACCAGCTCGCGGCGCTCGGCCTCGCGCAGGACGAAGCGGATTCGGGACCGCGCGCGCTCGACAGGCTGCGCTCCGCGCGCGACGCGGGCCATCCGTACGACATCGTGATCCTCGACGACCAGATGCCCGGCATGCGCGGCGTGGAGCTCGCGCGCGCGATCCTGGCCGACACGGCGTTCCGCGATCTACCCCTGGTCATGCTGAGCTCCGTGGGCCAGGACGAGAACGAAGGCGTCGAGGCCGGAGTCGGCCAGTTCCTGGTGCGGCCCGTCCGGCAGTCGCGCCTCTTCGATTGCCTGATGAGCTCGTTGAGGGGCAAGGTTTTCGAGGGCGCATCGCTGCAGGAGCGCGCGACGTACCGCCAGCTTCGCGCGAGCATCCTCCTCGTCGAGGACAACGCCGTGAACCAGGAGCTCGCGTTGCACATGCTCGAGGTCCTGGACTGCCGCTGCACGATCGCGCGCAACGGGCGCGAAGCGCTTGAAGCGCTCGAGCACGGCGAATTCGATGCCGCGCTCATGGATTGCCAGATGCCGGAGATGGACGGATTCGAAGCGACCGCGGCGATTCGCGCGCGCGAAGCGGCGTCGAGCTCGGGGCGAAGGATGCCCATCGTCGCGCTCACCGCGGGCGTGGTGGAAGGAGACCGCGACAAGTGCCTCGCCGCGGGAATGGACGATTACCTCTCCAAGCCCTTCACGCTGGAGCAGCTCGAGACCACGCTTGCGCGCTGGGTCCCGGAGACTCCGCAATATTCGCCGCCGGGGCCGCACATCGACGAACAGGTGATCGAGAACGTGCTCACGCTCGGCAGCGGCGGCCCGGAGCTGCTCGGCAAGCTCATCGCGGCCTACCTCGAGGATTCGCCGCGCCGGTTGTCGGCGATCAAGTCCGCGATGGCGGCCGGAGACGCGGCGTCGGTCGCGCGCGAGGCGCACACGCTCAAGTCGGCGTGCGCGAACCTGGGCGCGCTCTTCCTCGCCGAGCTCTGCAAGGATCTCGAGATCCACTGCCGCGGCGGCCGCACGACCGGCGCGGAACGCCTCGCGCAGGCGATCGATGCCGAGTTCGCCCACGTGAGGTCCGACCTCGCCGGGCGCATTCGCGAGGCGGCCTCCTGAACCCACTCGTCCTGGCAGCCGACGACGAGAACACCACGCGGGCGCTGACCCGCGCGGTGCTCGAGTCATCGGGCTTTCGCGTCGTCGAGGCGAGGGACGGCAACGAGGCGCTCGAGGTCTTCGAGCGCGACAATCCGGACCTGGTCCTGCTCGATGTCGAGATGCCCGGCCTCGATGGACTCGAGGTCCTGCGCAGCCTGCGCAACGCGAGCCGCGCGCGCGATGTGCCGGTCGTCATGGCCACGGGCCTGGGCGACGTGGACTCGATCTCCTCGGCCTATTCCGCCGGCGCCACGGATTTCATCTCGAAGCCCATCAACTGGGCGCTCCTCCCGCATCGCCTGCGCTACATCCTGCGCTCGAGCCGCGTCACGCGCGACCTCGCCGAGAGTGAAGAGAAGTTCCGCCTCATCACCGAGAGCTCCGCCGATTTCATCGCGCTGCTGGACCTCGAGGGACGCCGCCTCTACAGCAGCCCTTCGTATCGCGCCTTCTTCGGCACCGACCTCGCGGGCAGCGACTCGTTTCGCGAGATCCATCCCGACGACCTCGAGACGATCCGCAACACGTTCCGCGAGACCGTCGAGTCGGGCGTGGGACGCGCTGCGAAATTCCGCTGGATCCTCCCTGACCGCTCGTTGCGATACCTGGAGTCGAAGGGCAGCGTGATCCGCGACGAGACCGGAAAGGTCTCGCGCGTCGTCGTCGTCTCGACCGACGTCACTGAGCGAACCCTGCAGCAGGAGAAGATCGAGCGCCTGAACCGGATCACGTCCGTGCTCGGCGACATCAACTCCGCGATCGTGCGCATCCGCGACCGCGGCGAGCTCCTCGCGGAAGCGTGCCGGATCGCCGTGGACGAGGGGCACTTCGCCTTCGCGTGGGCCGGCCTCGTCGATGCCGAGACGCAGGCGATCCTTCCCGTCGCGTGGACGGGCAACGAGCAGGGATTCCTCGGCGTAGCGAAATTCAGCGCGCGCGAGGACGTGCCTGAGGGCAATACGCTTTCCGGGCGGGTCGTGCGCGGCAAGCGGCCCGTCGTGAGCAACGACATCGAGAAGGACGCAGTGGTCCGGCACGGAAAGCTCGCGCTCGCGCGCGGCTTCCGCTCGGTGGTCGGACTCCCCCTCATGGTGGGCGACACGGCCGTGGGCCTCCTCGTGCTCTATTCGCTCGTGCCCGGGTACTTCGACGACGAAGAGATGCGGCTGCTCGAAGAGCTCGCGGGCGACATCTCGTTCGGCCTGGACCACATCGAGAAGGAGCGCGAGGTCCACCATCTCGCCTACTACGATCCGCTCACGGGCCTCGCCAACCGGAGGCTCTTCCAGGAGACGCTCGGGACGCTGGTCGAGGCTTCGCGGCGCACGCCCAATCGCATGGCCGTGGTCGTGATCGACGCGCGCGGCTTCCATGTCGTGAACGACAACCTGGGCCGGCATGCGGGCGACGCGTTCCTCAAGTCGATCGGCGAACGGATCTCGGGGGCGGTCGCATCGTCGGACACCGTCGGGCGGATCGGCGGCGACCAGTTCGCGGTGATCCTGAGCGAGCTCGCCCACGATTCGCAGGTCGCGTCCCGGATCGGCAAGATCTTCGAGGCGCTCGACGCGACGTACGAGCTGAACGGGCAATCGATACGGCTCCTCTTCAAGGGCGGCGTCTCGATCTTCCCGACTTCAACCGACGGCGCCACGAGCGATGCGCTGCTCACCAATGCCGAGGCCGCATTGAAGCGCGCCAAGGATTCGGCGGACATGTGGCTCTTCTACGAGCCGCACCTGAACGCCGCCAACGCGAACCGCCTCGTGCTCGAAAGCGCGCTCTCTCGCGCGCTCGCATCCGGCGAGTTCAGGTTGCTCTACCAGCCGAAGGTCGACCCGCGCTCCGGCAGGGTCACGGGGCTGGAGGCGCTGCTCTACTGGAACCGGCCGGGCCGCGGCCTCACGCCGCCCGGCGATTTCATTCCCGCGCTCGAGGACACCGGCATGATCCTCGGAGTGGGCAGCTGGGCCATCCGCCAGGCGATGAGCGATGTCGCGCGGCTGAGGGGAATGGGATATCCCACCCTTCGCGTGGCCGTGAACGTCTCGCCCGTGCAATTCCGCCAGCGCGATTTTCCCGCGTATCTCGCGAGCGCACTCGGCACGAACGAATCGCTCGACGGGCTCGACATCGAGATCACCGAGAGCGTGATGATGGAAGACATCGAAGCGTGCATCGCGGTGCTCTGGCGCCTGCAACGCATGGGCATCGGCGTCGCGCTCGACGATTTCGGGACGGGCTACTCGTCGCTGAACTACGTCGCGCAACTGCCGGCCGGCACGCTCAAGATCGACAAATCCTTCGTGGACGACGTCGCGAGCAATCCGCGGCGCCTCGCGATCGTCTCCACGGTGATCTCGCTCGCGCACGCGCTGGGAATGAAGGTCGTCGCGGAAGGCGTGGAGACGATGGAGCAGGAGAGGGTGCTGCGCGACCTGGATTGCGACGAAGTCCAGGGCTTCCTCTACAGCAGGCCCATCCCCATCGAGCAGCTCGAGGCGATGCTGCGGAAGGCGCCGGCGGCGATCGTGGCGGGCTGAAGAAGCCCTAGCGGCGAAAGAGCCGCAGCAGCGCGAATGCGGCGGCCGCCCATCTCAGCACCCGCGCGACTCGAGTGCGCCGGCCGAGGAGCAGCAGCGCGGCGCCCGCGACCGATCCCACCCAGCGCGACTTGTCGCGAAGCCTCTCGATCTCGACGGAGACTTGAAGGCGCTGGAGCGCCGCCCGCGCCGAGAGGAGCTGCTTGCGCGCGGCCAGTTCGTCGAGATCAGCCATCGCGCCGCCAGCCCTTCAGCATTTCACGATCCGCCGCGAGCTCCCGCAACGTGGCCTCGAAAGGCGGAGGCATGGCCCGCGCCTTCGCGCGCATGCGCAGCACCGCCGCAACGGCGATGCCCAGATAGATCAGCGTCACCGCGGCGATGGCGGTGAGGCGGTACGTGTCCCAGAAGGCCACGACGACGAAGAACGCAACCAGCAGCAGGCCCATCGCCCCGAACACGCCGGCCACGACCGCGAGGATCAGCAGCTCCTTGCGCCGCTCGGACTGCTCCTGGAATTCGACCGCCGCAAGCTCGACGCGCGTGCCTGCCGCCTCGAAGAAGGTCGCGACGAGCGAGCGCAGCGAATCGAGGACGCCTGGGCGCGCCCCGGGTTCGTCCACTAGCGGCGATTGAGCACGAGACCGAGCACGAGGCCTACGGCCGCCGCGACGCCCGCTGCGACGGCGATCGACTGCCACGGGTTTTCGTGCACGTATTCGTCCGTCTGCTTTACGACGCGCCGGGCTTGCTCGGTGGCGGCGTCCTGCATCCGCGCCACGCGTTCGCGCGCATCCTGGATCCTGCTCTCGAGGTCCGCGCGGATTCCCTGGGCCTTCTCGCCCCCCACAGCCGCCGCAGCTTTCAGCAGCTGCTCGGAATCCGCGATGATTGCGTTGAAATCCTCGATCAGCTTGTCCCTTGCCGCCTGTACTTCCGACATGTTCGTGCTCCTTTTACGGGCGTTGGCATTCACGGCGAGTATGACACCGGGCGATGACGCTTGTTCTGGAGGGGTCAGTCCAGGAGCTCGAACAATGGAAGCTTCGCCGCGGCCTTGTCGAACGTGACCACTTTGCTTGCGCCTCCAGCCACCGCGACCTGCGCGATCAGGGCGTCGCTCAGGCCCGCGGCCGAGCCTTCCCACGCTCGAAGCGCCTTCCACACGAGCTCGGCGGACTCCACCTCGATCTGCTTCGTTCCCAGCAAGCCTTCGACGACCGCGCGGATTCGCCCGCTATCCGCGTCGTAGCACTCGGCCAGGACCCAGGCAACCTCGCAAACGGTAATCAGGGATACGAAGCCCGGATTGTCGGGGGCGAGCACCTTCTCCATGAGGCGAGTGGCAGCGGCCGACTGCCGCGGCTCGTCCTGCGTGATGTAGCGGACGATGACGTTCGTGTCGAGGCCGATCACTTCCTGGAGCCGGCGCGCGCAATCGCGCGCTTCATCGCCTCGATCGTCACGGGTTTGCGGGGTTTGGCGATCAAGCCCTTCAGGTGCCGGACATCGCGTGTCGCCGCGACGACCTTGTAGACGCCTTTTTCCTCGGCGACGAACTCGACGCGATCGCCCGTCCCGACCCCCAGCGCCTCCCGCACTTCCCGCGGAATGGTGATCTGTCCCTTGCTCGTGATGGTCGCCGTTGCCATGCCTTACTATAAAGTAAGGAAACGCAAATTGTCAAGGCATCTTTCGGTCGGCGTGAACTTCGGATGCAGTAAACTTCATCCCCATGTCCGGCAACACTCTCGGCACCCTCTTCACTGTCACCACGTTCGGCGAATCGCACGGGCCCGCGATCGGCTGCGTGATCGACGGCTGCCCACCGGGGATGGAGCTCTCGGAGAAGGACATCCAGCCCGACCTCGACCGACGCAAGCCCGGCACGTCGCGGCACGTTACGCAGCGGCGCGAGGATGACCTGGTGGAGATTCTCTCGGGCGTGTACGAGGGGCGCACGACGGGCACGCCGATCGCGCTCCTGATCAAGAACGTGGACCAGCGCTCGAAGGATTACGACAAGATCGCGAAGTCGTTCCGCCCCGGGCACGCCGACTACACGTACCTCAAGAAGTACGGCATTCGCGATCCACGCGGCGGCGGTCGTGCTTCCGCTCGTTTGACTGCGCCGGCCGTTGCGGCGGGTGCGGTCGCGAAGAAGTGGCTGCGCGAGAAATACGGCGTCGAGGTGCGCGGATATCTTTCGCAGCTCGGTCCCAATCGCGTCGAGTTCAAATCCTGGGACGACGTGGGCGCGGAGGGCAATCCGTTCTTCGTGG
>DATGGI010000079.1:0-23044 GCA_035308545.1 Usitatibacter sp.
CGCGAAACGGAGCTCGCGTTGAATCCGGTCACGACGAGTACCGGCAAGCGAGGCGGGGGAATGTTGTCGAAGGAGATGGCGGTCACCACCGTCGAGATGGATCTCACCGACGAGTCCATGGGCGCGCTACGCGAGCTCCAGAGCTTCGTCGGCGCGGGCACGGCGAAGGAGGTGGAGCTTCGCGTGAAGTTGAGGTTGCGGCAGGCGCCCCCGGGAGCGACCTCGGTCAAGGTATGGGTCGACATGCGGATGTCGGCGATGGAGGAATTCTTCCCGCTCATCGACGGAGCGACGATTCCGATCGCCGAGACGAAGCCCTGATCGCCAGCCGCATCGCCGCGTTCGCCGCGAGCACGAGAGCCGCGCCCGCCAGCGTGGCCGCGAGGCGATCGACCAGCAGCGACGCCTGGGGACTCTTGCCCGTTTCGAGGATCACCAGGATGAGCGGCGTGGTGACCACGGTATACGCGAGGTAGTTGTTCGCGCGAAGGAGCGGCCGTCCCAGGGCGAGCGCCGCGATCACGAGCGCGGGGAAGGCCGCCGCGAGTCCCGAGGTTTCCAGCACTTCCGCGACGATCACGCCGACGAACGTCCCGAGGGCGCGCTGCGTGATCTTCACCGGAAACGCCTCGAGGGCGCGTTCCGTGAGCAGCACCACGGTGATCGCGATCCAGTTCAGGTGATGCCCGGGCCACAGGGACTTCAACGCGATGGCCGCCGCGAGGCAGGTCCCAAGGCGCAGCGCGTACTGCCACCCGGTGAGTGTCTTCAGCGTGCGAAGCCAGCGCGCCTTCAGTTGCGCGAACGTGTGCTTCGTGGACTCACTGGCTTCCTGTGGACCGCGCCGCGATCGCGCCAGTGCGCCGATCGCGAGGTTCACGAGCGCGCTCCAGATGGCGCCCGCCACCGCCATCGAGGCGAGCAGCCAGGGCTCGCCGCCGCCATCCATCATTCCCACCGCGATCATGAGGAAGAGCACGAAGCGCGTGGAAGCGATCGCCGCGGGAACGCTGAAGCCGCCCGCGAGGGCGGCCGCCGAAGCGACGAGGACGAGCGTGAACTGTCCCGGCGCGAGCGCCAGCAGGTCCAGTGCCGCGAGCATGGCGGCGATGGCGGCGGCGACGGCGAGCGCAATGTCGATCGCCTGTTCGCGAACGCTCGCGAGCGTGCCCAGCCCTCCGATCATCAATCCGCCCACGGACGCGGCCAGTCCCCAGTCGAGATGCCCGGTCGCCTTTCCCGCGGCGACCGGGATCGTCATGGCGAGGCTCGCGGCAACGGCATGCGGCCAGTCGAGCCGCGCGCCGGACCACCGGAATGATTCAGTGAGGTGCTTGCCGGGCATTGCGACGCCCGGTCACGCCGGGATCGACAGTCCCGGGCGCGCCGCCTGCAGCACGCGCCTGAAGTCCTCGCGAATGCGCGCGAGGGCTTCGTGGCTGTCGGCCTCGAAGCGCAGCACGATGACGGGCGTCGTGTTCGATGCGCGCAGCAGGCCGAAGCCGTCGGGATACTCGACGCGCAGGCCGTCGATCGTGATCACTTCGCGGGCACCAGTGAAGCGCGCACTCTCCCGCAGCTCGGCCACGAGCGCGTGATTCTCGCCCTCGCGTTCGAGCTTGATGTTCAGCTCCGGCGTGGCGATCGAATCCGGAAGCGACTCGAGCACCCGTGAGGCATCGGCCTCGCGCGACACGATCTCCAGCAACCGCGCCCCCGCATACAGTCCATCGTCGAATCCATACCAGCGATCCTTGAAGAAGATGTGGCCGCTCATCTCGCCCGCGAGGGGAGCGCCCGTCTCCTTCAGCTTCGACTTGATCAGCGAGTGGCCCGTCTTCCAGAGAAGCGGCCTGCCGCCGTGATCGCGGATCCAGGGGAAGAGATTGCGCGTGCACTTCACGTCGAAGATCACCTCGGCGCCCGGGTTGCGCCCGAGCACTTCCGCGGCGAAGAGCATGAGCTGGCGATCCGGGAAGATGATCTTGCCGGACTTCGTGACGACGCCGAGCCGGTCGCCATCGCCGTCGAACGCGAGGCCCAGCTCCGCGTCGCTCTCGCGCAGCTTCGCGATGAGGTCCTCGAGGTTCTCGGGCTTCGAAGGATCGGGATGATGGTTCGGGAAATTGCCGTCGACCTCGCAGAAGAGCTCGATCACCTTGCAGCCCATCTTCCGGAATAGGGCGGGCGCGTACGCTCCCGGCGACCCGTTGCCGCAATCGATGGCGATCGTCATGGGACGCGAGAGCTTCACGTCAGAGGTGATGCGGGCGAGATAGGCTTCGCTCACATCCTCGGATGAACCCGTTCCCGGCTTGGGCTGGGCTCCCGCCTTCGCGGGAGTGACAGCACCTTCGACGATCCTCCGAAGTTCCTGGATCGCTTCCGCTGCCAGCGTTTCACCCGCCACCATCATCTTGAGGCCGTTGTACTCGGGCGGATTGTGGCTGCCCGTGACCATCACGCCGCTGCCCGTGGAGAAATGGTGGGTGGCGAAGTAAACCATGGGTGTCGCGACCACGCCGATGTCGATCACGTCGATGCCGGTGGCGTTGAGTCCCTTCGCGACGGCGCGCGCAAGGCGCGGGCCCGACAACCGCCCGTCGCGGCCCACGATGAACTTCGAGGCACCCTGGCGCCGGGCCAGCACGCCCAGCCCGCGACCGACCGCCTCGGCGGCTTCCTCGGTGAGCGTGCGATCGACGATGCCGCGGATGTCGTAGGCCTTGAAGATCTCGGGAGCGATGGGGGTCATTCGCGGTGCTCGAAGAAGTGGAGGACGCGTCGCGGAAGCCAATCGACGTTGCCCGGAAAGCGGCCCGAAACGAATCCCACGTGACCGCCGCGATGCGGGAATTCTAGCGTGACGGCGGGCGAGACCTCGCCGGGAGCCGGTAGCGCGGATTCGGGAAGGAAAGGATCGTCGCGCGCGTTCGCGACGAGCGTCGGCACGCGGATGGAGGCGAGCCACGGCTTGGAGCTCGCGCGCGTCCAGTAGTCGTCGGTATCGCGGAAGCCATGGAGCGGGGCGGTGACGACGTTGTCGAACTCGCGCAGCGTCCGCGCGGCCCGCACCTTGCCCGCGTCGTAGAGGCCGGGGAAGCGATCGAGCTTCGCGAGCGACGTTTTCTTGAGTGTCGCGAGGAAGTGGCGCGTGTAGAGGATCGCGAATCCACGCTCGAGCGCGTCGCCCGCGGCCATGAGGTCGAGGGGTGCTCCCAGCACCGCCGCGCGATCGACGATGCCGGACGCATCGTCGCCGCGCTCGCCCAGCCACTTCGCGAGCGCATTGCCGCCGAGCGAGATTCCGGCCGCGTAGAACGGCGCGCCTCCCGCGCGGGGCCGCATGCGGCGAAGCACCCAATCGATCTCCTCGCTGTCGCCCGAGTGATAGGCGCGCGGCAGCCGGTTGGGTTCGCCGCTGCAGCCGCGAAAGTGCAGCACGCTGCCGCGCCAGCCGCGCGCGGCGACATGCGCCATCATCGCGCGCACGTTGGTCGATTGCGTGGAGCCCTCGAGGCCGTGGAAGAGGTGCACCCAGGGCGCGCCCTCCGGCCCTTCGACGAAATCCACATCCACGAAATCGCCGTCGGGCGTGTCCCAGCGCTCGCGACGGAAGGCCACGCGCGGCGCCCTGGCGAACAGCGAGCCATAGACGGTCTGGAGATGAGCGTGGGGAAGCCACGCCGCGGGGATGAAGCGAGGCGGCATTGGCTCCATTTTATCGTGACTACAATGGGCGATGCTTGCGCGCGCATTCGAATAGGCGATGGTCGCGGATCGTGGCTATCCCGGGCACCTCGCGTCGGAACTTTCGATCGCGGGACAGCGCGTCGAGATCCGGCCGGTCCGGCCCTCGGATGCGGGCCGGGTCGCGGAGTTCGCCGGGAGCTTGAGCGATGAGACGTGGCGATTGCGCTTCTTCGGCGGGCGCGTCGCGATCACCGATGGCATGCTCGACCGCGCGACGCGCGTCGACTATCGCAATCATCTCGCGCTCGTCGCGTCGTCGGAGGCCCGCATGATCGCCGGCGCGCGTTACGTGGCCAGCGAGGGCGACACCGCGTGCGAGTTCGCGATCGTGGTCGCCGACGACTGGCAGGGGCGCGGCCTCGGCCGCGTCATGATGCGAAAGCTGATCGAGGCGGCGAAGGCTACGCCGTTCGCGACGATGGTGGGATACGTCGCGGCGGGCAATCGCGGAATGCGGGGCCTTTGCCGCTCGTTCAGCTTCACCGATCGCGCCGTGCCTGGCGACATGCGCACGAGGATCGTCGAGCTCGAGCTGCGGGCGCGAATCCCGCCGGCCTAGGAGCGGATCTCGAGCGTGCGCGCGCCATCCGCGCGCCGTGGACCGAGCATGTCCAGGAGCGGATCGAGCGCGCGCGTGTCGGATCCTTCCCCGCGCGCTTCGCCGGAGAAGGTGAGCTGCCGCGGCGCCGCGAACGTGCCGCGCCCCGAGACCCGCAGCGGCCCCGTGAGCGTGGTCACGGTGAACGACAACGGGCCGTCTTCCGCCGTGGCGTCCACCTTGTATTTCCCGAGCGGCTTGGTCTCGGAGAACGACACCGCCGCGTCGGTCCAGGTCGCCGTGAGGGTGCCTCGCGCTTCGCCGTTGTCCTTCAGCCGCAGCTCGGGCGTGGCGAAGGTGACGATGCCTTCGGGATGCGATGCGCCGAGGAGCGGCGCGAGCATCGTCGCGAGCGCGGCATCGATTCGCGCGTCGGCCGACTGGACGATCCATCGCGCGAACCCGCGGCCCAGCATGAGTTTCGCCTCGATGCCGCGGCCGCTCGCGGCCACGTCGAACGCGATGTGCCCGCCGGCGAGCGCCGACGGCGCGAAGCGCCACTCGACATGGTCGAGCGCGAGGACGCCGCCGGGCGCGAGCACCGTGGCGCGCGCTTCGCCGTTCCAGAGGGTTCCGCGCGGATCCGACATCTGCACGGCGCCGCCCGACGCGTCGCCGATGCGCGCGGCGACCACGCTCGCGGGAACCTTCGCCACGAGGAAAATCGCATAGGCCGCGACGCCGAGGATCGCGAGGCTGCGGGCACGCACGCTAGGGCCTGGTGAGCGTAAGGTCGGCGCGCACGCGGCCGGTGGTGGGAAGCGCGTCGATGCGGGCGTTCTCGACGTGAAGCCCGTGGGTCGATTGCACAGTCACGAGCCAATCGAGGAGCCTCGTGAACGGGACGTCGCTCGCCACGAGATGCACGTGCCGGTCGTCGGGGACCGTCACCTGCGCGCCCGGGGGCGTTCCCTGAGTTGCCAGCACTGCAAGCGGCGTGGGATTGCCGGCGACCGTGGGCGCCACGATCTTCAGGCGTTTCACCTCTTCGGCGTCGCGCTTCAGTTGGGAGATCGACGCGCGCAGCTGCGGAAGCTCGATGTCGAGGCGGGCCCGCGTCCTTTGCAACGGCAGCCACACGATCGCGAATACGAGGATGACGCCAACGACGACGGCGCCGGCGGTGATGAGTCGCCGCTCCTGCTCGGGACGCGAGTGCCAGGCCGAGGCGTAGCTCATCGCGCGGCCTCCGCCACGGGACCTTCGCCGCGGCGCACGACGAGCTTGCCGGACGAGTATTCGATGGACTTCGCCATGGCGCCCGGTTCCTTCGCGGCGCGCGTGAGGCGAACGAGGAAATCATCCTCGACCACGATGCCGCGGGCGCGCTTCAGCTCCGCGAGGTTGCGGCTCATCTGCAGGTCCGGATCGACGACGACCTTCGCTTCGGGAAACGCGCCGCGGAAGATCGTCTCGCGTTCCGAATCGAGACTCGAACGCTCGCGCTCGAGGCGCCACGTGTCGAGCGCGAGGAACCCTAGTTGCAGCGCGGCGATGGCCGCCGCGAGCGCCACGGCGACCTTCGGAATGCGAGGAAGGCTCCTGCCCCGCGGCGCGAATTCCCCCTGCAGCAGCTCGGTTCCCGCGCGATCGGGCGCGGCGCGCGCGAGATCCTCCCAGCGAGAGCCCGCGCTGAACGCCACGCCCGACTCGGCGCTCCAGGCCGCGAGGTCGGGAAGCGTCGTGTTGCCCTCGACGTGAACGCGTAGCGCCGCCGGCTTCGAGCCGCGCGCCGCGGATTCGTCGAGCGCGAGGCGCAGCGAGAGCGGAAAGGCGCCCGAAGCTTCATGATCGAAGGTCGCGGATACTCCATCGGCATCGACGAGCATGCCGCGCCGCGCGCTCCAGACCACGTGCCATTCGCCGCGGGAGAGGAGATCGCTCTCGGACCAGGCGCGCGTGGCGGTGAGCCCGGCGTCGTCCAGGGCATCGAGCATGGCGCGCAGCCATCCGCGATCCACGACCGCGACGAGCGTGTCGCCCGAAGCGAGCTTCTCGCCGGCGACCGCATGGATGTGCGAGGGATCGGCGAGCAGGCGGTCCTCGACCGCGAAGGGCAGCAGCTCCCGGATCGTGGACGAGCTCACCTTCGGAAGCCTGAGGCGCGCGAAAAGCACGCGGGATGCGGGCACGACCGCTTCGCGGCTCTCGGCCCGCGGCGCCATGTCGAGCGTGGAGGCTTCTTCGCGAAGCACGTCGCCTCGATCGTCGAGGAGCATCCACGGGAAACGTGTCGCCGCCTCGGGGCGATCGATGTCCGGCAAGAAGATGCGCAGCTTCATCGGATCAGAAGCGAGGACGTTGCCACACGACGTTCACCTGTCCCTGGGCGCGAACGAGGAGCGCATCGGTCGCGAGCTGCACGTCGTCCTGGGACACCGCGACCACGGTCGAGAAATAGGCGCTCTTGATGTCGAGGCTCGCGGGCACGTAGTTGGCCGCGTGCGCGTCCCAGTCGGTGACCATCTGCGGGGTCTTGAACGGGCGGGTCTTGCGCATGGCGATTGCGTTCTCGATCTTGTCCTTCGGCACGTCGGGCATGAGGGCCATGAGGACGATGTCGCTCGCCGTATTGAGATTGATCGCCGTGTGCTCGCCCAGGGCCGTCACGTACGGGCGCAGTTTCGCGACTGTCGGCGCGTCGAAGCCGCGGATGCGGTAAAGCTCCTCGACCTGCATCATGGGGGCGTTGGCCGTGCGGTAGGGCTTGGCGAGCGACAGGTAGTAGGCGTCCTCGGCGCCGCCGCTTCCGGTGACGCTGTTGTCAGCATCGATCCAGTCGAGGACGGCATCGGCGAGATCGGGGGAAAGGTTGAGCGACACGAGCAGGCGTTGGAACACCTTCACGTCGGCATCGCTGTGCCCGTTGTTCTGCACGAGGTTGTTCAGGTTGAACTTGCCCTGCTCGTCGGCGATGGCGCCGGAGACGACCGCGCGTTCCACGGGCATTCCCGCGAGCGGCTGGGCCCAACCTTCGTCGAGCCCGTCGTAAGTGGCCGAGAGCGCCATGTCCTCCAGGAGGATCCCGCGCGACCAGTCGATTCCGGCGCGGGCGAAGAGGTCGGCCTGCGCGCGCGCCGCGACGAGCGATGTCTGGTCGAGCATGGCCGACTGCTGCGCGAGCATGAGGGCGGCGGCCGACGCGGCCACGGCCACGATGAGCACCGCGGTGATCGCCGCGACTCCGCGCTCGCGCCTCATTGCGTCCTCGGCAGGTCGATGAGGCGCACGATCTTCTCGCCGCTCGCGAGCTGCACGGTCGCCTCGACCGCGTTCGGTGCCGTCACCTGGCCGCTGCCCGGGACGCCCCAGCTCGTATTCCACTCGCCGTGCACGTCGAGGAAGCGGAACGTGAGCGACGTGACGTTCTTCAGGATCGGCGTCGCGACCGGCGTGTCGCGCGGCGCCGCATCGATGCCGCCCCAGGAAAGCCGCTCGACGGCGTTGTCCTTGAGGCGATAGGCCACGCGCTGCGGCGCGGCAAGCGAGTTCTCCTGCAAGGGGCTTCCGGAGCGGCTCAGCGAAAGGCCGGTATCCGACGCGGTCGACTGGATGAGCGAGGAGACGGGCATCACCAGCGTGCCTTCGGGCGCGAGCGCCGTGCGGGTCGGCAGCACCGCAGCGAGATCCCTTTCCATGCGCCCCACGAAGAGCGCGATGTCGCGCCACTTGCGCGATTCCTTCTCGAGAGCCACGCGGGTCTGGAGCATGGAGTCGAGGCTGCGATAGGCGAAGCCCGCGAGGATCGCGAAGATCGCGAGCGCGACCAGGAGCTCGACGAGCGTGAAGCCGCTACGGCGAGACATAGGCCACGAGGCGCGTGAGCACGCGCTGCGGATCGCGCGAGTCGGAGACCGCGAGCTCGACCTTGCGGATCGCGGGATTGGCGGTATCGGTCACCACCTGGTCGATCGTGAACGTGGTGTCGCCCTCGGTCGCGTCGAGGCTGGTGGTGCCGGTGCCGGGGAAGATGGCGCGCGCGCGGATCTCGGCGACGCGATTTTCAGCGGCCCATGTCGCGAGGAGCCGCGCGCGCGTCTCGAAGGATCCGTCGGTGGCGATGCTCGCGGCGCGCGTCGTCGCGGCGAGCGCGATCGCGAGGATCATCACCGCGACGAGGATCTCCACGAGCGTGAACGCGCGCTGGCCCCTCATCCTTCGCTCAGCGTCACGGCGCCCGCGGCGTCGCCCTCGATCGCCCATGGATAGCCGCGCACTTCCAGGGAGATGCGGAACGGGATGCCCAGGCCGTCGGGAAGGAACATCAGCTTGTCGGTCACCTTGAGGGGCTGTCCGTCGACGTACACGCTCGTCACGTGAAGGCTCGCGTCGAGCCGTTGCTCGTGGCTCGCGTCGCGCTGCCATTCGCTGCCGCGCAGTTGCCACACGTAGAGCTGGCCGTCGCCGAAGGCGAGCGCCATGGGGCGGCCGCCGAACCACGCGGCGTCGCGCGAACGCTCGATCGACAGCGCGAGCGTTCCCGATTCGCGACGCGCGATCTGGCGCTCGTCGGGGAAGAGATTCACGGCCGCGACCACGAGGATGATCCCCGTGATCGCCACGACCACGAGGATCTCGACGAGGGTGAAGCCGCTAATCCCAGTTGCCGATGTCCGCCGCATTGCCTTCTCCGCCGCGCGCGCGGTCGGAACCGAGGCTGAACACGTCGATCTCGCCATGCTGGCCGGGCGACAGGTACTGGTAGTCGGTGCCCCACGGATCCTTGGGCAGGTGGTCGAGGTAGGGCTTCCAGTTGCCGGGCACCGGATTCGTCGTGGGTTTCTGCACGAGCGCGCCGAGGCCCTGGTCGGTCGTCGGGTAGCTGCCGTTGTCGAGGCGGTAGAGCTTGAGCGCCTGCACGATGGAGGACACGTCCGCCTTGGCGGCGACGCGTTTCGCCTCGTCGGGACGATCCATGATGCGCGGCACCACGATGGCGGCGAGGATGCCGAGGATCGCGACGACGACGAGGACTTCGATCAACGTAAAGCCGCGGGGTTTCATCGGGCCACCAACGAATTGAGCTGGAAGATGGGAAGCAGGATCGAGAGCACGATCACGAGCACCACGCCGCCCATGAGGAGGATCATGGCGGGCTCGAAGAGCGCGGTGAACGCCGCGAGGCGCGTCGCGATGTCGTTCTGCTGCTGGCGCGCCGCGCGCTCCAGCGCCTCGTCGAGCCGCCCGCTCGCCTCTCCGCTCGCGATGAGATGCACCATCACCGGCGGGAACGATCGCGTGGCGGCGAGAGCCCGCGAAAGCGGCAGGCCCTCGCGCACGCCGCGCGACGCGGTGGCGAGCGCCTCGCGCATCGGCAGGAGCGTCATCACGCCCGTGCCGGCATCCAGCGCCTGCAGGATCGGCACGCGGCTTCCGACGAGGATGGAGAGCGTGGCGGCGAGGCGCGCGGCATCGAGGTGCTTCAGGATGCGACCCACGAGAGGCGTGCGATAGGCGAGGTTGTGGAGCACTGCGCGCGAAGCGGGCCGCTTCAACGCGACGCGAAGCGCCACGACGGCCGCGATGGCAAGGACGAGCCACAATCCCCAGGTCGCCTGGAGGAATCCGGAGAGCGCGATCAGCATGCGCGTGAGAAGCGGCAGTTGCTGGTGCGCGTGGGCGAAGACGCCCACCACTTGCGGCAGCACGTAGACGAGCAGCGCGCCCACCACGACCAGCGCCACGCACATCACGATGGCCGGGTAGATGAGCGCGAGCGAGAGCTTGGCGCGCAGCTGCTGGCGTTCCTCAAGGTAGTCCGAGAGGCGCGAGAGCACGCGCGGCAACTGGCCGGAGGCCTCGCCGGCCGCGACCAGCGTGCGGTAGAGCTCCGGGAAGATGTCGGGAAACGACGCGAGCGCCTTCGCGACCGTATTGCCCGCGAGCACTTCGCCGCGCAGCGCCGCGAGGACCTGGCGCACGCGCTCCTGCTCGGCCTGCTCGATCAGCGCGTTGAACGCCTGCTCGATTGTGAGGCCGGCCTCGAGCAGCGAGGCGAGCCCGCGCGTGAACTGCGTGAGCTGCGTGGTGCTGATGGAGACGGGGCGAAGGCGCGAGCCCGCCGAGGCGTCGTTGGCGGCGATGACCTCGACGCGGTAGGGCGTGAATCCCTGGTCGCGGAGCGCCGCGCGCGCCTGCCGCGCGCTGTCGGCCTCCAGCACGCCCTTGTGGAGGCGACCTTCGATGCTATAGGCCTGATAGCGGAAGCCGGGCATTGTCAGTGAGTGGGTTGGAAGTCATCGCCTTTCCTCTGCGATTCCTCTGCGTATCCTCTGCGCGCCTCTGCGGTTCAATACGGTGTTTCTAGGTTCGCGTGACGCGTAATACTTCGTCGAGCGACGTCTCGCCCTGCCGTACCCAGCGCAGGCCGTCTTCCCGCAGCCGCGTCATGCCGTGGCGCACCGCGTACTCGCGAAGCTCGCTCTCGGCGACGCCGTCGTGGATGCGGTGGCGCAGCTCGTCGTCGGTGACGAGCAGCTCGTGGATCCCGGTGCGGCCGCGGTAGCCGGAGAAATTGCAGGCGCCGCAGCCCACGGCGCGATACAGGCGTTCCAGGCTTGGGGCCCGGCCTTCGGCGGGGTGACCAAATACCACGCGCTCGGACTCGGGCGGCTCGTAGGGCGATTTGCAATCGGGGCAGAGCTTGCGCACGAGACGCTGGGCGAGGACGCCGTTCAGCGTCGAGGCGAGCAGGTAGTGCTCGATACCCATGTCGATCAGCCGCGTGACGGCGCCCGGCGCGTCGTTGGTGTGGAGTGTCGCGAGCACGAGGTGGCCGGTGAGAGAGGCCTGCACGGCGATCTGCGCCGTTTCCAGGTCGCGGATCTCGCCGATCATCACGATGTCCGGGTCCTGCCGCAGGATCGCGCGAAGCGCCCGCGCGAAGGTCATCTCGATGCGCGGGTTCACCTGCGTCTGCCCGACGCCGTCGAGCTCGTACTCGATCGGATCCTCGACCGTGAGGATGTTGCGTGTCTTGCGGTCCAGGCGCGAGAGCGCGGAATAGAGCGTCGTGGTCTTCCCCGATCCCGTGGGCCCGGTCACGAGGAAGATGCCGTGGGGCTCGTGGATCAGCGCGTCGATCCTGTCGCGGGATTCAGGCGCCATGCCCAGCGCGTCGAGCGTGAGGCGCCCGGCCTGCTTGTCGAGAAGTCGCAGCACCACGCGTTCTCCGCTACCCGTCGGAATCGTGGAGACGCGAACGTCGATGGGACGGCCCGCGATGCGAAGCGCGATGCGTCCGTCCTGCGGCAGGCGTTTCTCCGCGATGTCGAGCGAGGCCATGACCTTGATGCGCGACACCATCGCCGGATGCAGGCCGCGGCGCGGCTCGACCACGTCGCGCAGCGCGCCGTCGACGCGGAAGCGCACCAGCGCGCGGGACTCGAAGATCTCCAGGTGCACGTCGGACGCCTGCTCGCGCACCGCTTGCGTGAGCAGCGCGTTGATGAGGCGGATGATCGGCGCGTCGTTCTCCGCTTCGAGGAGATCGGCGACTTCAGGAAGCTGTTCGGTGAGCTTGGCGAGGTCCAGCGACTCGCCCATGTCGTCGACGATGGTCTCGGCGGCGTTGGGCTCGCGCGTATAGGCGAGCGTGAGGCAATGCTCGAATTCCTCGGCCGTGAGCATCACCTCGCGCAGCGGCTTGCCCACCATGCGGCGCACTTCCGCGAGCGTGGAGGATTGCAGATTGGGACGGATCCACACCTCGAGCGTGCCGGCGACGACGCGCGCGGCGATCACGCCCTTCGATTTGGCGAAGGGGTAGGGCAGCAGCCTCGCCGCCTGCGGATCGAGGTCCTGGGGATTCACGGTTCGTTCGAGGGGCGCGGTCATTTGCCGATGAGCTGCTTGTCCTTCACGTCTTCCTGCGGCGGCAGCTTCACCGCCGGTTCCGCCGGCAGGAGCCAGTTCTGCGGAAGGGCCGTCTCGTCCTGGAGGTTGCGGATGTACTGGTAGCGATCCGCCGTGAGCCCCCTGGCCGACTCGGCGCTCTTCAGCACGACGGGGCGCAGGAACACCATGAGGTTGGTGCGCTTGCGGCTGCGCGACTCGTACTTGAAGAACGTGCCGATCACGGGGAGGCTTCCCAGGAACGGGACCCTGTCGATATTGGTCTCCTTGTCGTCCTGGATCAAGCCGCCCAGCACCACGATCTGCCCGTCGTCGCAGAGCACCGTGGATTCAAGCGAGCGCTTGTTCGTGATGATGTCGGCCGACTGCACCACGGTCTTGTCCGTCGTGACCGAGGAGACTTCCTCGAAGATCGTGAGCTTCACGGTGCCCGCCTCGGTGATCTGGGGCCGTACCTTGAGCGTGATGCCGACGTCCTTGCGCTCGATCGTCTGGAAAGGCGTGGTGGCGCTGCCCGCGGTGGGCGTGTAGCTGCCGGTGATGAAGGGCACGTTCTGGCCCACGAGGAGCTTCGCTTCCTCGTTGTCGAGCGTGAGGATGTTCGGTGTCGAAAGCACGTTGGCCATGCTGTCGCCCTCGAATGCGCGCGCGAGCACCTGGAGGTTCGCGACCGTGAGGAACGTGCCGTCGGCCTGGGGGACCGTGATCGTGCCGTTCACGAGGCCGAGGTTCAAGCCCGGGCCCAACTGCGCGAGGTTGGCGAGCGTGCCGAGGATGCCCGTGGCCCCGAGGATGTTCGCGCCCGCGGCGTTCGAGGGGCTCGTGGAGAAGTTGGTGCCGCCGATGGCGCCCTGCCCCGAACGGCCGAGGTTCTGCAGGCCCTGCCACTGCACGCCGAGCTCCGAGGCGCGATTGAGCGAGATCTCGACGACGAGCGCTTCGACGTAGACCTGGGCGCGGCGCTCGTCGAGCTTGTCGATCACGGCGCGCAGGTTGCGGTACACGGGCTCGGGCGCGGTGATGATGAGCGAGTTGGTCGGCTGGTAGGGCTGGATCGTCGAGGGCACCGGCGCGCTCGCCGTGGGCGCGGAAGTCGAAGATCCCGGCGTCGCATTGCCGCCCGGATTGGAGGGCGGATTGATGGGGCTGCTGACCGAAGACGATCGTCCGCCCGCGTCACCTCCGGCGAGCAGCGCGCGCAGCGTCTCGGCCATCTTCGTGGCCTCGGCGTTGCGAAGCGGCACGACGAAGATGTTGCCCGCGCCGGCGCCGGGCGTATCGAGGCTCGCGGCAAGCGCCTTCACGCGCGTCATGAGCGCGGGACTGTCGCCCCGCAGGATCAAGCTGTTGGTGCGCGGGTCGACGGCGATCGCCGCCTTGGCCGGTTGTCCCGGCGTCGTCGGATTGGCGCTCGTCTCCGGGATCACCCGTTGCAGGATCTGCGCGATGTCGATGGCCGAGGCGTTCGACAGGCGCACCACCTGCACGTCGCCGGCCGAGGGCAGGTCGATGGCGCGCACGATGCGGTCGATCTTGCGCACGTTCTCCGCGTAGTCGGTGATGATGATCGCGTTGTTGGGCGGATAGGCGCCGATGAAGTTGTTGGCCGTGACGAGCGGACGCAGCACCGGCACCAGCTGCACCGCCGACTCGTTCTGCAGGACGAAGACCTGGGTCACGATGCGATCGCCGGAGACCCTCGCCGCCTGGTCGCCCACGGGTCCCGCGCTCGCCTTGGCTTCGGCCTCGGGAATGATCTTCACGAAGTTGCCTTCCTCGACCGCGGCATAGCCCTGCACGCGCAGCGCCGAGAGGAAGATCTGGTAGAGCAGGTCCTTCGAGACGGGCTTGTCGGAAACGATGTTCACCGTGCCGTTCACGCGCGGATCGATGATGAAGTTCTTGCCCGTGTGCTGTCCCACCGTCTTGATCACCGACTGGATGTCGGCGTTCACGAAATTGACGGTGACCAGGTCGCCGCCGGTGTTGGGCGCCGGAACCTGCGCGGGCGATGGGCATGAAAGCACCGTGACTACCGCGATGGCAGCGTGAGAGAGGGCGCGCCGGACACTTCGAAACATTGTCACGTATTGTCGCTTCTGCTTTGATTTAACGGGCATTGTAAGACGAAAAGCCGGGGCGCACCCCAATTTCCTCGAGGGCGTTAGTGTCTACTAACGATTTCGGCTGCCGACTTCGGGGTCAGACCCCTGGATTCTGCTTCGTCACCTCTGGATTTATGTGACAGCCAAATTCCAGGGGTCTGACCCCGAAGTCAGGGCTGGATCGCGTAGGAAAGTTGAAGCGTGCTCTGGCCGCGCTGGACCTCCGCCTGGATCAGCGAGAGCGTCGCGAATTGCTGGTAGAGGCGCGCGAGGTCTCCCGTCGATTGCACCGCCTGCCCGTTCACTTTCTTGATCACGTCGCCGGCCTGCAGTCCCAGCTTTTGCGCGAGGCTTCCGTTGGGTGCCGCGTCCATGCGAACGCCGCCTCCCGTGGGAACGCCGATCGCGCCGAGATACGAGAGCTGGTTCGGATCGCGCAGCGCCTCGTCGAGCTCCTTGCGCGAGAGCATGTAGTTGTTGTCCCCCTGGCGGGCGACGTTCAGCTTGAATCCGATGTTGCGCGCCGCGGCCGCGGACTTCGCGCCTCCGCCCTTGGGCAGCTCGAGGTCGACGCGCTCGCGAACGCCGGCCCTCGAGATCACCACGTACTCGGGCTTCACCTCGGCGAGCGTCACGCCCTTCTGCACCTCGCGGTCCACCATCACGGTGATGTCCTTGCCCGATCCCGTCGAGAAGATCGCCGAGGCCATCGGTCCGGAGTCGGGCGCGATCACGCCCTTAAGCCGCAAGCCGGCCGACGAAGCGGTGGGCGCATCGGGCGCCGAGGCGCCGAAGAGCCGCGCGATTGCCGCGAGATTCACGCCGTCCGAAGCGCCGGCGGGTGATGTTGCGACTGCGGGCGCAACGAAGACCCAGGTCCAGTGGGCGAGCTGGTAGGCGAGCACGAGCACGAGCGCCACCGTCGCGATCGTGCCGAAAGTGGTCTTCTCGCCCGCTTTCGCGGTGCCGGGAGCGGTGGCCATGTCGAAATGGTAGCGCGCTAACGCTTCGGCGCGCGATCCAGGTCGATGTCGAGGTAGCGCCACGGCTCGCGCGCGAACGGGTGCTTCTTGTAGTTGAGGAGCCAGGGCTGGATCACGATGTTCTGCGCCTTGAAGGTCTCCACGACCCACGGGGCGTACACGAGCACGATCTTCATCATCTTCTCGTAGAGGGCGGCGCGTTCGGGGCCGTTGGGCAGCCGCTTCGAGCGTTCGTAGAGCGCGTTGTATTCGGGCAGGTCGAACATCGCGTAATTCGCCTGCTCGAGCGAGCCCTTCCAGAAGAGCTGCAGGAAGTTCTCGGCGTCTGGATAGTCGGCGATCCATCCGTAGCTGAACGACTGCACGCGTCCCACGCGGGCCTGCTTGCGAAGCTCGGGAAGCTTCTCCACCTTGTCGAAGCTCACGCGGATGCCGATGTCGTCCATGGACTTTTTCCAGAGCTCGTTCCTCTGCCGCTCGCGCTGGGTCGGAATGGATGCGTGCTCGATCACGAGCGGCGTTCCGTCGGGATTCTCGCGGTAGCCGTCCCCGTCGCGGTCCACGTAGCCGAACATGTCGAGGAGCGCCTTCGCCTTCGCGGGGTTGTACTCGAGCGTGGGGCTCGCGAAGGCCGCGTCATAGCCGAACACCGACGGCGGAAAGAGCGAGACCGCGCGCGTCGACTGGTGCTTGTCGAGGATCGCGATCTGCTCGTCGATGCGGTACGCGAGGCAGATCGCGCGGCGAAGCGCGACGCGCTCGGGCGTGTAGCCCCCAATGGGGTTGCGCTTTCCGTCGATCGTGTCGTTCACGTTGAGCGTCGTGTACGTGATGTACGCGATCTCGTCGCGCGTGGTGGTCATGCCGCGCTTCTTCAAGTTCGGTGCGATCTCGCCGCCGGGCATCGCGAGTTGCGCGAACTCCTCGGGCAGCGGCCGGATGTAGTCGTGCTCGCCGTTCAGGAAGGCGAGCCACCGCGGCTGCGCTTCGTCGATCATGTGGATCTCGACGCGGCCCACGATCGGGATGCGCTTGCCCTTGAGCC
The DNA here is from genome assembly GCA_035308545.1 of Usitatibacter sp. Lineage (GTDB taxonomy): Bacteria > Pseudomonadota > Gammaproteobacteria > Burkholderiales > Usitatibacteraceae > Usitatibacter. The sequence goes on from DATGGI010000079.1 coordinate 16,339, forward strand.
TCGCGAGGATCTCCTTGGAGAGCGGATCGTCGTTGCCCACGGAGTCGAAATACTCCTCGCGGTATTCCGGATTCGCATCGAGCACGACGAGCGAGCCGCGCACCCAGCGCTTGAGGTAGAAGGGGCCCGTGCCGACCGGATGGGACGAAAAGTCGTCGCCGTAGTAGTCGGCGACCTCGCGCGCGACCGCTCCCGTCGCCGGCATGGCGAGCGCGTACGGAAATCCGTAGTCCGTATCCTCGAGCTCGATGCGAAGCGTGTAGCGGTCGAGCGCGCGAAGGCCCTCCAGGGGCTTGTCGTAGTCGAGCCTGTTGGTCTTCTTCGATTCTGCCGCCCATGCTCCGGAGCCCTTGATCTTGCCCTCGACGAGGAAGAGCCACTGGCTCTTGATGCGGGGATCGAAGAGGCGCTCCATCGAGTACACGTAGTCCTGCGCGGTGAGCTCGCGCTTCGCTCCCTTGAACGCGGGATCGGGGGTGAAGTAGATGCCGGGCTTCACCTTGACGATGTACACGCGGCCATCGGTGGTCTCGGGCAGCGCGACGGCGGCGCGCGGCATGAGCTTCGCAGGGCGCGCGAGATAGTCGTACTGCAACAGCGGATCGAAGATCTCGTTGGTGAGCGAGTCGCTTCCCTCGTCGCTGTCGGACTGGGGATCCATCTTGTTCTCGGAGCTCGTGAAGGCCGCGCTCACGACCTTCCGGGGATCGGCCGCCTGGGCCGTCGCGAGGGTGAGCGCGGCGGCGAGACATGCGATGAATCGCTTCACGGCGAGGCGAGCTAGTGGAGCGTGTGCGGCGGCGGGGCTTCTTCGCGCCGTTGCGCCGGCGCTTCGCTCGAGGCGTTGGCGTGGTGAACGGACATGCGCCATCCCGTTTCGGTGAGCACGTAGACGTTGGTCGCGTAGATCGGCGTGACCTGCGCGTTCTCGCCCGGAGGCGCCACCAGCTCGATCACGCTGTGCACGGCGAGCGACTGGCCGTCGAAGGTGCGCCGCTCGGTCGTGCGCACGCGAAGCTGCGCGCCGCCGGCGAAGATCTGCACCCAGCTTTCGCGCACGGCGTCGAAGCCCACGAGGCGCGGGCCCTGCGGATGGATGCACACCACGTCGTCCGACTCGGCCCATACGGCCATCATCGCGGCGACGTCGGCGCGCTCGAACGCGTCGTAGAACGCGGTCTCGGCGTCGTCGGGCGTGGGGAAGAGCTTGGCTCGGGCGCGGGGCATTGCGCCCGGATTCTACTCTGCGGCGACCGCCGCGTTGGATCCGAAGGGAGGACGCGCCACCCAGAGCAGCGGGATCAGCAGGAGGAAGATCCAGGCCGCCGCATACGACAAGTCCGAGGTCGCCATGGAATAGGCCTGGCCCCCGATTGTGCGATCGATCGCCGCGAGCGCGGCCGTGGGGTCGCCCGATGGGAGCTGCGCGAGGTACTGCGTGGTCGCGGGGCTGTAGGCCGTCACCTGCTCCGTGATCTGCGCGTGGTGCAGCGCTTCGCGCCGCTCCCACAGCGTGGTCGCGATCGACGTGCCCGCGCCGCCCGCCAGGATCCGCAGGAAGTTGTAGAGGCCCGAGGCGCTCGCGATGTTCTCGGGCTTGATGTTCGAAAGCGCGATGCTCGTGAGCGGCACGAAGAAGCACGCGACCGCCACGCCCTGCACGAGCTGCGGGAGTGCCAGCGAGAAGAAGTCCGCGCCCGGCTCGAACTTCGCGCGCATGAAGGCGGTGAACGCGAAGATCGCGAAGCCGATTGAGGCGAGCTTGCGCGGATCGAGCTTGTTCATGTTCTTGCCGATGATCGGCGTGATGAAGATCGCGAGGATGCCCGTGGGCGCCATGACGAGTCCCGCCCACGTCGGCGTATAGGCCATCTGCGTCTGCAGCCACAGCGGCAGCAGCACCACCGTGCCGAAGAAGAGCATGTAGGCGAGGCTCACCGCGATCGCGGACGCCGCGAAGTTGCGATTCTGGAAGAGGTGCAGGTCCACGACCGGGTGCTCTTCGGTGAGCTCCCACACGATGAGCAGGGAAAGGCAGAGGGCGGCGACGATGGCGAGCGTCACGATCGTGCCCGAGTTGAACCAGTCGAGCTCGCCGCCCTTGTCGAGCATCACCTGCAGCGATCCCACGCCGAGGGCGAGGAGCGCCAACCCCACCGCGTCGATGGGCAGCTTCACGGTCTTGCTCTCGCGATCCTTCATGCGCAGCCAGATCACGTACATGCAGACGATCCCGATCGGCACGTTGATGTAGAAGATCCATGGCCAGCGCAGGTTGTCGGTGATCCAGCCGCCGAGGATCGGGCCCATCACGGGGGCCACGAGCGTGGTGAGCGCCCAGATCGAAAGCCCCATGCCGCGCTTCTCGGGCGGATAGATGCTGAGGAGCAGCGTCTGCGACAGCGGCATCATCGGGCCCGCGACAGCGCCTTGCAGCACGCGGAAGGCGATCAGCATCGGCATGCTGGTTGAAATGCCGCAGCCCCAGGAGGCGAGAGAGAAGAGCAGCATCGACACCACGAAGAGCTTCACTTCGCCGACACGCCGCGCGAGCCATCCCGTGAGCGGCACGGCGATCGCGTTGCTCACGGCGAACGACGTGATGACCCACGTGCCCTGCGAGGGCGAGACGCCGAGCTCCCCCGAGATGCCCGGGATCGAGACGTTGGCGATCGAGGTGTCGAGCACCACCATGAAGCTCGCGGCCGCCAGCGCGACCGTGAGCAATACCCGGTCGCCTCCCTCCATGGGCTTGCCGTACATGCTTACAGTCCCGAATAGGACGCCGGGTGGATCGCCGAGTCGCGTCGCGTGGCCAGTTTCGCCGTCGACGCTGGCGTGCCGCTCGTGTTGGCGCGGACGATCTTGCTGATGAGGTCGTCGGCGTCGCGCACGTCGGCGTCGTACACCGGCGTCGAATACGCGGGCGCGGATCTCGGCGCCGTGGCCACCACCGGTCCATCCTTCTTGTGGATGTCCACTGTCGCTTCCATCGAAAGGCCGATGCGCAGCGGGTGTTGCTTCAGCTGCTCCGGATCGATTTCCACGCGCACCGGCACGCGCTGCACCACCTTGATCCAGTTGCCGGTCGCGTTCTGCGCGGGCAGCAGCGAGAACGCGGCGCCGGTTCCGGCATCGAGGCCCACGACCTTGCCGTCGTACTCGATCTTGTGGCCGTACACGTCGCTCGTGAGTTTCACGGGTTGGCCGATATGGATGTTGGCAAGCTGCGATTCCTTGAAATTCGCGTTCACCCACATCTGGTCCGTGGGAATGATCGCCATGAGCGGCGTGCCCGGATTCACGCGTTGTCCGAGCTGGACGCTGCGCTTGGTGACGATGCCGTTCACCGGCGCGGGCAGGCGCGTGCGTCCATAGGCGAGGTAGGCCTCGCGGACTTTCGCCGCCGCGTTGCGCACGTCGGGGTGGTCTTCGACCGTGGTCTGGTCCACGAGCGCGTGGTTCGCCGCCGCCTGCTCGCGCGCCGAGAGGAGCTCGGCTTGGGCGGAGCGAAGCGCGTCCCTGGAGTGGTTGAGCTCTTCGCCGGAGACGGCGCCCGAGGCCGCGAGGCGCTCGCGCCGCTCCAGGTCGTCCTTGGCTCGCGCCACGTCGGCCTCGCGCATCTGCACGGTGGCCGCGATCGACGACGAGGTCGCGAAGAGGTTGCGAACCTGGCGCACGGTCTTGGCGAGCTGCGCCTGCGTGCTTTCGAGGTTCACGAGCGCGTCGGCCGGATCGAGCTGCACCAGGACCTGGCCCGCCTTCACCGCTTCGGTGTTGTCGGCGCCGATCGAGACGATGGTGCCGGCCACCTGCGGCGTGAGCTGGATCACGTTGCCGTCCACGTAGGCGTTGTCGGTGAACTCGCGCTGCGAGCCCACGAAGATCCACCACAGGCCGTAGCCGATGCCCGCGATCGCGAAGACGGCGATCACGATGCCGATCATCTTCCTGCGCTTGCCGTTGCCGTTGGATTTGGGCGCGGGTGCGGCCGCGGGCGCCGCGTTGTCGGGTTTTTTGTCTTCGGTGTTGTCGGTCATGACTCTGCTCCTGGGTATCCGCCCCCGAGGGCGCGGACGAGATTCACGGAAAGCTCCAGCCCGCGCGCGTCGAGGTCGGCGGCGAGGCTCTTCTGGATGAGGACCTGCGTCTCGGCGGTGAGGACCTGGAGATAGTTGCCGAGGCCCTCCTTGTAGCGCAGCACGGCGAGGTCGTACGCTTCCTGCGACGAGGCGAGCGCCGCGGTCGATTCGCGGCGGCGCGTGTCGAGCGCACGGATCGACGCGAGCTGGTTCGCGACTTCCTGCAGCGCCTCCACCAGCGTCTCGTTGTATTGGTCGACCGCGATGTCGTAGTCGGCGTTTTTCGCCGCGAGGTTGCCGCGCAGCTTTCCGCCCTCGAAGATCGGGAGCGACAGCGCCGGACCCACGCCCGCGATCGTGCTTCCCGAATCGATGAACTTCGAAAGGCCGATGGACTGGAAACCCACGAACGCGGCGAGGCTGATGTTCGGGTAGAAGGCCGCGGTCGCCGCGTCGATGCCGGCCGATGCCGCTTCCACGCGCAGCCGTTGCGCGACGATGTCGGGGCGGCGCCCAAGGAGGTCGGCAGGAAGCTTCGCGGGCAAGCCCACGGCGACTTCCTGCGCGGCGGGGCGCTGGATGTCCAGCCCGCGGTCCGGTCCCGCGCCCACGAGGGCCGCGATGCGGTACTTCGCGATGGCGATCGATTCCTCGAGTCGGGCGATGCGCTCGCGGCTCTGCGGCATCGCGGTTTCCGCCTGCTTCAATTCGACCTTCGAATCGAGCCCTGCCGAGTAGCGTTGCGAGGTGAGGTCGTGGAGCTTTTCGCGTTGCTCGAGCGTGGCCTTCTCGACGTCGAGCTGGGCGTAGTCGCGCTTCAGCTCGACGTAGGCGAGCGCGATCGATACCGAGAGCATGAGGCGCGCCGCGTCGGCGTCGACTTTCGCCGCCTTCGCTTCACCGAGGGCGGCCCGCAGCGTCGCGCGGTTCTTGCCCCAGAAGTCGAATTCGTAGTTGAAGTCGATGGTCGCCTGGTTCTGCGTGTCCCAGCTCCCGGCGAAGGGCGGCGGGTAGATGCTGTTCTTGCTGAAGAGTTGCTCCGTGATGCCGGCGTTGCCCGTGATGGTGGGCTTGGTGGCAGCGCCCGCGACGCGGGCGAGCGCCTCAGCGCGGCGATAGCGCGCCTGCGCGATGGCGACCTGCGGGCTGTCGCGTGTCGCCTCGTCGATCAGCGCATCGAGCTGCGGATCCTTGTATTGCTTCCACCATCCGTCAACCGGCCATTGGGCGGCGGCGGCGTTCGATTCGAGCGTTCGCGCGGCCGCGAGCGTGTTCGCATCGCGCAGCTGGGATTGGGGTTTCGATCCGTCGAACGACGCGCAGCCGGCGAGCGCAAGCGCCGCGACGAGTGCGGCGGGCGCGAATCGATGGGTGGTTGTCATGGGGTGTCCTTTGCTGCCTTTGCTGTGTCGGCCTAGGCAGTTGAAATCAGCTCGCGACGTTGAGCGCGACGCGCTTGAGGAGGCGCTCCAGGGCGGCGATCTCATCCTTGGTGAAGCCGCGGAGGGCGCGCTTGTTCATGTCCATCACGATGCGCAGGAGCTTGGGGTAGAGCTGGTGCCCGTCGGAGGTGAGCTCGAGCGCGACGCAGCGACGGTCGCCGCCGTGGGCCACCCGCTTGATGAGCCCCTTGGCCGCGATCCGGTCGAGGAGGCGGGTCATGGCGCCCGTGTCGTACTGAAGGGCCCGGCAGATCTCGACGGGCGTCGTGGCGCTGCCGCTGCCCACCTTGAGGAGCACGATGTACTGGGCCGCCGTGAGGTCGAGGGGCTTCAGCTCCTTCTCGACCGCGTCGATCCATTCCCCCCGCACGTGGGCGAGGAGGTACCCCAGAGAATCCCGGATGTCGAAGCTGCTGGTCTTGAGTTGTGCGAGTGCCATGACGCTATGATACTGCCTAGGCAGCGATTGTCAAGTCCTGCATAATGGCTCCGCATATCCCGTCCCCTTCCCCCAGGAACGCAACATGGCCAAATTTTTCGTCAACGGCGACCCCGTCGAGTTCCACGCTTCGCCCGATACACCGCTTCTTTGGGCGCTTCGCGACGGGCTCGGTCTTACAGGAACCAAGTTCGGCTGCGGAATGGCCCTTTGCGGCGCCTGCACCGTCCACGTGGACGGAGAGCCCACGCGCGCCTGCATCACGCCGGTGTCCGCGATCGAGGGCAAGCGGATCGTGACAATCGAAGGGATCGGCAATACCACGCGCGGCCCTGTGGCGCGCGCTGTGCGGGCAGCTTGGGTCGACAAGGACGTGGTCCAGTGCGGCTACTGCCAGTCGGGACAGATCATGGCGGCCACGGCGCTGCTCACGGCCAACAAGTCGCCGACCGACGCCGATATCGATGCCGCGATGAGCGGGAACATCTGCCGTTGCGGCACCTACCAGCGCATCCGCGAGGCGATCCACAGCGCCGCCACGTCGCTGAAGAAAGCATGAGGCCCGCCATGAACGCACGCCGCGATTTCCTGAAGAACTCCGCCGCGCTGGCCGGCGGCCTCGTCATCGCCTTCGTCCTGCCGCAGGCTTCGCGCCGTGCGTTCGCGCAGGCGCCGCAGGCTCCGAAGGTTCCGCCCAACGCGTTCCTTCGCATCGACAAGGACGGCACCGTCACCGTGATGGT
>DATGGI010000080.1:0-5600 GCA_035308545.1 Usitatibacter sp.
CAACGATCCCCCGTCTAGTACGTGAGGCCTACTTTGAAGTTGAACTTGTTGTGTCCGTTGGGCTCGACCGAGTCGCCCTCGACCACGTGGCCGAAATCCAGTTGCGCCGTGACGTAGCGGCCGAGGCTCGCGCGCAATCCCGCGCCGACGCTGCCGATCGACAGGCTGGAAAGTTCACCCGGAAGCGCGTCGTTGCGTGCCACGTGAGCGCCGTCGTAGAAGACCAGCGCGCGGCAGAACGTCGACGCGTGCAATGCGCCGCAGAGATTCGGCGTATAGAGCTCGACGCTTCCCGAGATTCCCTTGTCGCCCGTGACCTGGCGCGTCTCGAAGCCACGCACCGAGCCCATGCCGCCCGCGCCGAACTGTTCGCCGGGAACCAGCGCGTCGCTCGAATATTGTCCAGCGCCGGCGAAACGGAATTGCCAATCGAGCGGCAACACGCGCGTGTAGGCGAAGCCGTAGCGCGCAAGCAAGTAGTCGGGGTTCGCACCCGCTCGAGCGCGTTCGAAATCCTCCGCGCTGCCGTGATCGCCGCCCGGCAGGTTGCGCGAGAGGGTCAACGTGAACGCCGTGGTCGAATCGCCGGCCTTCCACGTGCCCACGTATCCCAAGCTCAGCGGACGCACGGTGATGTCGGAGCCCAGCGGCGTGCCGTCGGAGCTCACGTCGTTCTTGTAGGCCTTTTCTTCGAAACCCACGTTCGCCATCGATTCGACGGGACCCAGGTTTCCGAAGCTGTGGTTGAAGCGCGCGCCGGCGACCGTGCCCTTGCCGCTCACCAGCAGCGGCAGGATTCCCACGAGCACCGTGCCCGAATCGACATCGGAGTAGACGGCGTAGGCGTCGATCGAATCGCCGAGCGAATAGAGCGGAAGGTGGTATCCCGCGCCGTAGACGTGCACGTCGCCGGGCTTCTCCGCGGTCGTAGTGTATTGCAGGCTCAGCACGTCGTCGCGCCCGGTGATGTTCGCGTTCTGGTAGACGCCCGTCATCATCGTCCTGCCCGTCTCGGGAAGGCCGGTGTTGTCGACGTTGAGCGCGAGGCTCCAGGTCTTCTCATCGGCGATCGCGAGCTTCGCATCGACTTCGCTATCGCGGGCGCCGTCCTTCAGCTCGAGCGTCGTCCGCTTCGACGGATTCTCGTTCGCTTGCGCAAGACTTGCGGAAATCTTCGAGAGGTTGGGCGCGGTCCCTTCGACGAGCGCGGGCAGGCTGCGGCGGATGTTCGCCTCATCGTGGAATGTGTTGCCCTCGACGACGACGCGGCCGATGCGTTTCTCAATGACCTGGAAGCGCACGACTCCGGCGTCCAGCTCCTGTTCGGGAAGCGTGACGCGCACGAGGGTGAACCCATGCTTCACATAGGCGGCCTGCAGCGCATCGACTGCCGCCTGGACGTCGGCGAATTCGCGCTTGGGACCCTTGAACGGCGCAAGAATCCCATCGATTTCCGCAGGCGTGAGCAGAGTGTTGCCATTGACGTCGAAGCGCGTGACGTCGAATAGCGGCGATGCCGCGGCAACGGAGTGGGGAAGCAGGAGTAACGCGAGAGCGAGAGAGGCGGCGAACCTGCGGAGGTGAAACCGAGTGAAGCTAGGCAAAGTGCCGCGACTATACGTGAGTCGCGGTTTTTAACGATGTGGGCAATGTTACAAACCTAACATGGCGCCATTTCACTCTCGCTCGCGGAAGCCCCGCCAGAGCCACGCCGAGAGCGCGGTAGCGGCCGCGGCGCCGAGAGCTTGCGCGATCACGAAGGCGGGAACATCGGCGGGCCTGATGCCCGCGAATGTATTGCTGAGACTTCTTGCCACGGTGACCGCCGGATTGGCGAAGGAAGTGGATGACGTGAACCAATAGGCGGCGGCGATGTATGCGCCGATCAGCGCGGGTGCGGCACGCAACTTCCGCTCCACGCATGCCCACACGACCACGATCAGTCCGAACGTCGCCACGAATTCGCCAAAGACCTGGCCGGGAGCCGCCCTCACCTTTCCGCCCCAGGACAGGACCGGCTCATCGAACATGAGGTGCGCGATCACGACTCCACACACGGCCGCCAGGAATTGAACGAAGACGAAGGCGAACGCTTCGCGCCATTCGATTCGACCGCGGCTGGCGAGAGCGATCGACACCAGCGGGTTGAAGTGCGCTCCCGAAATCGGCGCGAACACCGCGACCAGGACGGCGAGGCCGCATCCCGTGGCGATCGCGTTGGCGAGCAGCGCAATCGCCACGTTTCCGCCCGAGAGCCGCTCGGCCATGATCCCGGAGCCGATCACGATGGAGAGCAGAAGCGCCGTTCCCACGCCCTCCGCGGCGAGGCGTCGCGCGAGGGATGGGTTCACTGCGTGCCGATCTCCCGCAATCGCGACTGCACCGACAGGTCTTCCAGCCTGGAATCCGGGAGCGCGACCAGCAACTCGATTCGTCGTCGAAGGACATTGGCGGCGGCCTTGAATGCCGCGCGCTTCTCATCGTCGCTTCCTTCGACGGCTGCGGGATCGGCGACTCCCCAATGCGCGCTCACGGGCTTCCCGGGCCATACGGGGCACACCTCGCCCGCCGCGTTGTCGCAGACCGTGAAGATGAAGTCCATGCGGGGAGCGCCCGCCTTCGCGAACTCGTCCCAATCCTTGCTGCGCAAGCCCGATGTCGGAAGGCCTCCCGCCTGCAGCAGCTCGATCGCGAACGGATTGACCTTGCCCGCCGGATGGCTCCCCGCCGAATATCCGGTGAACCGGCCACGGCCGAGATGATTCAGCATCACCTCGGCCATGATCGAGCGCGCGGAGTTGCCCGTGCAGAGAAAGAGTGCGTTGTAGGCACGACTCATGGCTAGCCGCAGCAGGCCGCGGGCTTCTTCGCCTCTTTCGTTTCGCCGTTGTAGAACGGCACGGTCCCGAGACTGTGGAACGACTCCCAGGGCACGCCCGCGGGGTCGGTGACCCAATACTTGTCGGACCGCGCGTAGCAGCACGAGACGTTCTTTTCTTCCAACACGCCCGCATCGGCGGCCCGCAGGCGCGAGTGGATCTCGTCGAGCTCGGAGGATTCGTCGACCTGGAAGCCGAGATGGTTGATCCCGGCCTCGCCGCCGCGCGTCGAGATCGCGAAGTTGACGCGCGGATCCTCGAGCATCCATTTCGCGTAGTCCTCCTTCACGACGGCCGGTTGCGAGCCGAACATCGTGGAATAGAACCGGATGCTTTCCTGGAGATCGGGAACGGCGACGTGCACATGGAAGCGCTTCATGGATAACTCCTTCGATCAGGCGTTCGATTTGGCCCGGCGAGGGCGAGCGCGCGAAGGACCGCACGGGCCGCAGCCGCCGTCGCGCGCGCAGCAGTTCTCGCTCAGGTAGCCGAGCAGCCCATTCATCGTTTCGTAGTTCGCCGAGTAGTAGATGAACCGTCCCTCCTGCCGCGTCTGCACGAGCCTGGCGTGGAACAGCTCCTTGAGATGGAACGAAAGCGTCGCCGGCGCGATGTGGACCGATGCTCCAATCTCGCCGACCGCCAATCCTGTCGGTCCAGCTTCGACTAGTAATCGATAGACGGCGAGGCGCGACTCCTGGGCGAGCGCTCCGAGCGATGCGACGGCGTGTTTCGAATCCATAGTTCGATATTACTCGAATTATCGAACAATGCAAGCGGCCGAATTCCGCGCCTGCAAATCGGGGGGGGCGCTACCTTACCTGCCGTACGTCGCGGTGAACGTCGCCTTGCCGATGACCGCGGGCCCGACGCCGGCTCGTCCCAGCGCAAAGCCGTGGAGCCCCGCCGTGCCGGTGGGCGGTATTCCCGCCGCGGCCTCCACATCGGGGATGTTCAAGGCGTAGAGCGTGAAGATGTAGTGATGCGGAGGATCTCCCGCGGGTGGGCACGGGCCGCCATAGTTGCCGTTGCCGCCCGTCGCGCCCGTATCGAGGAAATCGGTGTTGCCGCCGTGCGACCCCGGCGGAAGCGTGGCGGGACTGTTGCCCGCGCCCTGTGCAAGGCCCGTCGTCGTCCCCGGCATGTTGTACACGGCCCAGTGCCAGAAGCCGCTGCCCGACGGCGCATCGGGATCGTAGACCTGGAGCGAAAGCGAGACGGTGCCCGGAGGCACACCACTGAACACGAGCTGCGGCGAGACGTTGCCGCCCGTGCAGCCGAATCCGTTGAGGATGAACTTGGTGGAGAACGTCCCGTTCGCGAGGTCCGGACTCGAGATCGTGAAGGGATTGGTCTGTGCTTTGAGATCGTTGCAGCTGGAAAGCGGCAGTGCGAGCGCGGCAAGCGCTGCCGGCAAGGCGAGCATCCTGGGATCGATTTTCATGGGCTCCTCCGGTTTAAATCTCACGTCCGAACTTGGATGAAGCGAAGGAAGCCTAGCACTTCCGGCCGCGGCGTCTATAGGAAGAGGCCGACAACTTATACTGAACGCCATGAAGGCAATCGCACCGCTCAAAACACTCCTCGAGACCAAGCGCGGCAAGCCGCTTCCATTGCCCCCTGCCCTCGCTCGCCTCTACGGCACGCTGCGCATGCCGCTTCCCAGTGGCCGGCCGTACGTCTTCAGCAACTTCGTCACGTCGCTGGATGGAGTCGTGTCGCTCAACATCAAGGGGCACGAGAGCGGCGGCGACATCAGCGGATTCAGCGCGACGGACCGGATGGTCATGGGATTGCTGCGCGCGACGGCCGATGCCGTGGTCATCGGCTCGGGCACCTTCCTCGCCGATCGCAATCACGTGTGGACCGCGGAAGCGATTTTTCCCAAGCTCGGGAAAGAGTATCGCCGCCTGGCCGCCGCGATCGGTCGCCGGAATCCGCCGCTCAACGTCATCGTGACCGGGAGCGGCAACCTCGATCTTCGCCTGCCGGTGTTCAAGTCGCGCAAGGTGCAGACGGTGGTGTTCACGACGGCCGCGGGCGAGAAGCGCTTGAGGAAGCAGCGCGCATCGGAGTCGGTCGACATTCGCGCGATTCGCGATCGGGCGGGCACGATCAAGGCGCGCACGATCTTGGACGAGGTTTTCCGCATCGCTCCGTGCAAGCGGGTCCTCGTCGAAGGCGGCCCGCGGCTCGTCGGCGATTTCTACGCGGAACGCCTCATGGACGAGCAGTTCCTGACGCTCTCGCCGCAGATCGTGGGCCACGAGATGGAAGACCGGAAGATCAGCCTCATCATGGGCCGGTCGTTCGCGCCGCGCGATCCGCTGTGGGGAACGGTGATCGATGCGCGACATGGCGGCGACTTGCTGTTTCTTCGGTATTCGTTTCGCTGAACGTCCACGAGGAGAGTCCATGAAAAAGAGTTTGTTGATTCCCGCGACGATCGCCTGCTTTATCGCGGCGGGCGCAGCGCACGCCCAGGTCAATCCGACCGACCCGCAGCCGACGTGCAACATGTGCCCGGGAACGTACATCCCGCTGGCGGAGTTGGACGCGTACACGAAGAAAGCGCTCGCGGAGAAGCTGCTCGACCAGCAGGTGCGCGACATCGACATCGGCAAGGCCCACATCGGCATCGGCATGGTCTATCGCGGCAAGCTCGACAAGCCGGAGAAGGACTCCGTCGCCGAGCATGACCAGGTGAGCGAGGTCTATCAC
>DATGGI010000081.1:0-36730 GCA_035308545.1 Usitatibacter sp.
TCTCCGCGATGCGGCTCGCGTGCTCCACGTAACGCGGCATCAATGGAAGGCGCTTCTTCAGGCCCGCGAGTGCTGAAGCCGCGTTCGGCCACATCCCGAAGAGCGTGCCGCCGTGACGCTTGCGCCACGCCCTCGCCTCGTCGATCACGTCTTCTTCCCCCGCGAGGCAGCAACCGGGTAAAGCGCCGATTCCCTTGTAGAAGGAGACGTAGACCGTATCGAAGAGCGCGGCGATCTTCGCATACGGCTTGCCGTAGTACGGCGCCGATTCCCAAAGGCGCGCGCCGTCCATGTGCGCGGCGGCGCCGCGGCGCTTCACGTGGTCGACCTGCTTGCGCAGCTCGTCCCACGCAGGAAGAAAGCCGCCGATCTCGCGTTGAGGCAGCTCGAACAGGACCGCGGCCAACGGCTCACGCACGGCCTTCAGCTCATCCAGCGTGATCAGCCGGTGTGGACTTCCCACCTTGACGCCGACGAGTCCGTGCAGCCGTTGGTACGCCTTGTCCTCGTGGATCTCGAGGTGGCAAGTCGGATGAAAGGCAACAGCGCGGGTGCCGCGGCGATCGGCATGGATGCGAAGCGCGGTCTGCTGTGCCATGGTCCCGCTCGGCATGAAGACGGCAGCGGGCTTGCCGAGGAGCTTGCAGATCTCCTTCTCCAGCGCCTCGACGGCGCCGCCCGCGCCATAGCGATCGAGGCCGAGATCGGTGGGAATCGACGACAGGATCTCGGCCGCGGTACGCGGGACGTGGCCGTTGAGCCAACGCATGCTCTTCTTCATGCGCGGATGATAGCCGTCCCTGTGCGGCGCCGCACAGACTCTCCGGGCGGATTACTGCTACCCTGAAAGACGCATAACGCAAATCAAGGGTCGATCATGAATGGCAAATTCGTTCTCAACCTCGTCGGCACCTCGGAATTCCACTGGAGCCTGAGGGCACGCGACGCGCAGACCATGCTGTCGAGCCGGATATACGACGGGAAGGCGGCGGCCGATACGGCCATCGAATCGTGCCGAATCAACTCCCAGGACGACGCCCGCTACGAGCGCCTGTCATCGAACGATGCGAGGTACTACTTCGTGTTGAAGACGGCCAATGGCGAGCTCCTTGGCACGAGCGAGATCTATCCCACGCTGGCTGCGCGGGAAAAAGGCATCGCCCTGTGCAAGGAAAGCGCCCCGTCGGCCAAGACGGCTTACATTCCGGTTCGGTAACTGGATCCCGGGCCATTGCCGCAGCTGCGGCGCCCGGGATGACAGTCAGGCGGGCTGCTTTTCCTTCGCGCGCGCCCTGGCCTTCTCGAACGTGAAGACGCCGTTCTTCACGTTCACCTCGATCGTGTCCTTCGGTGCGAACTTCCCTTCGAGGATCGCCCTCGAGAGCGGATTCTCGAGCTGCTGCTGGATCGCACGCTTCAGCGGCCGCGCGCCATAGACGGGATCGAATCCCGCCTTCGCGAGCTCGTTCACCGCGGCATCCGAGACCCTGATGTCCATGTCCATCGCGGCGACGCGCTTCTCGAGCTGCTTCAGCTGCACGCGGGCAATCGCCGCGATGTTGGCCTCGTCGAGGGCGTGGAACACCACGATTTCGTCGATCCGGTTGATGAACTCGGGCCTGAAATGCGTCTTCACCTCGCCCATCACGGCGAGCTTCACGACCTGGTAGTCCTGGTCGGCCATCTGCTGGATCATCTGCGAGCCGAGGTTCGACGTCATGATGAGTACCGTGTTCTTGAAGTTCACGGTGCGCCCCTGGCCGTCGGTGAGGCGCCCATCGTCCAGCACCTGCAGTAGCACGTTGAACACATCCGGATGCGCCTTCTCGATCTCGTCGAGGAGGATCACGGCGTAGGGCTTGCGCCGCACGATCTCCGTGAGGTGGCCGCCCTCCTCGTATCCCACGTATCCCGGGGGCGCGCCGATCAACCGCGCGACCGAGTGCTTCTCCATGTACTCGGACATGTCGATGCGCACGAGATGGTCTTCGCTATCGAAGAGAAACTCCGCGAGCGCCTTGGAAAGCTCGGTCTTGCCGACACCCGTGGGCCCGAGGAACAGGAACGATCCGTACGGCTTGTTCGGATCCGACAGGCCCGCGCGCGAGCGGCGGATCGCATCCGACACCAGGCGCACGGCCTCGTCCTGCCCGACGACGCGTTGGTGCAGGCGATCTTCCATGAGCAGGAGCTTCTCGCGCTCGCCCTGCATCATCTTCGAGACCGGGATTCCGGTCGCGCGCGACACCACCTCGGCGATCTCTTCCACGCCGACCTGCGTGCGCAACAGCTTGTTCGCGGTATCGGACGAGGACGCGGCCTCGGCCTCCTTGAGCTGCTTCTCGAGCTTCGGGATCTCGCCGTACTGCAGCTCGCTCATCTTCTGCCAGTCGCCCTTGCGCTTGAACTCCTCGAGCTGCAGCTTGGCGCGCTCGAGCTCTTCCTTGATGTGCGCCGAGCCCTGCACGCGCGCCTTCTCCGCCTTCCACACTTCATCGAGATCGGCGTATTCCTTCTCCAGGCGCTTGATCTCGTCGTTGATGAGGTCGAGGCGCTTCTTCGACGCATCGTCCTTCTCTTTCTTCACCGCTTCGCGCTCGATCTTCAACTGGATGATGCGGCGGTCGAGCCGGTCCATCACCTCGGGCTTGGAGTCGATCTCCATCTTGATGCGCGAGGCGGCCTCGTCGATGAGGTCGATCGCCTTGTCGGGGAGGAAGCGATCCGTGATGTAGCGCGACGAAAGCTCCGCCGCCGCGACGATGGCCGGATCCGTGATGTCCACGCCGTGGTGGACCTCATAGCGCTCCTTCAGGCCGCGCAGGATCGCGATCGTGTCCTCCGCGGTGGGCTCGTTCACGATCACCTTCTGGAAGCGGCGCTCGAGGGCCGCGTCCTTCTCGATGTACTTGCGGTATTCGTCGAGGGTCGTGGCGCCCACGCAATGCAGCTCGCCGCGCGAGAGCGCTGGCTTCAACATGTTGCCGGCATCCATGGCGCCTTCGGCCTTGCCGGCGCCCACCATGGTGTGGATCTCGTCGATGAAGACGATGGTCTGGCCCTCGTCCTGCGCGAGCTCCTTCAGGACGCTCTTCAGGCGCTCCTCGAATTCGCCGCGATACTTGGCGCCCGCGATGAGCAGGCCCATGTCGAGCGAGAGGACGCGCTTGCCGCGAAGGACTTCGGGCACCTCGTCGTTCACGATGCGTTGCGCGAGCCCTTCGACGATCGCGGTCTTGCCCACGCCGGGCTCGCCGATGAGGACGGGATTGTTCTTGGTGCGGCGCTGGAGCACCTGGATCACGCGCCGGATTTCCTCGTCGCGGCCGATGACCGGATCGAGCTTGCCGGACCGCGCGCGCTCCGTGAGGTCGATCGTGTATTTCTTGAGCGCCTCGCGCTGGCCTTCCGCGTTTGCGTCGTGGACGGTCTCGTTGCCCCGCACGGCCGTGACTGCGTTCTCGAGGGCCGCGGGATTCACGCCATGCTGCTTGAGCAGGCGCCCGAGGTCGCCCTTGTCCCTGGCGGCCACGAGGAGAAAGAGTTCCGAGGCGATGAACTGGTCGCCGCGCCGGGTCGCTTCCTTGTCCGTGAGATTGAGGAGGTTGTTGAGGTCACGCGAGATCGAGATATCTCCGCCCGTGCCCTCGACCCGGGCGAGGCGCGAGATCGAATCCTCGAGCGCCTTCTTGAGCGGGGCCACGTTCACCCCGGCGCGCTGCAGGAGCGAAGCGGTGCCGCCATCCTCCTGGTTCAGGAGCGCGAGCATGAGGTGCTGCGGCTCGATGAAGCCGTTGTCGTGGGCAAGGGCCTGGCTCTGGGCGTCGGCCAGGGCCTGCTGGAACTTGGTGGTCAGTTTGTCGATTCGCATTTTGGGATTCCCCGTGACTTCCCGATAAATGCCGCCACCGCCCCGTTTTTCAACCCTCTACCGGGGCACCAGGCGAAGGGTCTGCTCCTCGATGATGTCGAGCAGCTGCTCGCGCTCCGCGTCCCTCAGGCGCGGTCCGTAGCGGCGCAGGATCCGGCTCGCCGCCTCGACGGCATTGCGGTGCCGGGCGGGATCCGGATGGGAGTACGTCTCGGCGATGACGGCCAGGTCGTGCAGCGTCTTCAGGTCGTCCTCGGTCCACTTGCGCGGCTTGGTATCGATGGCGCAGAACGAGCCGATCGCGAGCCCGCCCTTCCCCGTCATCGGCACTCCCGCGTAGGCGATCACGCCGAGGTCGCGAATGGCGAGGTTGCTCTTGAGCACCGCGTGTTCGCGCGCGTCGTCGACTACCAGCGGCTCCTTCGAGGAGACGACCCATTGGCAGAACGAATGCGTGAGCGGCGTCCCACGCTCCGTGGCCCACGGCTCGGCGAGCCCCATGGCGCTCTTGAAGAACTGCCGCGTGCGCGTGACGAAGGTCGCCAGCGTCACGGGCGCCATGAGCAATTGCGCCGAAAGCTTCGTGAGCCTGTCGAAGGCCGGTTCCGGCGGCGTGTCGATCACATTCGCCGCCTCCGTCGCCTCGACCTGGGCGGGCTCGGCGAGGGCTTGCGCGGGGCCGGCCGTGAAATCGAGCTCCGCCTGGAGGTTCGAGTCGACCGCGTCGAAGAGCTTGCGCGCGTCGTAGGGCTCGGACACGACGGCCTGCGCGCCGGCGGCCTTGAGATCCTCGGCCTTCGGGCCGGTGCGCCCCAGCACCGCCACCACGGGAAGCGCGGCGGTATTCACGTTGCGGCGGAACGCCTTGAGCGCGATCACACTGCCGGCGCCGCGCAGTTGCGAATCGAGGAGCATCGCGTCGGCCTGGAGCTGGCGCGCCATCACGAGGACGCCGGTCGCGTCCCTGTAGGTCACGAGCTCGTAGCCGCGGGATTGCGCCTGCGGCATCAATAGGCCCGTGATCTGGGCACCATCTTCGAGGATGAGCAACTTGTTCGTCGTAGCCATGGCGAAATTCTATAGAATCGGTCCTCGAAAGTCCTTTTCCATGCCCGATCCCTTCCACGCCATCGAAGAAACGATCACACGCGACGTGACTCGCGCACTTGCCGAGGACACGGGCGCGGGCGACCTCACCGCCAGGCTCGTTCCCCCGGACCGCTCGTCCCAGGCGCGGCTCATGACCCGCGTCGACGGCGTGCTGTGCGGCACGGAGTGGTTCAACCGCACCTTCGAGGAGGTCGATCCCGACGTCGAGATCTTCTGGCACCACCAGGACGGAGACGACATCGTGGCCGGCAGTTCACTCTGCGAGCTGGAAGGCAACGCCCGGGCAATGCTCACCGCGGAGCGCACCGCGCTCAATTTCGTGCAGCTTCTCTCCGGCGTGGCCACGCGAACCCGCGCCTACGTGCGCGCCATCGAGGGCACGCGCGCCCGCATCCTCGATACGCGCAAGACGCTGCCCGGCCTGCGCATCGCGCAAAAATACGCGGTCGCGACCGGTGGCGGCACCAATAATCGCATCGGGCTGTACGATGGGATCCTGTTGAAGGAGAACCATATCCATGCGGCGGGAAGCCTGAAGGAAGCGCTGCGCCAGGCGCTCCACGACGTGGAGCCGGGCCTGATGCTGCAGGTCGAGGTCGAATCGCTCGACCAGCTCCGCGAAGCGCTGGACGCGGGCGCGAAGCTCGTCCTCCTCGACAACTTCGATCTCGCGAAAATGCGCGAGGCCGTGAAAATCGCCGGCGACCGCGCTGAACTCGAAGCCTCCGGCGGCGTCAATCTCCGCAGCGTGCGCGCCATCGCCGAAACCGGCGTGCACCGCATCTCCATCGGCGCGCTCACCAAGGACGTCGAGGCCCTAGACCTATCGATGAGGTTCATTCACTGATGCGCGCCCTATTCGCCCTTCTCGTACTCGCCGCCCTTTCCGGATGCGCCACCACGCCGGACAATCCCGATCCCTGGGAGGGCCTGAACCGCAAGACCTTCGCCTTCAACGACGCGCTCGACAAGGCCGTGACCAAGCCCATCGCGCAGGGTTACGCCAAGGTGGTGCCCGCCTTCGCGCAGGAAGGCGTCAACAATTTCTATTCGAACCTCGAGGACATCGGCACGTCCCTCAACCAGTTCCTCCAGGGCAAGCCGAAGGACGGCGCGAACGACGCCGCGCGCTTCGTCGTGAACTCGGTGCTGGGCATCTTCGGCCTCTGGGACGTCGCGACGCCGATGGGACTCGAGAAGCACGAGGAGGACTTCGGGCAGACCCTCGGCGTCTGGGGCGTGGGACCGGGACCCTATTTCGTGATCCCGCTCCTCGGGCCCAGCAGCGCGCGCGACGCGCCCGCCCGGCTGGTCGACCCCCAGTGGTACTACGCCATCGCGATCGGCGACAACTGGAAATACTGGACGTGGTGGAGCGTCGACAAGGTACGCACGCGCGCGAACCTGCTCACCGCCGAGGGCGTGCTCGAGAAAGCGGCGCTCGACCGCTACGTCTTCATCCGCGACGCGTGGCTCCAGAGGCGCCAGAACCAGGTGTACGACGGCAATCCGCCGCGGCCCAAGGAAGACGAGTGACACTCGGCTGGAAGCTCTTCGTCGTCTTCCTCGGATTCCTGGCCCTTCTCACGACAGTCATCGTGATGTCGTTCCGCGAGCGCAAGCGCGCGCGGACGATGGACGTCGTCGACGTGGCCCAACAGCAGGACCAGGACACGCGGGTGATGACGATCATCTTCTCGGCCATCGTCGGCGGAATGTTCCTCACCTTGATCACGGCCTGGCTGGTCTTCTTCTGAGGAATAGCGCGGCCTAGGCTGGTGTTCATGGGCAAGGAGGACGAAGCCATGAAACTCCTCGCGGTCCTGATCCTGTTCATCCTCGCTCCGTTCGGCGCCTCGGCGCAGAACTACCAGGGGCTGTGGTGGGACCCCGCCGAATCGGGCTGGGGAATCAACGTGACTCACCAGGGCGACGTCCTGTTCGCCACCTGGTTCACCTACGACGCGAACGGCAACGGGCAATGGCTCGTGATGCCGCACGCCGAGCTGCAGCCCATGATGATGGGCGACATGATGGACATGCAGGACATGATGGACATGATGCCCGGCATGATGATGTCGCCGCCGATGTACACCGGGACGCTCTATCGCACCAGCGGCCCGGCGTTCGATGCGGCGTCGTTCGACCCCATGGCCGTGACGACAACTGCGGCCGGCTACGGCACGCTCACCTTCAGCGACGCGGACAACGGCAGCTTCGAATACGTCCTCGACGGCACTTTCGGCGCCAAGGAGATCACGCGCGAGGCCTTCGCGGCGATGCCCACGTGCGACTTCTTCTCCGCTCCGGGGACGACGAACTTCCAGGACCTGTGGTGGCGCACCGGCGGCACCGAATCGGGCTGGGGACTGAACGTCGCGCAGGAAGGCGACGTGATATTCGCGACCTGGTTCACGTACGACGAGAACGGCAAGGGGCTCTGGCTGGTCATGCCCGACACCACCAAGGTCGGCGACATGACCTACGCGGGCGGCATTTACCGCACGACGGGGCCGGCCTTCAACGCGTCGCCATGGAACGGCGCGGCCGTGGCCGCCACGCAGGTCGGAACGGCGACGCTGCAATTCAGCGACGCGAGCAACGGCACATTCACCGCGAAGGTGGGCGAAGCCACGATCGTGAAGCCGATCTCGCGCCAGGTGTACGCCACGCCGGCATCCGCCTGCCGCTGACTGTCAGCCGCGCCGGAAGATCAGCGTCGCCGCGACGCCGAGCAACGCCACCGTGAGGGCGACGATCACGACGCGCGCGCCCGGATTCATGTTGGTGAAGGTGGGCGCGATGCCGCCTCCCGTGGATCCGAAGAATGCGAGCGCGTCCGTGTCGTCGGGCAGCGCGCCGATCGTCGCCACCGCGCCGGAGGCCGTGTTGATCGTCACGAGCCGGGTCGTGGCGGGCGAGCCGCCGTTGGAGTTCACCGCGAGCAGCAACCCCGACGGGGAGAACGACATCGAGTTGATCTGCGTCGAGAATGGCGCGCCGGTGAGCAGCGGACCTACCTGGAGCATGCCCGTCGTGAGATCCACGTTGTCGAGCGTGCCGCTCGCGCCCTTCGCCGTCACGTAGACCATGTCCTGCGGGTCGATCGCGATGCCGGCCGGGGGGCCCGGCGGCCCGGCCCTGCCGATCGGCGTGACCACCGCGCTCGACGGATCCACCGTTCCCAGCTGCGACGTGGCCTGCATCCAAATGTAGAGCGTGCCCTTGGAATTGAACGCGAGGTCAGACCCGATCAGGCCGAGGTCGCCCACGAGCGTGGCCTTCCCGTTGGTGGCGTCGATGATGACGAGGGAGTGCGGGCTGTTGGGGGAGAGCTCCGACGTGATGCCGTAGAGCACGCCGGTCTGCGGATGGAAGGCCATGCCGGTCACGCCGACGGGCTTCGCATTCGGCAGGCGGATCGCCCCGACCAGCGTCGCCTGCCCATTGGCGAGGTTCACCGAATAGAGGTTGCCTGCGATCGGCGCATCCGCAGTCGCGCCTCCGCTGCGAACGCTCGCAGCGTAGAGCGTGTGCACCTGGCCACGCGCGGCGAGGGCGAACGTGAGGAGCGCGGCCGCTACGATGGAGAGGATCGCGCGTCCGTTCATATGGAACAGATACTACCCCGCGAAGGCAACTCGTTTCAAATTGTTACGAGCACTTCGCGATGAAATTCTTCACGGCCTCCGCATCGGGTTTCATCACGGTGACACGCTGGGGCAGATCCTCGAGCCCTTCGAAACGAGCCGGACGCGGAGCATGCTCGCCGAGCGCCTCGACGATCGTCCCGTCGAACTTGGCGGGAAGCGCCGTCTCCAGGCAGATCATCGGGTAGCGCGGCTCGCGCAGGCGAAGGGCGATCTTCACGCCATCCGCGGTGTGCGGATCGATCACCTGCCCGTATTTCTGCTTCACGAGGCGGATCGTCGATAGCCGGTCCTCGTGCGTGCTGCGCCCCGAGGCGAAGCCCGAATCCTCGTCCACCTTGTCCCAGGCCCTGTCGGTGGAAAGGTCGAATCCGCCCTCCTCGTCCACCTGCTTCCACAACCACGCGACCTTGTCGCCGTCGCCATCGACCATGTCCCAGATGAAGCGCTCGAAGTTGGACGCCTTGGAGATATCCATCGAAGGGCTCGACGTCGCATGCGTATCCGCGGCCTTGCGCGGACGATAGCGCCCCGTGCGGAAGAACTCGTCCAGCACGTCGTTCTCGTTGGTCGCGAGCACGAGGCGCCGGATCGGCAGGCCCATGCGCCGGGCCACGTGGCCGGCGAAGATGTTCCCGAAGTTTCCCGACGGCACGGCGAACGACACCTGCTCGTCGTTGGATTGCGTCGCGGCGAAATATCCCTTGAAGTAGTACACGACCTGCGCCACCACGCGCGCCCAGTTGATCGAGTTCACGGCGCCGAGGTCATTCGCCTGCTTGAAGTCCAGGTCGGACGCGACTTCCTTCACAACGTCCTGGCAATCGTCGAACATGCCCTCGATCGCGATGTTGAAGATGTTGGCGTCCTGGAGCGAGTACATCTGGGCGCGCTGGAAGGGACTCATGCGCCCATGCGGCGAGAGCATGAACACGTTCACGCGCGACTTTCCCTTCAACGCGTGCTCCGCCGCGGAACCCGTGTCGCCGCTCGTCGCGCCGAGCACGTTGAGCTTGCGGTCGCGGCGCTCGAGCACCTGCTCGAACATCTCGCCCACGAGCTGCAGCGCGATGTCCTTGAACGCGAGCGTGGGGCCGTTGGAAAGGCCGAGGATGTGGAGGTTCGGCTCGAGGGTCCGCAGCGGCGTGATCTCGGGCGAACCGAACTTCTCCGCGGTGTAGGTGCGATCGACCGCGGCCTTCAGTTCCGCGCCGGGATAGTCGTCGGCGAAGAAGCGGATCACCTCGAACGCGAGCCGCGGATAGGGAAGATCGCGCATCGCGTCGAGCTTGGCGCGCATCACGCGCGGCCACTGCTCCGGGACCATGAGCCCGCCATCGGGCGCGAGGCCTTCGAGGAGGATGTCGGTGAATGATTTCGAGGCCGAGTGGCCGCGGGTGCTGACGTATTTCATATCACTGTCACCCCCGCGAAGGACATCAGAGCAGTTCTTCAAGTCTTATCCGGACAACGGGCACCGGGATCGTCGCGAGCGCCTCGATGCGGCGGATCGCCTCGTTGATGTTCTTCTCGCGCGTGAGGTGCGTGAGGATCACGACATCCACCTGCTCCTCGCCCTCGCCCGCTTCCTTCTGGAAGATCGCGTCGATCGAGATCTCGAGGTCGGCGCAGATGCGGGTCACGTCCGCGAGCACGCCGGGACGGTCGAGCGCGCGAAGGCGCAGGTAGCACGCGGTCTCGATCTCGCCCATCGCGAGGATCGGCGCGTTGGACAGGCGGTCGGGCTGGAACGCGAGATGCGGAACGCGTTGCTCGGGATCGGAAGTGGCCATGCGCGTCACGTCGACGAGGTCGGCGACCACGGCGCTCGCCGTGGCTTCCGCACCGGCGCCACGCCCGTAGTAGAGCGTGGGACCGACGGCATCGCCCTTCACGAGCACCGCGTTCATCACGCCCTCGACGTTCGCGATCAGGCGGCGCGCGGGAATGAGCGTCGGATGCACGCGAAGCTCGATGCCGTTCTCCGTGCGGCGCGTGAGTCCCAGCAGCTTGATCCGGTAGCCCAGGCCTTCCGCGTACTTGATGTCCACCGCGGTGAGCTTCGAGATGCCCTCGGTGTACGCCTTGTCGTACTGCATCGGGATGCCGTAGGCGATCGCGGCGAGGATCGTGAGCTTGTGCGCGGCGTCGATGCCCTCCACGTCGAATGCGGGATCGGCCTCGGCATAGCCCAGGCGCTGCGCCTCGGCGAGCACCAGCTCGAAGGGCAGTCCCTTGTCGCGCATCTCCGAGAGGATGTAGTTGCACGTGCCGTTGATGATCCCGGCGATCCACTCGATGCGATTGGCCGAGAGCCCTTCGCGAATCGCCTTGATGATGGGCACGCCGCCGGCCACCGACGCCTCGAACGCGACCATCACTCCCTTCTTCTGGGCCGCGGCGAAGATCTCGGTGCCGTGCCTGGCGAGCAGCGCCTTGTTGGCGGTGACCACGTGCTTGCCGTTCTCGAGGGCCTTCATCACGAGCTCGCGCGCCGCCGTGTCGCCTCCGATCAGCTCCACGACGATGTCGATGTCGGGACGGGACACGATGAGCCCCGCCGTCGGAACGATCTCGATGCCGTCCAGGGAGACCTTGCGTTCCTTGGTGAGGTCGCGGGCGCTGGCGACCTTGATGACGATGTCGCGGCCGGCGCGGCGGGAGATCTCCTCGCGGTTGCGGCGCAGCACCTCGATCGTGCCGCTGCCGACCGTGCCGAGGCCGAGCAGTCCTACCTGGATGGGCTTCACTTGAATTTCTTGTCGAAATGGAACGAGGTGATCACCAGGCCTTCGCGAAAATAGAACTTGTGGGCCTGTTGTCGCTGCGCTCCGGAATCCAGCGAGAACGTATCGCAACCGCGTTCCCGGCCGATGCCTTCCATGTACCGGACCAGCGCGTGCCCGACGCCGGTGGAACGTCTCGTCTCGTCGGTCACGAGGTCGTCGCAGTAGAGATCACGCCCCGAATGGGTCTTCTCCAGGACGCGGAAGACCGTGATTCCCGCCACGTCGTCGTTCACCACGCACACGGCCATCTCGGCGCCTGCGGCGAGGACTTCCTTCATCCGGCCCACGTAGTCCTTGAGGTGCGGGCGAAGCTGGCGATGCACGCGCTCGGCGGATCGAAGAAGCTTCTCGTCCGTCGGCGCCACTGGGATCACGTTCATTTGATCCCATCCTTGCGGAACATCTCCTTCACGCCGCGCACCGCCTGGCGGGTGCGGCTTTCGTTCTCGATGAGCGCGATGCGCACGTGGTCGTCGCCATAGTCGCCGAAGCCGATGCCCGGAGCCACCGCGATCTTGGCGTCCCTGAGGAGCTTCTTCGCGAACTCGATGGAGCCCATGGCGCGGTACTGCTCGGGGATCTGCGCCCAGACGTACATCGAGGCCTTCGGATTCTCGACCATCCAGCCGGCCTCGTGCAGGCCCTTCACCATCACGTCGCGGCGGCTTTCGTATTTCGCGCGGATTTCCTCGACGCAGTCCTGCGGACCCTCCAGCGCCGTGATCGCGGCGACCTGGAGCGGCGTGAAAGTGCCGTAGTCGTGATAGCTCTTGATCCGGGCGAGCGCGTTCACGAGCTCGGCATTGCCCACCATGAAGCCGATGCGCCAGCCGGCCATGTTGTAGCTCTTGGACATCGTGAAGAACTCGACGGCGACGTCGCGCGCGCCGGGCACCTGCATGATCGACGGCGCCTTCCATCCGTCGAACGTGATGTCGGCGTAGGCGAGATCGTGCACCACCAGGATGTTGTGCTGCTTGGCGAGCGCGATGACCTTCTCGAAGAACTCGAGCTCGACGCACTTCGCCGTGGGATTCGAGGGGAAGCCCAGGATCATCATCTTGGGCTTCGGGATCAACTCGCGGATCGCGCGCTCGGTCTCGGCGAAGAAATCGATGCCCGGCGTCATGCGCACCGAGCGGATATCCGCCCCGGCGATTATCGCGCCGTAGATGTGGATCGGATAGCTCGGATTCGGGACCAGCACGGTGTCGCCGCGATCGAGCGTCGCGAGCATCAGGTGCGCGAGGCCCTCCTTCGATCCGATCGTGACGATCGCCTCGCGGTCCATGTCGAAGTCGACGTCCCAGCGGCGCTTGTACCACTGGCAGATGGCGCGGCGAAGGCGCGGAATGCCCTTCGAGACCGAGTAGCCGTGCGTATCCTCGCGCTGCGCGACCTCCACGAGCTTGTCGACGATATGGCGCGGCGTGGGTCCGTCGGGATTGCCCATCGAGAGATCGATGATGTCCTCACCGGCGTGGCGAGCCGCCATCTTCAGCTCGTTGGTGATGTTGAAGACGTACGGAGGCAGGCGCTTGATGCGCGAGAATTCGGGAATCACGGGCTTCGAGGGTTCGTTGAGATTCATGGCCGTCACAATGCTGCGCTGCAAAACGATATGATTCTAGCGTGAAATTCGAGCGCGACTCACCCGACGGCCGCAATACCTTCAGCGGGTATGGGCCGGGCTACGTCCAGGTGGGCGCGAAACGCTACGCGGCGAGCCTCGTGGTGAGCGGTGATCGCGTGATCGAGGACTGGCCCGCGACCTCCATCGACGGCCTGACGGCCGACCACTTCGCCGCGATCGTGGGACTCGCACCCGAGATCGTGCTGCTCGGCACCGGCGCCGCGTTCAAGTTCCCGGACGCGGCGCTCCTCGCTCCGCTCTACAAGGCGGGCATCGGCGTCGAGGTCATGGACACGCCCGCCGCCTGCAGGACCTACAACATCCTGCTCGGCGAAGGGCGCCACGTCGTCGCGGCGCTCGTTGTCACCCCGGCGTAGGCCGGGGTCCAATGACTGGGTCCCGGGCCATCGCCGCGCAGCGGCGCCCGGGATGACAATTACGCCAGCGCGCGCAACTCCCTCAACAGCACCGAGAGCACCGCGAGGTCCAGGCTCTGCAACCGCTTGAGCTCCTCGATCATCGCGCGGTAACGCGCGATCGCGGAGGCGTAGCGCTCCTTCCATGCGGCGAGCATCACCAGCGGATCGCTCGCCTCGGGCGATAGCTTGGACACGGTCGAGGTGAGCGCGCGTTGCTGGCTTGCGAGGTCGTCGCGCAACGCGTTGCGCGCGAGCGCCTGCCACGGCGTATCCGTCGGCAACGCCGTGATCTTCTCCGCCACCCAACGCAGGTCGAGATCCCCGACGAGCGCGAAGTAGAGCGCGCCGATCAACTCGATCGGCTTCTTCTGCTCCACCGCGACCTCGGTCGAATCGAGAACCGCGTACTGGCCTTCCATCGCCGCGTAGCGCTTCGCGAGATCGGCGGAAACGCCCGACTTGGCGAGCCGCCCGACGGATGCTTCGAACGCGGCGGCATCCGAGGGCGCAAGGATCGCCGGCAGCGCCTGCGCGAGCGAGGCGAGGCCCGGCTTGAAGATCTTGATCACGCTCGCGATGGGCATCTTCTCGCGGCGCCGGCGCAGGAACCAGAGCGTCGAGCGCACCACGAGGCGCCCGACCTCGATCAGCATCTCGTATTGCACTTCCGCGGGAACCTTGTTGTCGAGCGCGTCGATCTCGGACCAGAGGGCCTCGAGGGCGAAGATGTCGCGCGTGAGGATGAAGGCGCGCGTGACTTCCTCGGGTGTCGCTCCCGTCTCTTCCTGCATGCGGTGCACGAAGATGCTTCCCGTGCGATTGATCATCGTGTTCGCGACGACCGTCGCGATGATGTCGCGGCGCAGCGCGTGCCGCGGCATCGCGTCCGCGTGCTTCTTGCGAAGCCGCTCGGGAAAGTAGGCCACGAGCGCGCTCTGCACGTAGTCGTCGTCCACCAGCGTTTGCGCTGCGACCAGGTCGTCGGAGAGCACCATCTTCGAATAGGCGAGGAGCACCGCGCGCTCGGACGCGGTGAGACCCTGCTTCGCGGCGTGGCGCTCGGCGATCTCGTCGTCGTCGGGCAGGAACTCCACCGCGCGGTTCAGGCGCCCCGACTTCTCGAGCGCGCGCATGAGCCCCGCCTGCGAATCGAGGAGCTTGTCGCTGCGGATGCCCGAGACCGAGAGCGACTGCGTCTGGTAGTAGTTGTCTGAGAGGACGAGCTTCGCCACGTCGTCGGTCATGTCGGCGAGGAGCGAGTTGCGCTGCTTGAGCGTCATCTCACCATCCTCCATGAGCAGGTTCACGAGGATCTTGATGTTCACCTCGTGGTCCGAGCAATCCACGCCCGCGGAGTTGTCGATGGCGTCGCTGTAGATGCGCCCGCCCTCCTTCGCGTACTCGACGCGCCCCAGCTGCGTGAAGCCGAGGTTGCCGCCCTCGCCCACCACCTTGCAGCGCAGGTCGCGCCCGTTCACGCGGATCGCGTCGTTGGCGCGGTCGCCCACTTCGGCGTTCGACTGGTGCGACGCCTTCACGTAGGTTCCGATGCCGCCGTTGTAGAAGAGGTCGACGGGGGCCTTGAGGATCGCCTTCATGAGCTCCGCCGGCGTGACCTCGGCCGCATCGATGCCGAGCACCGCGGCCGCCTCCTTGGAAATCGCGATGGCCTTGGCGCTCCTCGGATACACGCCGCCGCCCTTCGAGATGAGCTTCTTGTCGTAGTCCTCCCAGGACGAGCGCGGCAACGCGAACATGCGCTCGCGCTCCTTGAACGATTTCTCGCGATCGGGCGCGGGGTCGAGGAAGATGTGGCGGTGGTCGAACGCCGCGAGCAGCCGGATGTGCTGCGAGAGCAGCATGCCGTTGCCGAAGACGTCGCCCGACATGTCGCCGATGCCCACGACGCTGAAGTCCTGGGACTGCGTGTCGATGCCCATCTCGCGGAAGTGGCGCTTCACGCTCTCCCACGCGCCGCGGGCGGTGATGCCCATCTTCTTGTGGTCGTAGCCGGCGCTGCCTCCGGAGGCGAACGCATCGCCGAGCCAGAAGCCGTATTCGGCCGAGATCGCGTTGGCATAGTCGGAGAACGTGGCCGTGCCCTTGTCGGCGGCGACGACGAGATACGGATCGTCCGGGTCATGCCGCACGACATCCCTGGGCGCCACGACCTTGCCGCCCACGAGATTGTCGGTGACGTCGAGCAGGCCGCGCAGGAAATTCTGGTAGCACGCGATGCCCTCCTTCATGAAGGCCTCGCGGTCGGTCGCCGGCGGCGCGCTCTTCAGCACGAACCCGCCCTTGGATCCCGTCGGCACGATGACGGAATTCTTCACGACCTGCGCCTTCATCAGGCCCAGCACTTCGGTGCGGAAATCCTCGGGGCGGTCGGACCAGCGCAGCCCGCCGCGCGCGACCTTTCCGCCGCGAAGGTGGATCGACTCGAAGCGCGTCGAGTACACCCAGATCTCGAACATGGGGCGCGGATCGGGAAGCTCGGGAACGAGGGCGGAGCGGAACTTGAAGGACACGAAGGGCTTGCGCGCGCCTTCCTTCGAGCGAACCCAGTGGTTGGTGCGCATCGTCGCGCGCATGAGGTCGAGGAAGCGGCGCAGGATGCGGTCCTCGTCGGCGATGGGCACGTCGTTCAGCGCCTCCTTGATCTCCTCCTCGAGCTTCGCGAGCGCGGCCTCGCGTCCCGCGGAAGCGGATGGCGCGAAGCGCGCGTGGAAATACTCGACCAGCTTGCGCACGATCCCCGGGTGGCCGGCGAGCGTCTGCTCGAGGTACGCCTGGCTGAACGTGAAGCCCGCCTGCTTGAGGTATTTCGCGTAGGCGCGAAGCACGATCACGTCGTCGGCCGAGATCGCCGCGAGCGGCGTGAGGCGGTTGAAGCCGTCGTTCTCGATCTCGCGCCGCGCGACGCGAAGCAGCGCCTCCTCGGTGAGCGGCTTCACCGATTCCACATCCTCGA
The DNA here is from genome assembly GCA_035308545.1 of Usitatibacter sp. Lineage (GTDB taxonomy): Bacteria > Pseudomonadota > Gammaproteobacteria > Burkholderiales > Usitatibacteraceae > Usitatibacter. The sequence continues at coordinate 16,447 of DATGGI010000081.1, forward strand.
TGTCGCGGGCCGAGCGAAGGCCGAAGTCGTGGATGAACACGGGCGTGCCTTCGGGAGCGATCTCGTAGGAGACCTCGTCGAGCACCTCGAGGCCCATGTTCTCCAGCACCGGCAGGCTCGCCGAAAGCGGCACCGGGCCGCCGAGGCGGAAGACGCGAAGGCGAAGGGTGCGGCCGTCGCCCTCCACGGGGCGATAGAGATTCACCGCATAGGGATGCTCGGCGGCGAGCTTCTCGATGGCCGCGATGTCCCGGACCGCCGCGCGCGCCGACACCTGGTCGCGATACGAGATCGGAAAGGCGTTCGCGTAGGCGCGCAGGATCGGCGCCGCCCGCTCCTCGCCCAGCATCTCCACCGCGGCGATCTTGAAATCGTCGTCCCAGCGGCGCGTCGCCTGCACGATCTCGGATTCGATGGCGTGCACGTCGTAGTGCGGCGCATCGCGCGGGCTCGAGCGCACGAGCATGTGGATCCGCGCGAGCACGGTCTCCGAAAGCTGCACCGTGAATTCGACCGAGGCGCCGTTCAGGTGGCGCTTCAGGATCTCGGCGATCTTCACCCGCGAGTCGGTGTTGTAGTCCTCGCGCGGCATGTACACGAGGCACGAGTAGAAGCGCCCATAGAGGTCGCGCGATGAATAACCGGGTCTTGCGCCGGTCGCCCAGGCGCAGGATCCCCAACGCGGTATCGAGCAGGGTGTCCTCGTCGACCTGGAACAGCTCGTCGCGCGGATAAGCCTGGAGCGCCGAGAGGAGGTTCTTGTACATGTGGCTGTACTGGCGGAAGCCCGCGCGCTCGATCACCTTCGCCACCTTGCGGCGCAGGAGCGGCACTTCGCGCGGATCGGCGTGATAGGCCGACGACGTGTACAGCCCCACGAAGCGCCGCTCGCCGATCACCTTGCCCGCGGCATCGAAGCGCTTCACTCCGATGTAGTCGAGGTAGCCGGGGCGGTGCACCGTGGCGCGCGCGTTGGCTTTCGTGAGCACGAGGAGCTTGGGATCGCGCGCGAGCGCCCGAAGCTGCGCCGGCAGCTCCTGGAAGCTCGCCGAAAGTCCTCCCAGCTTGGGCTCGCGCAGCACGCCCATCCCGGAGCGCGCGACGATGCGGAGCTGGTCCTCGCCGTTCACGTTTTCGAGATCGTAGTCGCGGCAACCGAGGAACGTGAAGTGATGGTCGGCGGCCCACGCGAGGAAGCCACGGATCTCCGTGGTCTCCTCCTTGTCGAGGAACGTTGGCGGCGGATCCAGCTCCTTCACGATGGATTCCATCCGCGCGCGCATCGCGTTCCAGTCCTCGAAGGCGGAGCGCACGTCGGCGAGCACCGCGAGGATCCCCTGCCCCAGCTCCTTCATCCGCGCCGGATCGGTCTCGCGATCGACCTCCACGTGGATGAGCGATTCGTGCTTGCCATCCTTCGCCGGCGCGCCGAACGATTCGAGGTGCCCCTCGGCGTCGCGCTTCGTGGCGAAGATCGGATGATTGAAGAGATGCAGCGTGTAGCCCTGGCGATTCACCTCCATCGTCACCGAGTCGACGAGGAACGGCATGTCGTCGTTCACGATCTCGATCACCGTGTGGGCACTGGACCAGCCGTGCTCCTCGGCGCGCGGGTTGTACACGCGCAGCTTCGGCTGCCCTGAAGCGAACGTGCGCGCGAAGGACAACTGCGCCATCGCGGCGCCGTACAGGTCCTCGGGCGCCCGGTCGGAGAGGTCCTCGGGGTCGATGTTGTCGTAGTAATGCGAGATGAACGCCCGCGCTTCCTTCGCGGCCGCGGCGGCGAGCCGCTGGTCGGCGAGGCGAAGCACCTGCTCGAGGAGGGCCTGTTTCTGCTCGTGAGTGGGGAAATGCATGGGAATCCGGCGGGGCAAAAACGTTATTGTCCACCAATCCGCGCCCGAGGTATCCTAGCCCCTCGGAGCAGCCGGGCCATCAGCGCAAATTCCTAACGGGCCGGCCGCTTTCTCAAACCGAGGAGGGTTCAAATGCATCGCACCATGAAGGCCGCCATCGCGGCCGTGGCCTGCGCGTTCATTGCCGCGCCGGCGTATTCCCAGACCATCGACAAGATCAAGCAAGGCGGGTCCATCACCGTCGGCCACCGCGACGCCTCCATTCCGTTCTCGTACTACGACGACAACCAGAAGCCCATCGGCTATGCCATGGAGCTCTGCGGCCACATCGTCGAGGCCGTGAAGAAGGAACTGAAGATGCCCAAGCTCGAGGTGAAGTACCAGCTCGTCACCTCCGCGAACCGCATCCCGCTCATCGCCAACGGCACCGTGGACCTGGAGTGCGGCTCCACCACGAACAACCTCGAGCGCGAGCAGCAGGTCGCCTTCACGATCACGCACTTCGTCACCGCCAACCGCTGGATCGCCAAGAAGTCGTCGAACATCAAGACGCTCGCCGACCTCAAGGGCAAGACGATCGTCTCGACCGCGGGCACGAGCAACATCAAGCAGATCACGCAGATCAACGCCGACCAGAACCTCGGCATGAACATCATCTCGGCCAACGGCCACCCGGAAGCCTTCCAGATGGTGGAGACGGGGCGCGCGGTCGCGTTCGTGATGGACGACATCCTGCTCTACAGCCTCGCCGCCAACTCGCGCACGCCCGCCGACTACGAGATCGGCAGCGTCGCGCTCTCCGTCGAGCCGTACGGAATCATGATGCGCAAGGACGACCCCTCGTTCAAGAAGATCGTGAACGACGAGATGACGCGCATCTACAAGTCCGGCGAGATCAACGCGATCTACGACAAGTGGTTCCTCAAGCCCATCCCGCCGAAGGGACTCAACCTGAACGTGCCGATGAGCGACCAGTTCAAGAAAGTCGTGGCGAACCCGACCGATTCGGGCGACCCGGTAACGTACAAGTAACGGGAAACATGGGAACGGGGGACGAACCAGTCCCCCGTTTTCTTTGAGGCGCGCGTGGGATATCACTGGAATTGGTCGATCCTGTTCCAGCCCGAGCCGGGCGGAACGGGCACGTACCTGCACTTCCTGCTGGGCGGCCTCGTCTGGACGCTCGCGACGGCGCTCTCGGCATGGGTGATCGCACTGGCCGTCGGTTCCGTCGTCGGCACGCTTCGCACCACCGCGAACCCGTGGGTCGTGCGCGCTGGCAATTTCTACGTCGAGATTTTCCGGAACATCCCGCTCATCGTGCAGATGTTCCTGTGGTTCTTCGTCTTCCCCGAGCTGCTGCCGGTGAAATGGGGGGACGCGATCAAGCAGATCACACCGCCGTGGGGCTCCTACTACACCGCCGTGCTGTGCCTCGGCGTCTTCACCTCGGTCCGCGTGGCCGAGCAGGTGCGCGCCGGGATCCAGTCGCTGCCGCGGGGGCAGCGCATGGCGGCCACCGCCATGGGCCTCACGCAGGCGCAGGCCTATCGCTTCGTGATCCTGCCGCAGGCCTTCCGCATCATCCTGCCGCCGCTCACCAGCGAGTTCATGAACATCATCAAGAACTCCTCGGTCGCATACACGATCGGCCTCGCGGAGCTCACGGGCCGCTCGCGGGCCATGCAGGAGTTCAGCTTCCAGCCTTTCGAGGCTTTCGCCGCGGCTACGACGCTCTACCTCATCACCAACGTGGTCGTGGTGCTGGGGATGCGCTGGCTCGAGCGCCGCGTGCGCGTGCCGGGCCTCATCGCCGTCGAGGCCGGGGGCCACTGATGGGCGGCTTCGACTGGGAAGTCATCCAGAGGTCGCTCCCGTATCTCTTCAAGACGGGCATGACCTTCACGGTCGAGCTCACGCTCATCGCGATGGTGGGCGGCATCTTCTTCGGGACGCTGCTCGCGATGATGCGGCTGTCGAGCCACAAGTACCTCTCGATTCCCGCGGGCGCCTACGTGAACCTGATGCGCTCGATTCCGCTCGTGCTCGTGATCTTCTGGTTCTTCTTCCTCGTGCCCTACATCGGCGGGTGGGTGACGCGATCGTCCTCGCCGATCCAGGTGGGCGCCTTCGCTTCGGCCGTCATCACCTTCACGATGTTCGAGGCGACGTACTACTGCGAGATCATGCGCGCCGGCATCCAGTCGGTGGCCCGTGGACAGGTATGGAGCGGTTACGCGCTCGGACTCAACTACTGGCAGACCATGGGGCACATCGTGCTGCCGCAGGCCTTCCGCAACATGGTCCCGGTCCTCCTCACGCAGACGATCATCCTCTTCCAGGACACCTCGCTCGTGTACGTGATCTCGGCCACGGACTTCATGGGTGCCGCCTCGAAGATCGCCAACCGCGACTACCGGCTCGTCGAGATGTATTCGTTCGTCGCCGTGGTCTATTTCGCAATCTCCTTCAGCCTGTCGTACTTCGTGAAGCGACTGCAGGTGAAGATCGCCGTGATCCGCTAGGAGCCCTCACCGTGGCCATGATCGACATCAAGAACGTGAGCAAGTGGTACGGCAGCTTCCAGGTGCTGACCGATTGCACGACCGAGGTGAGCAAGGGCGAAGTGGTTGTCGTCTGCGGGCCCTCGGGCAGCGGCAAGTCCACGCTCATCAAGACCGTGAACGGCCTCGAGCCTTTCCAGAAGGGCGAGATTTCCGTCGAGGGCATCTCGGTCGGCGATCCGAAGACCAATCTTTCGAAGCTGCGCTCGCGCATCGGCATGGTGTTCCAGAATTTCGAGCTCTTTCCCCACATGTCGGTCGAGAAGAACCTCACGCTCGCCCAGGTAAAGGTCCTCGGGCGCCCCGAGGGCGAGTCGCGGGACAAGGGCCTGAAGCTCCTCGACCGCGTCGGGCTGATCGCCCAGAAGGACAAATTTCCCGGGCAGCTTTCCGGCGGCCAGCAGCAGCGCGTGGCGATCGCGCGCGCTCTTTCGATGGATCCTATCGCGATGCTTTTCGACGAGCCGACCTCGGCGCTCGATCCGGAAATGATCAACGAGGTGCTGGACGTGATGGTCGGCCTCGCCAAGGAGGGCATGACCATGATGGTGGTCACCCACGAGATGGGATTCGCGAGGAAAGTCGCAAATCGCGTGATCTTCATGGATCGCGGCCAGATCATCGAGGATCTCCCGAAGGACGATTTCTTCGGCAAACCCCGCAGCGAGAGGGCCCAGCAGTTCCTGTCGAAAATCCTGCACCACTGATGTGACCTGGTTCACGGCCGGCCGGCCCCAAAAAAGGGCCCCCCGCCTGTAGGACAGGCCCACCCGGAAATCATTGACGGAAGGGCCATTTCTAGCGGAAACTTGCCCTCCATGAACCGCCTGACGGCCATCGGCCTGGCTTCGCTCGTCGCCTACGGGCTGCTGATCGCGAGCAAGTACACCGGATTCGTCTCCGCCGCGCGCGAAGACAGGGCCCCCCAATCGGCCCTCAGCGACGAAGCCGCCATGCGCGCCCTGGTGGGCGGCATGCCCTCCCAGGCGGCCCCCTCGCCCCTGAACCTGCCGCCGCCGCTCGCCTCGGCGCAGCCCATGCATCTGTCGCCCGCCGCGCTCGAGTTCCGCTCCTCGCGGGACCTCAAGGCGTTCGCCGACATGCTGAACGCCCGGCGTTCGGCACTCACGCCGGACGAGCGCTACAACCTCGCGCGCGCCCTCGAGGAATGCCAGTTCGCGAGCACGATCAGCGACGATCTCGCCAGCTACAGCGCGAAACAACGCCGCCAGTTCCTCGCCGGCCTCACGCCCGGCGACCCGAACATGACCAAGCGCATCGCGGCCTACGACGCGTCGGACAATACCCAGCGCTGCGCGCGCTTCCAGGGCACCAAGATCTCGCAGAAGGACGTCGAGGATCTCTACAACGCGGCCGCCCAGCAGGGCGACCCGCGGGCCCAGGCCCGCCTGGTCGTCGCGGACTTGAACGCGAAGATCAGCACCGGCAACCGCACCGAAGCGGCCCCGGCACCGGCCCAGCCGCAGCAGCCCGGCCTGAGCGCGGATGCCTCCCGCGTGATCGGCCTGCTGCAGACCCAGGATCCGGAGGCGATGCTCATCGTCGGCAACTTCCTGTCGCAGTCCAATGTCGCCACGCAGCTACACATCGGGCCCAACGGCGAAGTGCCGGAGCCGTCGTCGCTCCTGGGCGCCTTCTCGCTCGCCGCATGCGACATGACCGTGGATTGCACGCAGCTGAATCGCGAGCCGCAGCTCGCATGCGCGTACAGCGGCTACTGCGACTCCCAGTCGTTCGAGGAGCTCTACCAGAACTTCCTCGCGTCTCCGTGGGCGTACGCGAACGCCGTTCGCTACCGCAACATCATCCACACGGCGATCAACACGCAGAACTGGTCGCTGCTGGGATTGCTCCCCACGGGCAGCTCGGGAACGGGCCAGTAAGTCCTAGGCCGCGAGCACGCGCACGTGCTCGACCACGCAACGCCCTAATGCCTCGGTGTTGTAGCCGCCCTCCAGGGTCGAGACGACGCGTCCCTGCGCGTGACGCGCGGCCACCTCCACGAGCTTCTCCGTCACCCAACGGTAATCTTCGTCGTCGAGCTTGAGGTAGGCGAGCGGATCGTCGCGATGCGCGTCGAATCCGGCCGAGACGAATACGAGCTGCGGCTTGAAGGATTCGAGCGCGGGCATCCAGAAGCGCTCGACCGCAGCGCGGAAGCCCTTGCCGTCCGTCATCGCGGGCAGCGGCACGTTCACGATGTGCTCGTTCGAGGAATCAGCACCGCAATAGGGATAGTACGGATGCTGGAAAGTCGAGCAGAGCATGACGCGCGGATCTTCGTGGAACGCGTCCTCGGTTCCGTTGCCATGGTGGACGTCGAAATCGAGGATCGCGACGCGCTCCAGGCCGTGCGCTTCGATGGCATGCATCGCGCCGATCGCAACGTTGTTGAATATGCAGAAACCCATGGGCCGGTCGGGTGTGGCGTGATGTCCCGGCGGACGCACCGCGCAGAAAGCATTGCGCGCCTCGGACGCCATCACCATGTCCGTCGCCGCGACCACCGCTCCGGCGGCGTGAAGCGCGGCCGAGAGTGACTTGGCGTTCATCTGCGTGTCGGGATCGAGGAACGCGTAGCCGCGCTGCGGCGCCGAGTCGAAGATGAACGCGACGTGCTCGGCGCGATGCACGCGCTCGAGCTGCTCGCGAGTGGCCTCAGGCGCTTCCCGGATCGTGAGCGAGCGGGCGAGCCCCGAGGCTTCGAGCGCCGCCATCACCGACTTCAGCCGCTGTGGAGACTCCGGATGACCGGAGCCCATTTCGTGCAGGACGCAATCAGGATGCGTGAGGAGCGCTGTCGCCATGCCGCGATTGTAGCGGCAGGGACTAGAACGCGCTGTTGCGGCAGATCGGCTTCGTTCCCGAGAAGGCCGGCAATCCGAACGCGGGATCGGTGCTCGCGAGCCCCGACGGCGGAGCGACGTTGTAGGCGAAGGTGCCGACGCCGCTGCTCGAGAACGCGAAGGTGAATGATCCCACTTTCGTGAGTGGCAGCGCGGGACCGCTTCCGCCGAAGCCCCACGGCTGTCCGAACGGCGTGCCGCGTGTCACGTACATGTCGCCGGTGAAGACCGTGGGCGACGTCCACGTGCCGCCCGGCATCACCAGCCACAGCGGCTTGAAGTTGCCCGGCGACGACGAATCGGCCTGGCGCGGATCGTAGGTGTACCAGACGGCTTCCACCTGGTTGGATGCGTGCTGCGTGAACGTGATGCCCCAACCGCTCTCGCCACCGGGACACGGCCCGCTGCCGGGAGCGGCCGAGTTATCCCAGAGGTCCGAGTAGTTCGTTGCGGGGACGCTCTGCGCCGCGGCGGGAAGCGCTGCAGCGACGAGCGTGACGGCGAGCAAGCGGTGGATCATCGTGACTTTCTCCGGCGCCGCATTCGCGGCATGTTCATTGAATCGAAATACGACACTCGTCCGTAAACAGATTCAACCGCCCAAACTTCCACCGGCCAAAGCGGGCGAGCGTCATGCTATCCTCGATTGACCGGTAAACCGCTGACAAGGTTCCTTTTTTTACATGCTCCTGGATTCACGCAACCGGCTCGCCGCAGGGCCCACGGAAGCCGTCGTCGCGCAGGCGGGCCGGGTCATCCTGGGCAAGGAACGCGCGATCCGCCTCGCGATGGCATGCATCCTCGCACGCGGACATCTGTTGATCGAAGACGTCCCGGGTGTCGGCAAGACCACGCTCTCGCATGCGCTCGCGCGCCTGCTGGGCCTCGACTACCAGCGCATCCAGTTCACCTCGGACCTGCTGCCCGCCGACGTGATCGGCGTCTCCATCTTCGATCGCGAGAGCTCGACGTTCCGCTTCCACGCGGGCCCGATCTTCGCGCAGATCATCCTCGCCGACGAGATCAACCGCGCGAGCCCGAAAGCGCAGAGCGCGCTCCTCGAAGCGATGGAGGAGCACCAGGTCACCGCCGAAGGCGAGACGCGACCCTTGCCGGAACCTTTCTTCGTGATCGCGACGCAGAATCCGCTGCACCAGGTCGGAACATTCCCGCTGCCCGAGTCGCAGCTCGACCGCTTCCTCATGCGCATCAGCCTCGGCTATCCCGACGCGAAAGCCGAGCGCGAGCTGTTGAGGGGCGCCGAGCGGCGCGACCTCATCGCGCACCTGAAGCCCGAGATGAACGGCGAGCAGCTGATGCAGCTGCAGAAGGCGGTGCCGCAGATGCAGGTTTCCGACGCCCTACTCGACTACGTGCAGCAGCTGATCGGGCACACGCGCAATTCGCCCCGCTTCACCCAGGGCCTTTCGCCCCGCGCCGGAGTCGCGATCCTTCGCGCCGCGCAGTCGTGGGCGATGATGGAGGGCCGCCGCCAGGTCCTGCCCGAGGACGTGCAGGCGATCCTTCCCGCCGTGGTCGGCCACCGCCTGCATGCGAACGCCGATGCCGTGAAGGGCGGCTTCGATCCGGCGAAGGAACTGATCGCGAGCGTCCCGATTCCCTAGCAATCGTGGTCGCCAACCTCAGGCAATCGATCTCGGACTGGATCTTCCGTGCGAGGGCGCCGGAGAGCCCGCCGGTTACGCTCGTCCAGCGCCGCATCTTCATCCTCCCGACGCGCCAGGGGTACAGCTTCGCCTTCGCCGTGCTGGTGCTGCTCGTCGCCTCGATCAACTACGCGCTCGCGCTGGGATTCGTGCTCACGTTCACGCTGGTGAGCATGGCCGGCGTCGCGATGCTGCACACGTGGCGCAACCTCGCGCACATGAAGCTGCGGCCCGGGCGTTGCGATTCGATCTTCGCCGGCGAGACGGCGCAATTCGCCATCACGCTCGAGACTCCCTCGGCGACGCGCTTCGCGATCGCCGTGCGGCGCCGCGACGGTGACCCCGTGTACGCCGACGTGATTCCCCACGGGACGACCGCGATCACCGTGCCCGTCGCCGCTCCGCGCCGCGGCGTGCTTCGCTGCGGCCGCCTCGAGATCTTCACGCGCTACCCGGTGGGCCTTTTCCATGCCTGGTCGTACGTGGACTTCGACCTGAAGGCGATCGTGTATCCGCGCCCCGATCCCGAGGCGGGCGCGCCTCCCATGCACTCGAAGAGCGATACTGAAGAGGGCATACCGGTCGCGGGAGACGAGGAATTCAACCTGCTGCGCACCTACCGGGCCGGCGACGCGCCCAAGCTGATCGCCTGGAAGGCGCTCGCGCGCGAGCGGGGACTGCTCACCAAGGAATTCAGCGCGATGGCCTCGAGCGAGCTCTGGCTCGACTGGGACGATGCGCGAGCGCCCGACACGGAGTCGCGCCTGTCGGTGCTCTCGCAGTGGGTCATCCAGGCCGAGCGCTTCGGCCAGGGCTACGGCCTTCGCATTCCCGGCGTCTCCATTCCGCCCGATCGCGGCGAGGCGCACCGCACGCGCTGCCTCGAAGCGCTGGCGCTCTTCGCCCAATGAAGGCCGCCGCCGCATCGCCGCATCTCGACGTTCGCAACGTGATGTGGCTGCTGGCCGCGATGGCCTTCGTGGTCGCGCCGCACCTTTCGCACCTGCCCTACTGGGTGGACGCGTTCTTCGTGGTGATCGTCGCCTGGCGCGGATGGATGGCATGGAAGGCGCTGCGGCATCCGTCGCGCTGGCTCATGGCGCTGCTCACAATCGGCGCGAGCCTGGCCACGCTGCGGCAATACCACACGCTCTCGGGACGCGAGGCGGGAGTCGCGCTGCTCATCCTGATGATGGCCCTGAAGCTGCTCGAGATGCGCGCGCAGTACGAGGTGACGCTGTCCATCTACCTCGGCTTCTTTCTCGTGATCACGAATTTCCTCTTCTCGCAGACGATCCCGCTGGGCCTCTACATGCTGGTGTGCGTGTGGATCTTCATCGGCACACTGGTCGGGTTCAATCGCGTGGGCACGTCTCCGACGCTGGGCGAACGCATGCGACCGGCCGCGGCGCTGCTGCTCCAGGCGATTCCGCTGATGATCGCGTTGTTCGTGATATTCCCGCGCGCCACCGGCCCGCTCTGGGCGCTGCCGCAGGATTCACGCTCGGGTGCCTCCGGACTTTCCGAATCGATGAGCCCCGGCAACATCTCCAACCTCATCAAGTCGGATGCGATAGCCTTTCGCGTGCAGTTCGACGGAGACAGGCCGCCGTTCTCGAAGCTCTACTGGCGCGGCCCCGTGATGACCGAATTCGACGGCATGACCTGGAGCGTGCCGCCCATCGCGCCGGCGGGAGTGGTCGAGTATTCGAAGCGCGAGGGACGCGTGGACTACACCGTGATCCTCGAGCCACACAACAAGTCCTGGGTATTCGCGCTCGACGTTCCCGGGAAGCTCCCGCCCGGTACATACGTCCTGGGCGATCTCGAAGTGCGCGACCGCCGCCCCGTGGCCGAGCGCCGGTACTACGAGATGAGCTCGTTCCTCGACTACCGTTATGGCGAAACCACGTCGCAGGGCGCCCTCAAGGCGATGTTGAAGATCGACGAGACGCGCAACCCCCGCACAATCGCGCTCGCGCACAAGTGGGCGGCCGAATATCCCGACAAGCGCGCGCTGCTCCAGCAGGTCTTCCAGTTCTACAACCGCGAGTTCTCCTATACGCTCGAGCCCCCGCTGCTCGACCCGCAGAATCCCTACGACGATTTCCTCTTCGATTCCAAGCAGGGATTCTGCGAGCACTACGCGGGAAGCTTCGCGCTCATCATGCGGGCGGCCGGCATTCCCGCGCGCGTGGTCACGGGCTACCAGGGTGGCGAAGTGAATCCGATCAATCGCGAGCTGGTCGTCCGGCAAGCCGATGCGCACGCGTGGGTGGAGATCTGGATTCCCGAGGAGGGATGGGTGCGCATCGATCCGACGGGGGCGGTATCGCCGCTTCGCGTCGAAAGCGGCGTGAACGCCGCCCTCGGGCCCATCGGCATGATCCCGACGCTCGTGGCCGCCGATCCCCTGGGCGTGCTGCCGCGCATCCGTGACTCGTGGCGCGCGCTGAACAGCCAATGGGACCAGTGGGTCGTCGGCTACAACAGCGAGAAGCAGCGCCAGTTCTTCATGCAGTTCGGCGCTTCCTCGGTGGACTGGCAAACGCTGGGCGTGTGGCTCATCGGCGCGACCTTCGGGATCGGCAGCATCATCTCGGCCTTCCTCTTCGTGCGCGACCTGCCGCCCCGGCGCGAGGCCTCCGTCGCGGCCTGGGACCGCTATTGCCGCAAGCTCGCGGCGACGGGCGTCACGCGCGCGCCATCGGAAGGTCCGCTCGATTTCCTCGAGCGCGTGCGCAGGGAACGGCCGCACCTCGCCGAGTCCGCAGCGGAGATCACACGCCGCTACATCGAAGCTCGCTACGGCGACGGCGCCAATCGCGGAGAGCTGCGCGACCTCGCGCGCCGCGTTCGCGAGTTCCGTCCCGCATGAGCACGGTCCGCCGCAACGAGCCCTGTCCCTGCGGGAGCGGCCGGCGCTACAAGGATTGCCACGGCAAGCTCGACGCGGGAGCGCCCTCGGTCGATGGATTGCTGCAGCGGGCGCTGGCCGCGCACCAGCGGATGCGCCTCGAGGAGGCCGATCGCGACTATCGCGAGGTGATCGCGCAGGATCCGTCGAATGCCGTCGCGACCCACTACCTGGGGCTCCTCGCCTGGCAACGGGGCGACGTGGCCGAGGGCGAATCGAAGATTCGCGCGAGCCTCCTGCTGGACGCGAAGGTGCCCGACTTCCACAACAACCTCGGGTTGCTGTTGCGGGACACGGGACGCGGCGACGCGGCTCTCGAGGAATTCCGCGCGACGCTGCGGATCGATCCCCGATGGATCGAGGCGTACAGCAACCTGGGGCTCACGCTCGAAGCCCTGGGACGCTGGGACGACGCGGTCGCGGCCTACGGAGAGGCGATCGCGCGGCAGCCGCAATTCGCCGCGGCCCGCCAGAACCTCGCGCGAACGCACCTCATGCGCAACGAGCTTGCCCAGGGGTGGAACGAATACCGCTGGCGCCATTTCGCCCAGGGCGCGTCGCCGAAACCACCGGACCCGGATGCGCAGCGGCTGCCGGGCTCCCTCGCGGGACGCAGCTTCGCGATCGTCACCGAGCAGGGGCTGGGCGACGTCCTTTTCTTCCTTCGCTTCGCGCCGATCCTCGTCGAACGCGGCGCGCGACTCGCGTTTCGCGGCGACGCGCGACTGCACTCGATGCTCGCGCGCACCGGGCTCTTCGAACTGGGCCTGGACGCGCCCGATGTCCCGGCGCAGGGACTCGAAGCGACGTTCGTGGGCGACCTTCCCTGGCTCCTCGGGGTCGACGACGCGGCGAAGGGACCGGGACCACTGCGGCTTGCTCCCGATCCGCAACGTCTCCCGCGAATGCGCGCTGCGCTCGACGCGCACGGTCCCGCGCCCTGGGTCGCCGTCACGTGGCGGGGCGGGGTGAAGCCCACGGGTCCCGCACGGACCCAGTTGAAGCAGGTCGATCCCGCGGCTCTCGGTGCGGCACTCCACGGGCACCGCGCATCGTGGGTTTCGGTGCAGCGCTTTCCGAAGGAAGGAGAGCGCGAAGCGCTCGCAGCGTCATTGGGAGCGCCCGTGCTCGACATGAGTGGCGCGAACGCGGAGCTCGAAGACATGCTCGCGCTACTGTCGCTGGTCGATTCCTACGTCGCGGTGAGCAACGCGAACATCTATCTTCGCGCGGGCACGTCGCCCTCGATGAGGATCCTCATCCCGCATCCGCCCGAATGGCGTTGGGGACTTGCATCGCGCTCGCCGTGGTTTCCCGGGGCGCCGCTCTATCGCCAGCGAGTGGACGGCGACTGGAGCGAAGCGTTCGCGCACCTCGCCTCGGATCTCGCCGGAGGCTAGGCGCTCTACATCGAGGGAAGGTATTTCGCCGGATCGACGGGCTTGCCCTGGCGGCGCACCTCGAAATGCAGCATCACCTGGTCCGAATCGGTCGAGCCCATTTCCGCGATCTTCTGGCCCTTCTTCACGTCCTGCTGTTCCTTCACGAGGATGTTGTCGTTGTGCGCGTACGCCGACAGCCACGTGTTGTTGTGCTTGATGATCACGAGCTTGCCGTAGCCGCGCAGGCCCACGCCCGCGTACACGACGCGGCCGGCGGCGGCGGCGAGCACCGGCGCGCCCTTCTTGCCCGCGATGTCCATCCCCTTGCTCGCATCGGTGAAGGGCGCGAGCACCTTGCCCTTCACGGGCCAGATCCAGTCGACGTCCTCGTTGTCCGTGCCCGCGGATTTCTCGGGCTCGGCAGCGGCCACGGGCGGCGCCACAACGGGCGGCGTCGCCAGCGGTGGCGTCACGGGCGCCGTTGGCGTCACGGAAGGCACGGGCGTCTCGGGCGGCGTCGCGGCCACCGGCGATCCTCCGGCGTCCGGCGCATTCATCTGCGCGAGCGCGCGATCGGAGAACGGTACTTTGGCCGCGCGTGGCTCGACCTTGGATGCCGGCGTGTTCCCGAGCGGTCGCGCCTCGATGGGCGTGGTCGCCTGCGCGAGCGGCGTGGTCACGGGCCCGGCGGCCAGCGGCGTCGCGGCACCCGCGGGCGAAGCGAGCATCAGGACCTGTCCGATCTCGATGCGATTGGGATTCGCGATGCTGTTCCACGCGACCAGGTCGCGGTAGTCGAGCCCATACTGAAGCGCGATGCTTACCAGCGTATCGCCCTTCTTCACGGTGTGCGTCGGAATGGGCGGCGCGGGAGGCGGCTGCGGCGCCGGCGGTGGCGCGACCACGACGGGAGGCGGCGGTTGGGTGCGCTCGATGACGGGCGCCGGACGATGGGTCGCGCATGCGGCGAGGAGAAGCGCGAGCGCGAAGGCGATTGTTTTTTTCATCCAAGTCCCGGCACGAGGGGAACGAACCGCACCGCGGCGCACCGGCGCTCGGTGAAGCCGTTCTCGTTGCGATCGATCACGTAGAGCCATTGGTCGTCGGTGCCCACGGGCAACACCATTCGCCCGCCGATTGCGAGCTGCTGCTTCAACGCGTCGGGCACGTGCGTGGCCGACGCGGCCATGAGGATTCCGTCGTAGGGCGCGCCCTCGGGATATCCCGCGTGCCCGTCCACGTGCTTGTAGCGCACGTTGTAGAAACGAAGATCGCGCAGGTGCCTGCGGGCCTTGTCCATGAGCGGCGCGATGCGCTCGAGGGAATAGACCTCCTTCACGAGCCGCGCGAGCACCGCCGTCTGGTAGCCGCATCCCGTGCCGATCTCCAGCACCTTGTTCATCGGCTGCTTCTCGAGAAGCAACTGGGTCATGATCGCCACGATGAACGGGCTCGAAATCGTCTGGCCGTGACCGATCGGAAGGGCCACGTCCTCGTACGCGCGCGAGGCGATGCCTTCTTCCACGAAGAGGTGCCGGTGGATCTCCGTCATGGCGCTCAACACGCGCTCGTTGGTGATGCCCTCGGCGCGCAGCATCTCGATCATTCGCATGCGCGTGCGCTCGGAGGTCATGCCGATGCCGTCGCGCGCGCTCACGTCGCGATCCATTCGGAAATCCTCCCGATCTGTTGCGCGTGCGTGAGGTCCACCTGCAGCGGCGTGATCGATACCGCGCCGCGCTCGAGGGCGTTGAAATCAGTGCCCGGGCCCGCTTCCCGCGCGGCGCCCGCCGGGCCGACCCAATAGACGGTCTCGCCGCGCGGATTCTTGCCCTCCACCACGGGCTGCGCCTTGTGGCGGCGGCCCAGGCGAGTCACCTCGATGCCCGTGATCGATTCGTAGGCCACGTCGGGCACGTTCACGTTGAGGAGCACGGGCGTGCCGAGGGGCTTGCCGGAGAGGCGCTTCACCAGGTCGTGGGCCACGCGTCCCGCGCTCTTGTAGTGCGCGAATTCCCTGCCGACGAGCGATACCGCGATCGACGGAATGCCCAGGAGGTAGCCCTCGGTGGCCGCCGCGACCGTGCCCGAGTAGAGAGTGTCGTCTCCCATGTTCGAGCCGCTGTTGATTCCCGAGACGATGACGTCGGGCTCGAAATCGAGCAGGCCCGTGACCGCCATGTGGACGCAATCGGTCGGCGTCCCGTTCACGTAGTAGAACCCGTTGTGGGCGTGCGAGAGCTGCAGCGGCCGATCGAGCGTGAGGGAGTTGGAGGCGCCGCTGCGGTCGCGCTCCGGGGCGACCACCGTGATCTCGCCGAGAGGAGCCAGGGCCTCGGCGAGGGCGGCGAGTCCGGGTGCGAAGTAGCCGTCGTCGTTCGAGAGGAGGATCCGCATGCGAGCCGGAATTATACCGGCACGCAACTGCAGAAGAGGTTCCTGTCTCCGTAGACGTTGTCGGCCCTGCCCACCGGGACCCAGTACTTGCCGTGGCGCAGCGATTCGACTGGATAGGCCGCGAGCTCGCGGCCATAGCCGTGCTTCCAGTCGTCCGCAGTTATCACAGCGGCCGTATGGGGCGCGTGCTTGAGCGGATTGTCCTCGCGGTCCATGCGTCCCTGCTCCACCGCGCGGATTTCGTCGCGGATCGCGATCATCGCGTCGCAGAAGCGGTCGAGCTCCGCCTTCGACTCGCTTTCCGTGGGTTCCACCATGAGCGTGCCCGCCACGGGGAACGACATCGTGGGCGCGTGGAACCCATAGTCGATGAGGCGCTTCGCGACGTCCTCGACCTGGATTCCCGAGGTTTCCTTGAGCGGCCGCAAGTCGAGGATGCATTCGTGCGCGACCAGGCCGCCCGGTCCCGAGTAGAGGACCGGGTAGTGGGGCGCGAGGCGCTTGGCGATGTAGTTCGCGTTGAGGATCGCGACCTCGCTCGCCGCCGTGAGGCCCGCGTCGCCCATCATCTCGATGTACATCCACGAGATCGGCAGGATTGAAGCGCTGCCGTAGGGCGCCGCCGTCACCGCGCCGATCGCATCGGGCGAGTGCTCCAGGTGGCGATGGCCCGGCAGGAATTTCGCGAGGTGCGCGCCGACCGCGACGGGACCCACGCCGGGACCGCCTCCGCCGTGCGGGATGCAGAACGTCTTGTGGAGGTTCAGGTGCGAGACGTCGCCGCCGAATTCTCCCGGCGCACACAATCCCACCATCGCGTTCATGTTGGCGCCGTCCACGTAGACCTGGCCTCCGTGCCGATGCACGATGTCGCAGATCTCGGTGATGCCGGCTTCGAACACCCCGTGCGTCGACGGGTACGTGACCATGATCGCCGCGAGGTTGGCGGAGTGCTGCGCGGCCTTCTTCTCGAGATCCGCGAGATCGACGTTGCCCTTCTCGTCGCACGCGACCACGACGACCTGCATGCCGACCATGTGGGCCGACGCGGGATTGGTGCCGTGCGCGGAGCTCGGGATGAGGCAGATGTTGCGATGCAGGTCGCCGCGGCTCGCGTGCCACTTGCGGATGATGAGAAGTCCCGCGTATTCGCCTTGCGATCCCGCATTGGGCTGGATCGAGACCGCCGCATAGCCCGTCGCCTGCGCGAGGCGCTTCTCGAGGCCTTCGATCAGCTCGCGATACCCGCGCCACTGGTCGGCGGGTGCGAGGGGATGGATGTGCGCGAATTCGCGCCAGGAAACCGGGATCATCTCGCTCGTGGCATTGAGCTTCATCGTGCAGGATCCCAGGGGGATCATGGAGCGGTCGAGCGCGAGATCCTTGTCGGCGAGGCTTCGCAGGTAGCGAAGCATCTCGGTCTCCGAGTGGTAGCGGTTGAAGACCGGGTGCCGCAGGTAGGGCGTCGTGCGCGCGAGCGCCTGCGGGATCGCGGACGGCGCGTCGCGATCGAGGTCGGCGACCGTGAAGGCCGCCGCATTGCCCGCGAAGATGCGCCAGATGCCTTCCACGTCCTCGCGGGTCACGGTGCCGTTCAGGGAGATGCCGAGGCGCCCCGCATCGACGCGGCGGAAGTTCACGCGCGCCGCGCGCGCGCGCTCGACGATCGCGGTCGTGCGATCGCCGGTCAGCACCGTGATCGTGTCGAAGAAGTCGCGCGTCTCCACGTTGAAGCCGGCCCGCACCAGCCCGGCTTTCAGGATCGCCGTGAGGCGATGCACGCGGCGCGCGATGCGTTCCACGCCCTGCGGCCCGTGATAGACGGCATACATCGACGCCATCACCGCGAGCAGGACCTGCGCCGTGCAGATGTTCGAGGTCGCCTTCTCGCGGCGGATGTGCTGCTCGCGCGTCTGCAGCGCGAGGCGATAGGCCGTATGCCCCTGCGCATCGACGGTGACGCCCACGAGCCGGCCCGGCATGTTGCGCTTCAGCTCGTCGCGCGTGGCCATGAAGGCCGCGTGGGGTCCACCGAATCCGACCGGCACGCCGAAGCGCTGGGAGCTTCCGACGGCGACGTCCGCGCCCCACTCGCCCGGAGGCTTGAGAAGCGCCAATGAAAGAATGTCCGCGGCGGCGATGACGAGGCCGCCACGCGCGTGCACGGCCTGCGCGATGGCGGCATAGTCGCGGATCTCGCCGTTCACGCCGGGATACTGGACGAGCACGCCGAACGCATCTTCAGTGGCGAGCGCGGCGGACGGCAGCACGCGAACCTCGATGCCGAGCGGCTCGGCGCGCGTCTTCACGACGTCGATCGTCTGCGGCAACACGTCGTCGGCCACCGCGAAGATGCGAGACACGTTCTTCGCAGAGCGTTGGCAAAGCGTCATCGCTTCGGCAGCCGCCGTCGCCTCGTCGAGCATCGAGGCGTTCGCGATTGCAAGTCCCGTGAGATCCGTCACCATCGTCTGGTAGTTGAGCAACGCCTCGAGGCGACCCTGCGAGATCTCGGGCTGGTAAGGCGTGTAGGCCGTGTACCACGCGGGGTTCTGGAAGATGTTCCGGAGGATCACGCCCGGCGTGTGCGTCTCGTGGTAGCCCTGCCCGATGTACGACCTGAAGATCTCGTTCTTCTCGGCGATGGTCCGCAGCGCCTGCAGCGCGTCTCCCTCGGTGCGCGGCGCGGGAAGCCCCATCGGAGATTTGCGGCGGATGGACTTCGGCACCACCGCGTCGATCAGCGACTCGCGGGAGGTGAAACCGAGCGCCGCGAGCATCGCGGACTGCTCCGCGGGGTCGGGACCGATGTGGCGCCGGGAAAACGCGGCGCGATCCTCGAGCTCGGAGAGCGCGAGGCGGGAAGAATTCAGGACGGGCGTGTCGGGCATGGCATCCTCGGGCGGCTTCAAGCCGCGGCGGCTTTCTCGTAGGCGGCAGCGTCGAGCAGCTTGTCGACATCACCGGGATTCGCGGGCTTGATGCGGAACATCCATGCGGCGAACGCATCCTCGTTCACCTTCTCGGGCGTATCGCCGAGCGCGGCATTGACGGCCACGATCTCACCCGCGATTGGCGCATAGATGTCGGAGGCGGCCTTCACAGACTCGACCACGCCGATCGCTTCTCCCGCCTTCACCTGGCGTCCGACCTGTGGCGCCTCGACGAAGACGATGTCCCCGAGCTGCTCCTGCGCGTGGTCGGTGATGCCCACGGAGACGGTGCCGTCGGATTCGCGGCGCAGCCATTCGTGGGAGGCGGTATAGCGAAGGTCTTGCGGAAGTTTCATGGCTCTTCCTTGTGGGCTCTAGTTGACGAGGATCTTTCCATTGCGGACGAAGGGAGGTTTCACGACGCGCGCGGCAAGGCGCTTGTCGCGGACCTGGACATGAACCGTATCGCCGATCGCCACTTCCAGCGGCAGGCGCGCGAGCGCGATCGATTTCGACAGCGTGGGCGAGAACGTGCCGCTCGTGATCTCGCCCTCGCCTTTCGGCGTCTCCACTTTCTGGTGGGCACGCAGGATTCCCCCGGTGTCGACGAGGACAAGCCCAAGGAACTGCCGGCGCATTCCGTGCTCCTGCAGGGCTTTCCTGCCGACGAAGTCGCGCTCGCTCTTCAGGTCCACCGTCCACGCGAGGCCCGCGTCGAGCGGCGAGACGTTCTCGTCCATGTCCTGGCCGTAGAGGTTCATGCCCGCTTCCAGGCGCAGCGTGTCGCGCGCGCCGAGGCCGCAGGGACGCGCGCCCGCCGCGACGAGCTTCTGCCACATCGTGGGCGCCAGGGCCGTCGGCACCATCACCTCGAAGCCGTCCTCGCCCGTGTAACCGGTGCGAGCGACGAGGAGTCCTTCGACTTGCGCGGCGCTGAATGGAACGAGGTTTTCGGTCGCGGCGCGCGCCGCGGGATACGTCGCCCAGAACATCTCCCGCGCGCGTGGCCCCTGGACCGCGATGATGCAAAGATCGCGGCGCGGCGTGAGCATCGCCTGCGCATTCCAGCGGTCGCGAAGCTTCGCGAGCCATGCGAGGTCTTTCTCGGCGGTGCCCGCATTCACGACGATGCGGAAGTGGGTTTCACCGAGGAAGTAGACGATGAGGTCGTCGACCACTCCTGCGTCTTCGGTGAGCATGCAGGTGTAGAGCGCCTTGCCGGGGACCTTGAGCTTGTCGACGTTGTTCGCGAGCGCGCGCCGAAGGAAGTCGCGGGCGCCGTCGCCTTCGATCTCGACGGCGAGCATGTGCGACACGTCGAAGAGCCCGGCGGCGCCGCGCACCGCGTTGTGTTCCTCGATCTGGGACCCGTAGTTCACCGGCATGTCCCAGCCGCCGAAGTCCACCATGCGGGCGCCCGCGGCCTTGTGCAATTCGTGAAGCGGTGTGTTCTTGAGCATCTCTCCGCCAAAAAATAAAAGGGGCGATGCAAGCGTCGTCGCTTGAATCGCCCCTCTGTCCTTGGCACCTGAGAGATTGACCCCTTCGGTGGACGGCCGGAATCGCCGCCGCTCTCCAGAGACCGGATGTCCTCATCCGGGTCCGAACGGTCCTTTTGCCTGAGAGTTTGCGGGCGCTACCCCTTCGGCGGCCGGTGGACTGGCGCTCTCCCGATCGGATGGCGCAATTCTAGCCCAGATC
>DATGGI010000082.1:0-14685 GCA_035308545.1 Usitatibacter sp.
CTCCGCGGGCCTCGATGTCCTGGTGAAGCTCGCGTACGTGGGGCGCGCCAGCCGCGCCGAGTTTCCGCTCACGCCGGAATTCGCCGAGCGCAGCACCAATGCGACGGTCGGCCTCACCGGCCGCGCGACCGTGATCGAGGACGTGTCCCGGCACGTGGAGGCGGGAGGAGGCTTCTACGTCTGCGACGACGGCGTGCAGTCGGAAGCGTGCGTGCCGATCCTCGACGAACGCCGCCAGGTCATCGGGATCGTCGATGCCGAGGCGAAGCCCAGGGGATTCTTCGGCGCGGAACGGCTCGCCGTCGTTGCGGCGCTCGCGATCGCGGCGAGCGCGACGCTGCCCTAGGTCATTCCCGCGCAGGCGGGAACCCGGCCCCGACAAAGGCTTTCTTGCCGTCGCGCCACCGGCGCCAGGCCTTCGGATTCTCCAGCGCATCGAGCAGGGCGATGTTCATGTCCTCGGGCGTCGCGTCGAGGCCTTCGGCGCGGACGGCCTGGTTCGCCTGCGTGACGATCACCGAGGCGTTGTGCGCGATCGCCGGGTGGTTGGGACTGCGAAGCGTGTCGTCCGCCGGATTCGCGAACGAGCGCTTGCAGATCTCCACGTCGGTGGAATGGAAGCGGCGGCATTGCGCGGGGCGGGCTTCGTAAGCGGTGCATGCGCCGTCGTCACCCAGCAGCGCGCACGCCAGGTTGGAGCGCTTGCGCTCCGCGTCGCCCATCGCGCGCGTCTTCGCGGCGTTGTCGCGCAGGCGTGCCGTGACGGCCGCCAGGCGCTCGGCCTTGAAGTGGCGGCGCAGCCAATCGGCGAGGGGGAACACTTCATGGGGCAGGACTTGCACCTGCAGGCTGCAGCAGTAGCTGCAGCCGCGCGTGCACGCGATCTTCACCGCGTGGCCCTGGATCGTCGCGTCGATCACCTCGTCCACGCGCTTGTGGAAACGCACGACGGCGGTTGCGAGCTTCTGCGCATCGCGCGCCCCGGCGAATGCGTCGCGCGCTTCCACGCCCCAGCGCGACGGCTCCGCCATCAACGCTTGGGCGGCATCATGTCCGTGATCGACCCCTCGGCGATCTCGGCCGTGAAGAACACCGTCTCGGACAACGTCGGGTGCGGATGGATCGTGAGGCCGATGTCCTCGGCGTCGGCGCCCATCTCGAGCGCGAGCACGGTCTCCGCGATGAGCTCTCCCGCGTTGACGCCGACGATCCCCGCGCCGAGGATGCGCTTCGAGCCCTTCTCGTAGAGCACCTTCGTGAGGCCTTCCTCGCGCCCCATGCCGAGCGCGCGTCCGCTCGCGGCCCACGGGAATACGGCCTTTTCATATTCGACGCCCTGGGCCTTGGCCTCGGGTTCCGACAATCCCATCCATGCGACCTCGGGATCGGTGTACGCGACGCTCGGGATCGTGCGAGCCTCCCACGCGTGGTGCGCCATGCCCGCGATCACTTCCGCGGCGAGCTTGCCCTCGTGCGTGGCCTTGTGCGCGAGCATCGGCTCGCCCACGATATCGCCGATCGCGAAGATGTGGGGCACGTTGGTGCGCATCTGGTTATCGACAGGGATCCAGCCGCGGTCGTTCACGGTCACGCCCGCTTTTTCGGCGCCGATGTTCTTGCCGTTCGGTCGCCGGCCCACGGCGAGCAGCACGCGGTCATAGATTTCGGGCACGGGGGCCGCGCCGCCGTCGGCCGATTCGAAAGTGGCCTTCAGCCCCTCGGGCAGCGCCTCGATCTTCGCGACCTTGGTCTTCAAGAGGATCTTCTCGTAGCGCTTCTCGATGCGCCGCGCGAGCGGCTTCACGATGTCGGGATCGGCGCCGGGGATGAGGCGGTCCATGAACTCGACCACGGTCACCTTCGCGCCCAATGCGTCGTAGACGGTGGCCATCTCGAGGCCGATGATGCCGCCGCCGATGATGAGGAGCCGCTTCGGCACCTCGGCGAGCTCGAGCGCGCCCGTCGAATCCATGAGGCGCGGATCGTCATAGGGGAAACCCGGGATGCGCGCGGACTGCGATCCCGCGGCGATGATGCAGTGGTCGAACGACACGACCTTCCTGCCGTCCTTTCCCTGGACCTCGATCGTGCGCGGCGACGTGAACGCAGCCTTGCCTTCGATGACGGTCACCTTGCGGGCCTTGGCGAGCGAGGAGAGGCCCTTGGTCAGTTTCGACACGACACCATTCTTCCAGCCGCGAAGCTTCTCGATGCTCGTCTTCGGCGCGCCGAACTCCACGCCAAGTTCGGCCATCTCTTCCGCGTCGGCGATCACGCGCGCCGCGTGCAGCAACGCCTTCGAGGGGATGCAGCCCACGTTGAGGCAGACGCCCCCGAGCGTCGGGTAGCGCTCGACGAGCCCCACCTTCTTGCCGAGGTCGGCCGCGCGGAACGCGGCCGTGTAGCCGCCGGGGCCGGCGCCCAGCACGAGAACTTCCACATGCATGTCGGCATCGAGGCTCGCGAGCGTGGAGGTGAGCACGTCGCGCACCGCTTGCGCGCCGGAGGTGGCGATGGCCTTGGCGAGATTCGGGTCTTGCGCCTGGGGCTTGTCATCCCGGCGCAGGCCGGGATCCAATTGGGCCCCGGCCGTCGCCGGGGTGACAGCGGAAGCGGCAGCCTCCGATTCCAGCACCGCGATCACCGTGCCCTGCGATACCTTGTCGCCGATCTTCACGGAGAGCGACTTCACGACGCCCGCGTGCGACGAGGGCACTTCCATCGTGGCCTTGTCGCTTTCTAGCGTGACGAGCGAATCGTCCTTGGCGACCGTGTCGCCGGGCTTCACCAGCAACTCGATGACGGGAATGTCCTTGAAGTCGCCGAGGTCCGGGACCCTGATCTCGATCGTGGCCATGGGTCAGAGCGTGCTGCGACGCAGGTCGGCGAGCACCTGGGCGAGGTACGTCGTGAACCGCGCGCCGAGCGCGCCGTCCACCACGCGATGGTCGTAGGAGAGCGAGAGCGGCATCATGAGGCGCGGGGCGAATTCCTTGCCGTTCCACACGGGCTTCATCGCCGCCTTCGATACGCCGAGGATCGCGACTTCGGGCGCGTTCACGATCGGCGTGAAGGAGGTTCCGCCGATTCCGCCGAGCGACGAGATCGAGAACGTGCCGCCCTGCATGTCCGCGGGGCCGAGCTTGCCGTCACGCGCTTTCGCCGCGAGCTCGGAAGTCTCCTGCGCGATCTGCATCACGCCCTTCTGGTCGGCGCCCTTGATGACCGGCACCACGAGGCCATTGGGCGTGTCGGCTGCGAAGCCGATGTTCCAGTAGCCCTTCACGACGAGGTTGTCGCCGTCGAGGGAGCTGTTGAGCGTCGGATATTTCCTGAGCGCCGCGACGACCGCCTTGATGAGGAAAGCGAGCGGCGTGATCTTCACGCCGGACTTCGAGTTCTCCTCGTTCACCTTGGCGCGAAACGCCTCGAGCTCGGTGATGTCAGCCTCGTCGAACTGCGTGACGTGGGGAATCATGACCCAGTTGCGCGCGAGCGCGGGCCCCGAGATCTTCTGGATGCGCGAAAGGGGTTTCAATTCGACGGGACCGAACTTCGCGAAGTCGACCTTCGGCCACGCGGGCAATCCCAGGTCGCCGAGGCCACCTCCGGGCGCGCGTGCCGAGGCCGGGGCGCCTCCCGCGAGCGCCTGCTTCACGAAGCCCTGAACGTCTTCCTTGAGGATGCGGCCCTTGGGTCCCGTGCCGGTGACGCGTGCCACGTCGACTCCCAGCTCACGAGCGAAGCGACGAATGCCGGGACTCGCGTGCGCTGGAACACTGTGCGACTGATCGGTCGCCGGCCGGCCTTCGGCGGCGGGTGCGGCGGCAGGTGCAGGTTTGGCGACGGAAGCCGGCGCCGGTGCGGCCGCGGGCGGCGGTGCCTTCGTTGGCAGCGGCGCCCCGGTCTGCGCGGGCGTCGGAGCTTGGCTTCCCGCCTGCGCGGGGACCGCGCCCGCGGACGGACGGCTCGTCCCCGCTGCAAGCGCCGCCTCCATGGTGAGGATCGCGACACCCTCGCTCACCTTGTCGCCGACCTTCACGCGGATTTCCTTCACCGTGCCCGACGAGGGCGCCGGCACTTCCATCGTCGCCTTGTCGCTCTCCAGCGTGATCAGCGAATCGTCCTTCTTCACCGCATCGCCGGGCTTCACGAGCACTTCGATCACCGGCACGTCCTTGAAGTCGCCGATGTCGGGGACCTTCACTTCAATCGCAGCCAACTCGCTCTCCTCGTTCTAGTTCTTGTCGCGCCGGGGTGACGGTCAAACCGTCCAGGGCGCCGGCTTCTCGGCGTCGATGCCGTATTTCTTGATCGCCTCGGCCACCTTCGTCGCCGGCACCTCGCCGTCCTCGGCAAGCGCCTTCAGGGCCGCGACGGTGACGTAGTTGCGGTTCACTTCGAAGAAACGGCGGAGGTTGTCGCGCGAATCGCTGCGGCCGAATCCGTCCGTGCCGAGCACCTTGTAGCGGCGCGGCACGAACTCGCGGATCTGGTCGGCGAACGTGCGCATGTAGTCGGTCGACGCGATGACGGGCCCCTTGGTGCCCGCGAGGCATTGCGCGACGTACGAGGCTTTCGGCTTCTCGGCCGGATGCAACAGGTTCCAGCGCTCCGTGGCGATGCCGTCGCGGCGAAGCTCGTTGAAGCTCGGGCAGCTCCAGACGTCCGCGGTGACGCCCCAGTCCTTCTTGAGCATTTCCGCGGCGGCCATCACCTCGCGAAGGATCGTGCCGCTGCCCATCAGCTGGACGCGTGGACCGTCGGCCTTTCCACCATCGCTCAGCTTGTACATCCCCTTGAGGATTCCCTCGCGCGCGCCCTCGGGCAGCGCCGGATGCGGGTAGTTCTCGTTCATCAGGGTGATGTAGTAGAAAACGTCCTCCTGGTTTTCAACCATGCGCCGCAGCCCATCCTGCACGATCACGGCGACTTCGAACGCGAACGTCGGATCGTAGGAGATGCAGTTGGGAATCGTGGACGAGATCACGTGGCTGTGGCCGTCCTCGTGCTGCAAGCCTTCGCCGTTCAGCGTCGTGCGGCCGGCGGTGCCGCCCATCAGGAATCCGCGCGCGCGCAGGTCTCCCGAGGCCCACGCGAGGTCGCCCACGCGCTGCATGCCGAACATCGAGTAGAAGATGAAGAAGGGGATCATCGGCACGTTGTTGTTGGAGTACGACGTCGCCGCCGCCATCCACGAGCACATCGCGCCCGCCTCGTTGATGCCTTCCTGGAGGATCTGCCCGTTCTTGTCCTCCTTGTAGAACATGAGCTGGTCGCTGTCCTCCGGCTCGTAGAGCTGTCCCACCTGCGAGTAGATGCCGAGCTGGCGGAAGAGGCCTTCCATGCCGAACGTGCGCGACTCGTCGGGGACGATGGGCACCACGTTCTTGCCGACGCCCTTGTCCTTCACGAGGATCGTGAGCATCCGCACGAACGCCATCGTGGTGGAGATCTCGCGTCCCTCGGCCGTCGCCTCGAGCAGCGGCTTGAACGCCTCGAGCTTGGGCGCGTCGAGCTTCGCGCTCTTGCGCCGCCGCTGCGGCAGCGAACCGCCACGCTGCGCGCGCAACTCCTTCAGGTACTTCATCTCCGGCGAATCGTCCGCGGGCCGGTAGTAGGGAAGCTCCGCGAGCTTGTCGTCGGGGATCGGGATGTTGAAGCGGTCGCGGAACTGCTTGAGCGCCTCGACGGGCATCTTCTTCTGCTGGTGCGCGATGTTCTTGCCTTCGCCGACCGCGCCCATGCCGTAGCCCTTCACGGTCTTCGCGAGGATCACCGTGGGCTGCCCCTTGTGCTTCACCGCCGCCGCGTAGGCCGCGTAGACCTTGTGCGGGTCGTGTCCGCCGCGATTCAGGCGCCAGATGTCGGCGTCGGACATGTTCGCGACCATCGCGCGGAGCTCGGGATACTTGCCGAAGAAATGCTCGCGCACGTACGCGCCGTCACGGCTCTTGAACTTCTGGTACTCGCCGTCGACCGCTTCCTCCATGCGCTTGAGGAGGATGCCGTCCTTGTCGCGCAGGAAGAGCGGGTCCCAGTAGGATCCCCAGATGACCTTGATCACGTTCCATCCGGCGCCGCGGAAATCGCTCTCGAGCTCCTGGATGATCTTGCCGTTGCCGCGCACCGGGCCGTCGAGGCGCTGGAGGTTGCAATTGATCACGAAGACGAGGTTGTCCAATCCCTCGCGCGCGGCCATGCCGATGGCGCCGAGCGATTCGGGCTCGTCCATTTCGCCGTCGCCCATGAATGCCCACACCTTGCGTCCCGTGGTCTTCGCATGCCCGCGATCCTCGAGGTAGTGGAGGAAACGCGCCTGGTAGATCGCCTGGATCGGTCCGAGTCCCATCGACACGGTCGGGAACTGCCAGAAGTCGGGCATGAGCCACGGGTGCGGATACGACGCGATGCCCTTTCCGTCGACTTCCTGGCGGAAGCTGTCGAGCTGCGCTTCGGTGAGGCGTCCTTCGAGATAGGCGCGCGCGTACACGCCGGGCGAGGAGTGGCCCTGCATGTAGATGAGGTCGCCGCCGTGCTTGTCGGTGGGCGCATTCCAGAAATGGTTGAAGCCGATGTCGTAGAGCGTCGCGGCCGAGGCGAAGCTCGCGATGTGCCCGCCGAGCTCGAGATCCTTCTTGCCCGCGCGAAGCACCATCGCGACGGCGTTCCATCGCACCATCGAGCGCAGCCGCGATTCGATCGCCTGGTCTCCGGGAATCTGCTCCTCGAGATGCGTGGGGATCGTGTTGATGTACGCGGTCTGCGCCGAGTACGGGAGATACGCGCCCGAACGCCGCGCCTTGTCGACGAGTTGCTCGAGGATGAAGTGCGCGCGGTCCGGTCCTTCGATTTCGAGAACGGCTTCGAGGGAATCGACCCATTCCCGGGTTTCAAGGGGATCGATGTCTTGCAGGCGGTCCATTTTGTGGCCTCTGAATGCGGCGGTTCTGCGCGGGGGATGCGGTCATTAGACCGAATCGTATAATGGCTGGCAACCAAGGGGGTGACCCCCGTCGAATACCCAAAAGTCTCCCAACAAATCATGGACATCGGCCATGAAGCGGGATTGTTTATGAAAAAAGCATTTTAAGTTATTATAAATCCGAGATTTTGGGGTTATAGCGTCCAAAAAAACCGGAATCGGGATGAAAGAACAGGCGCACAGGAAACGGGAGGGTGACAGCGCGGGGAGCAGCGAGGCGATGTCGCGGCGTTCCGCAGGAGCGAACGCGTGATTCTTACGCAAGCCCTGAGCGCGGCCAGCCTTACGGACCCGGGACGCGTCAGGGACCACAATGAGGACTGCATCGAGTCGCGGCCCGACATCGGGCTGTTCGTGCTCGCCGACGGAATGGGCGGATACAACGCCGGCGAGGTCGCGAGCGGAATGGCCACGTCGCTCATTGCCGACGGCCTGCAGGAGTCGTGGGTGCCGCGCGACGTCGGCCGCATGGGACGCGACGAGGCCAAGCGGCTGTCCGAGCGCCTCATCGCCGAGCAGATCGCGCGCGCCAACAATGCGATCTACACGACTTCCCAGAACAACCCGGAGTGCGCCGGCATGGGCACGACGCTCGTCGTGACACTCTTCTTCGACAATTTCCTCAGCGTGGCGCACATCGGCGACTCGCGCCTGTATCGCCTGCGCGGCGAATCGATGGAGCAGGTCACGCGTGACCATTCGCTGCTCCAGGAGCAGCTCGACTCGGGCCTCATCACCCCGGAAGAGGCGAAGCTCTCGCAGAACAAGAACCTCGTCACGCGCGCGCTCGGCATCGATCCCACGGTCGAACCCGAGATCCATGTGTACGAGACGCAAGCCGACGACACTTTCCTGCTGTGCTCCGACGGACTCTCCGACATGGTGGAGGACGAGGAGATCCGCCTCACGCTCCTCACGCTCAAGCAGAATCCGACTCTCACAGTGCAACAACTGGTGCAGGCGGCCAACGACAACGGCGGCCGCGACAACATTTCGGCGATGCTGATCCGCGTCGTCGAGCCCTACGGCGTCCCGCGCGGCTGGCTCGCGCGCTTCAAGGCATTCTTCCGGTAAGTAATACCCAAGGAAAACGACTATGGCCAAGCTCATCCTCAGCGTCGACGGGCAAGTGCTCAAGGAGTACCAGCTCTCCAAGGAGCGCACCCTGATCGGCCGCAAGCCGCACAACGACATCCAGATCGACAACCTGGCGGTGAGCGGCGAGCACGCGGCGATCATCACGATCCTGAACGACTCGTTCATCGAGGACCTGGGCAGCACCAACGGCACCATGGTCAACGGCAAGCCCGTCAAGAAGCACTTCCTCCAGAACAACGATGTCGTCGAGATCGGCAAGCACAAGCTCAAGTACTTCAACGACGCGCCCACCGCGGCGACGGCGGCCGATTTCGAGAAGACGATGATCATCCGCAACCCGGCGAAAGCCGCCCCGCCGCCGCCGCCGGTCGCGGAGAAGGGCCCGGGGGACACGCAGACCAACCTGAAGCCGCTCGCGGCCGAGACGACGAAGCCGCCGGCCTCGCCCACGGCGACCGCGACTTCGGCGCCGGAACCGAGGCCCGCGCCGGCTCCCGCGGCGCCACCTCCGGCCCCGCCCCCGCCGCCGCCTCCGCCTCCCGCCGCCGCCGCTCCGGCCGCGCCTCCCCCCGCAGCCGCTCCCGCGGGCGGTGGTGCCGCGCCGGCTTCGGGGTCGCTGCGCGAAGCGGCGATCCAGGTGCTCTCGGGCGCAGCCGCGGGTCGCACGCTCGACCTGACCAAGAACCTCACCACGATCGGCAAGCCGGGCATGCAGGTCGCCGTCATCACCAAGCGACCGAACGGCTACTTCATCACCCACGTGGAGGGCGCCACCTACCCGACACTGAACGGCGGCTCCCTCGGGGCCCAGGCTCGCCAGCTCGGCGATCACGACCTGATCGAGATCGCCGGCGTGAAGATGGAGTTCTTCTACAAGCCGTGAATGGGGACCGGGCGGGGCGGCCTTCCGGCCCCCCGCCGAGTTCACTCGGCAAGTGTGGCAAATTCCATGGAATCGGCCGCTGCGGGCGTGGTAACGTTCCCTGACAATGGACCGGTCCGTACTCCATCGGGAACGCAGCCCCGGCGAGGATCGCCGCGGCGAAACGGTGTCCGCGTCCCCAGGACAGACGATGAAGATCAGGGTGCTCGGTTGCAGCGGAGGCATCGGCGGGAGCCTGCGCACGACTTCGTTCCTGATCGACGACGACATCCTGCTCGATGCGGGTACGGGCGTCGGCGACATGTCGCTCGAGCAGCTCGCGAAGGTCGACCACATCTTCGTGAGCCATTCGCACCTGGACCACGTGACCAGCATTCCCTTCCTCGTGGACACCGTGTGCTGGATGCGCGGCAGCCCGATCAAGGTCTACGGCATCAAGGAGACGCTCGACATCCTGCGGGCGCACCTCTTCAACTGGAAGATCTGGCCCGACTTCACGCAGATTCCCAACGCCGACAAGCCGTTCATGGTCTATCGCGAGATCAAGGTCGGCGAGACGATCGAGCTGCGCGGGCGGCGCTTCACGGCGATCCCGGCCAACCATACGGTTCCCGCCGTGGGCTACAAGATGGAGAATTCGCGGGGAGCGCTCATCTTCAGCGGCGACACCTCGACGAACGATGCCCTCTGGAGCGTCGTGAACGCCACGGAGAACCTGAAATACCTGATCATCGAGACCGCGTTCTCGAACAAGGAACGCGACATCGCGGTGGCATCCAAGCACCTGTGCCCGAGGATGCTCGCCGAGGAGCTGGAGAAGATGCGCGCGCGGCCCGAGGTGTTCATCACGCACCTCAAGCCCGGCGAAGGGGCACTCACGATGAGGGAAGTGGGCGAGGCGGCCGGTCGCTGGCGCCCGCGCATGCTCGAAAACAACCAGGAATTCTCACTCTAGCGCACGGAAAGCAGGTGCAACCATGAGCGCAGTCCTCGATACCAAGGTTCCGCCGGGTGGCAACGTCGCGGACATGAGCGTGAAGCTCGCGTTCTCGAAGAAGCTCCAGGCCGTAACCAACCGCATCCACTCCACGAGCAACGTCGACGAGATCATCCTCGACGTCTCGCGCGACATCTGCCAGCTCTTCGAGGCGGACCGGATGACCGTGTACATCACGAGCGAGGACGGATCGTCGATCGTCTCGAAGGTGAAGACGGGCCTGAACTCCTTCAAGGACATCAAGCTGCCGATCTCCGAATCGTCGCTTGCCGGCTTCGCCGCGCTCAACAAGCGGCACATGAACATCAAGGACGTCTACGACGACGCGGAGCTGCGGCAATACTCGCCCAACCTCACGTTCCTCAAGGCCGTCGACCAGCGCACCGGCTACCGCTCCAAGCAGATGCTGATCGCGCCGATCCTGGGCGGCGACTCGGGCACGGACCTCATGGGCGTGCTCCAGCTCATCAACAACCTCGCGGGGCAGCCCTTCTCGGCGCTGCACGACGAGGGCGTGATGGAGCTTTCGAAGACGCTCGCGATCGCGTTCCGCGTGCGCCAGCAGATGCCGGGCACGATCTCGTCGAAGTTCGAGTACCTGGTGATCGACAACGTGATCGCCGCCGGCGAGCTCGACCTCGCGACGAAGGCCGCGCGCCGCAAGAACAAGAACATCGAGGACATCCTCGTCGAGGAATTCCAGGTGAAGCAGCCGGCGATCGGCGCCGCGCTCGCCAAGTTCTTCGGCGTGGAATACGAGCCGTTCAAGCCCGACCGCATCAAGCCGCCGGACCTGCTGAAGAACATCAAGCGCGACTACGCGGAAGGCAACCACTGGGTCCCGCTCGAGGATTCCAAGGGCGGCGTCGTGGTCATGTCCACCGATCCGGAGCGCGTTCGCAACTCGCGCATGGTCGAGAACGTATTCCCGCGCTCCAAGGTGGTCTACAAAGTCACCACGGAGAAGGATTTCAAGCAGACGCTCGACCATTTCTTCGGCGCGGACGCGGGCCTTGCGTCCATGGGCAGCGAGTCCATCGGCGACCTGCTCGGTGGCCTGGAGAACGAGGACGAGGGCGAGTTCGGCGCCGACGACGTCTCGGCCGCCGCCGACAACGAGCTGGTGAAGCTCGTGAACAAGATCATCGTGGACGCCTATCAGCAAGGCGCTTCCGATATCCACGTCGAGCCGTTGCCGGGCAAGCAGAAGACAGGCATCCGCTTCCGCAAGGACGGCTCGCTCAACAACTACATCGAAGTGCCGGCCGCGTATCGCCAGCCGCTGGTGACGCGCCTGAAGATCATGTGCGACCTGGACATCTCCGAGAAGCGCAAACCCCAGGACGGCAAGATCAAGTTCAAGAAGTTCGGCCCGCTCGACATCGAGCTTCGCGTCGCGACGATTCCCACCGCGGGCGGCGTCGAGGACGTGGTGATGCGTATCCTCGCGGCCGGCGAGCCGATCCCGCTCGACAAGCTCGGCGTGCTGCCGTCGAACATGGAGCGCTTGAAGTCCTGCATCTCCAAGCCGTACGGCCTCTTCTTCGTGTGCGGCCCGACGGGTTCCGGAAAGACGACGACCCTTCACTCGGTGCTGGGCTCCCTCAACAGCGTGGACACCAAGATCTGGACCGCGGAAGACCCGGTCGAAATCACGCAGAAGGGGCTGCGCCAGTGCCAGATGAACCCGAAGGCGGGCCTCACGTTCGCCACGGCGATGAAAGCGTTCCTCCGCGCGGATCCGGACATCATCATGGTCGGCGAGATGCGCGACAAGGACACCACGTCGATCGGCATCGAAGCCTCGCTCACGGGCCACTTGGTGTTCGCCACGTTGCACACGAACTCCGCGCCGGAATCCATCATCCGCCTGCTCGACATGGGCATGGACCCCTTCAACTTCGCCGACGCGCTGCTGGGCATCCTCGCGCAGCGTCTCGCCAAGCGCCTGTGCAAGTGCAAGGAGGCGTACGCGCCCTCGCAGGACGAGATGAAGCACTTCGTCACCGAGTACTGCGGCGAGCTGGTGAACACGCCCGAGTTCAAGGCGGACCTGAACGGCAGCTACAAGAAAGTATTCGAGCGCTTCCAGAAGGACTACGGCTTCGGCAAGCCCGACTACAGGTTGTACAAGCCCAAGGGTTGCGACGCCTGCGGCGGCACCGGGTACAAGGGCCGCGCCGGCCTGCACGAGATGCTCGTCGGAACCGATCCGGTGAAGAAGCTGATCCAGGAGCACGCGCGCGTGGCTGAAATCCTGGCGACGGCCCTCGCCGAAGGCATGCTCACCCTGAAGATGGACGGCATGGAGAAGGTCCTGCAGGGCGTGACCGACATGGCTCAAGTCCGGGCGGTCTGCATCAAGTGACCGTTCGGGACGCCGTTTCCAGCGCGATCGCCGCCGAGGAGGGGGCCCAGGCCTCTCCTCGAACGACCGCGCTGGACCTGCAGCGTTCGCTCGAAACGCACTTCCTCTCCAAGCTCGAGTACCTCAACGCGATCGGCATCGCGCTCTCGCAGGAGCGCGACATCGACAAGCTGCTCGAGACGATCCTCATCGCGGCGAAGAACCTCACGCACGCCGATGGCGGCACGCTCTACCGGCTCGTGGAGGACAAGCTCCAGTTCGAGATCGTGCGAACGGACTCGCTGTCGATCGCGATGGGCGGCACCTCGGGCAACCCGGTGCCGTTCTACCCGATCCCGCTGCACAACAAGGACGGTGAGCCCAACTACACGATGATCGCGGCCTATGCCGCGCTCATGCATCGCACGGTGAACGTCGCCGACGCGTACACGGAGGAGGGCTTCGACTTCTCCGGCACGCGCAACTTCGACAAGCGCACGGGCTATCGCTCGACCTCGTTCCTCACGGTTCCGATGAAGAACCACGAGGGCAACATCATCGGCGTGCTGCAGCTCCTGAACGCGACGGACGCCGCGAGCGGCCACGTCACGACCTTCGGCGAGGAGGACCAGCGCCTGGCCGAGTCGCTCGCGTCCCAGGCGGCGATCGCGCTCACAAATCGCCTGCTCATCCAGCAGCTCGAGGTGCTGTTCGAGTCGCTGATCGAGCTCATCAACACCGCGATCGACGAGAAAAGCCCGTACACGGGCGGCCACTGCAAGCGTGTCCCGACGCTCACCATGATGCTTGCCGAGGCGGCGCACCATGCGAACGCGGGGCCGCTCGCGTCCTTCCAGATGTCGGAGAAGGACCGCTACGAGCTCAAGATCGCGGGCCTGCTCCACGACTGCGGCAAGATCACCACGCCCGTGCACGTGGTCGACAAGGCGACCAAGCTCCAGACGATATTCGACCGCGTGGAGCTCATCGCGACGCGCTTCGAGGTGCTCAAGCGCGAAGCCGAGGTCGAGATGCTCCAGGCCAAGGTGAAGGCCCTGGCCGCGCACGACGAGGCGAGCGTGAAGCGCGCCGAGGAAGCGTACGCGGCGAAGATCCGGCAATACGACGACGATCGCGAGTTCATCCGCCGCACCAACGTCGGAAGCGAACGCATGAAGCCCGAGGACCAGGCGCGCGTATCGCAGATCGCCAAGTACACCTGGCGCAACGATCGCGGCGAGCACGAGCGTTTCCTCTCGAAGGACGAGGAGGACAACCTCAACATCCCGTACGGGACGCTCAACCCCGGCGAGCGCGAGATCATCAACCACCACATCGTCGCGACAATCAAGATGCTCGAAGCGCTGCCGTGGCCGCGCCACCTCACCAACGTTCCCGAGTACGCCGGCGGCCACCACGAGCGCATGGACGGCAAGGGCTACCCGCGAGGCCTCACGCGCGAGCAGATGAGCGTGCAGGCGCGCGTGATGGGCATCGCCGACATCTTCGAGGCGCTTACCGCGAAGGACAGGCCGTACAAGGTCGGCAAGACGCTTTCGGAAAGCCTCGCGATCCTCGGCAAGATGAAGGAGAACGGTCACGTCGATCCCGATCTCTTCGACATCTTCGTGCGCGACAAGGTGTACCTGCGCTACGCGCGCGAATTCCTCGATGCCGAGCAGATCGACGAAGTGGATGAGACGCGCATCCCCGGCTATCGCCCCTAGCCCCCTCGCCGTGGCGTGACCAACGGCGTCACATTTGGTCGAATCGGTCGACGAGGCCGCGGACCGCCTTGCGGCCCCGCGTATGATGTTTCGGCTGTCTCATCTTGATACAACTTAACGAATTGATTATTAAAGCTTTAATAGCAGAAGCGGAAAACGAGCCTCGGAAGTCCCAAATGGCACGTCCGTTGCATTATGGCTGCCAGCACACTCGTTCCGCCCCCCTGACGCCATCCATTGCAAGGAGAATTCATGAAGAAGTTTCAACAAGGCTTCACCCTGATCGAACTGATGATCGTGGTCGCGATCATCGGCATCCTGGCCGCCATCGCGATTCCGGCCTACCAGGATTACACCGTCCGCTCGAAAGTGACGGAAATGATCAACGCCGCGGGCGTCTGCAAGACCTCGGTCGCGGAGTACTACCAGTCGCTGGGCAGCATGCCCGCCAATTCGACGCAAGCCGGTTGCTCGGACATCGGCACGGCCAACACGCAGGCTCCCTCGGTGCAGACCACGGGCGAAGTGCAAGTGACCGCCACGGGCACGCTGTCGACGCAGCTTGGCGCGTCGACCAACATGTTCGCGTACATGCCGGCGACGGCCTCCGCGGGCGCCCCGATCACGCAGTGGAACTGCTCGGCGAAC
>DATGGI010000083.1:0-6135 GCA_035308545.1 Usitatibacter sp.
CGACGCGCAGTTGCTCACGCAAGAACTCCCGCCCGACGCATATCTCGACCAGGATTTCCGCACGTGGCTCAGCAAGCAGCAGGACTGATCGCCGCGGCGATCCTGCTGGTATTGCCGGCGCTCGCCCACGCGTTCGACCCGAACGTGCCGAGCACGCCGTGGGCATCGCTCTCGCCGCAGGAGCAGCGAGTGCTCGGTCCCGTCGCCTCCGACTGGGAGAGGATGCCGGGCTACCAGCAGCAGCGACTCATCGCTTCCGCGCGCCGCTATCCCTCGATGCAACCGATCCAGAAGGAACGCTTCGAGGATCGCATCCGCACCTGGTCCGCGATGACGCCGGACCAACGAAGGGCGGCTCGCGAAACCTTCCAGGGGCTGAGCAGGCTTCCTCCCGAGAAGCAGCACGAGCTTCGCGAGCGTTGGCTCGCCCAGCATTCGGCCCGCCCCGGCGGACCCCCGCGCCCCTCACAGCCGCGCCCACCGGGCTCGCGGTGAGCCATGCCCCCTTGCGGGCGCCGTCCCTGCGCCGGCGGCTCGCATGCATTGTCTATGAGCTGCTGATCCTCGCCGCCCTCGTCTTCGTGGCGACGATGCCCTTCGTCGCAGTCTTCGGAGACGCGACCCAGGGATGGACGCGCCACGCACTGCAGGGCTGGATCGTCGCGGTGTGCGGCGTCTACTACGTGACTTTCTGGACTCGCGGTGGGCAGACGCTCCCGATGAAGACGTGGCGAATGCGCGTCGTCCGGCCGGATGGGAGCGCGATCGATACGAGGCAGGCCGTCCAGCGCTACGGATTCGCCGTGCTGGGCCTCGCGGCGTTCGGGCTCGGTTTCCTCTGGGCGCTCGTGGATCGCGACCGGCAGTTCCTGCACGACCGGCTCGCCGGCACGATCGTCGCGGATACGCGTGACGAAACCTCGCGCGAGGATCAGCGCCTCTCGGCGCGGTAGAGCATCGCCACCGCGATCGCGGCCGCGATGAACGCGGGCGCGCTCGCCGAGAAGAGCGGGGGCCAATCGTTGAGCAGGCCCACGTGGGAGAAGAGCCGCCCCGCGAAGAAGAAGGTGAGGCCGATCAGGATTCCCAGCACGATCTTCGCGCCCACGCCGCCCGCCCTCGCCGATTGGAGCGCGAACGGAATCGCGAGCACCATCATCACAACGGCGCCCACGGGGCTGAAGAGCTTGCTCCAGAACGCGATCTCGTAGCGTGTCGCCTTCTGCCGGTTCTCGCGCAGGTGATCGATGTAGGCGCGCAGGTTGAGCGCCGACATTCGCTCCGGCACGATCTTGAGCACCGAGAGGATGTCCGGCGTGAGCACCGAGTTCCATGTCGCCGAAGGCGTCTTCTGCAGCACGGCGCGGTCGCCCTCGAAGCGGGTGAGCTCCACGTTCGTGAGCTCCCATTTGTTCGGGCCGGCGTACGTGCCCTTCTCGGCGCGGCTGATGGAGGTGAGGTGGAATGTCGGATCGAATTCGTAGATGCGCAGGTTGAGAAGCTGCGTGTCCGCGGTGACATCCTGGATGTTCACGAAGCTGCGGTCATCCTTCACCCAGAATCCCGAGCGGAACTCGTGCGCGATGATCGACCGCGTGGCCTTCAGGCGCAGGCCCTTGGCCGCTTCCTCCGTGTAGGGCGCGATCAGCTCGCCGAACGCCAGCGTGACGAGCGCGATCACGAGGCCCGCGCCGCACACGTACTGGGCGAGCTGCCGCAGGGACAGGCCCGACGCGCGCATCACCGTGATCTCGGAGTTCTCCGACATCCGCGCCAGCGCGAATAGCGTCCCGATCAGGCCGGCTGCCGGCAGCAACACGTACGCGTGCGACGGAAGCGTCAGCGCGACGTACGCGAGCATCGCGTTCAGGCGATAGCTGCCGCGGCCCAGGTCGTCGAGCTCCCGGATCATGTCGAAGAAACCGAAGAGCGCGACGAGCGCGATCAGCACCAGCAGGCTCGTGAGCAGGATCTCGCGCGTGAAGTAGCGAAGCAGCATCTAGCGCAGCATCTCCTTCAGCTTCTCGGTCATCGTGCGCGCGTAGCCCTCGTTCTTGGCTCCCGAGAGCGCCGTGCGGTACGCATCGACCAGGTCGGCCAGCTCCTCGAGGCTGTTGGCTTTCTCGAGCTTCATCGTGAACATGAAGGACTTCAGCCCCATCGCATCGACGATCGTGGAGTTCATGAAGGCCTTGGCCTCGCGAAACCGGGTGAACGCATCGCGGGGGCCGGCTCCGGCCGCGTCCGGGGGAGACGACGCTGCCGCCCGTGCCGGCGACGCCGTCCCGCTCGCAAGCTCGACCAGGCCGGCGGCCGCGAGTTGGGCGATGAAGTCCGCCGGCGCGCCGACCCCGGCCGCCTCTTCCTGCAGCATTTCCTCGGTCTGCGCGCCGTCGACGAGGATCAGCATCGTCCGCAGGCGCGGACTCAGCTTGAGCTTGCGCTCCTTGATCTCGGCGAGGCCCAACGCGGTCTTGCGATAGATGTCAGCGGCCGCCATGGATGCATTCTAGAAAAAAAACGGCCCCGTCGGTTGCGGCGGGGCCGTTTATTTGCGCAGCGCCCTACTCGTTGATGTCCCGGTCCTTGTTGTCCCTCAGGAAGAGGAAGCCGATCACCACCGTCATCAGGGCCACGATGATCGGGTACCAGAGGCCGTAGTAGATGTCGCCATTGGCCGCGACCATCGCGGTCGCGAGCAGCGGCAGCATCCCGCCGAACCAGCCGTTGCCGATGTGATACGGCAGCGACATCGACGTGTAGCGGATCTTCGTCGGGAAGAGCTCCACCAGGAACGCCGCGATCGGCCCGTACACCATGGTCACGTAGATCAGCATGATGAACAGGATCAGCAGCGTCATGCCCCAGTTGATCTGGTCCTTGTTGGCGGACTTCGGGTACTTGAGGTCCGCGAGGGCCTTGTCGTACGCCTTCGCGTCGAAGCCCTTGATCTCGGTGGGACCGATCTTCGTGACCACGTTGTCCGGCGATGCCGCGGGAAGGTCCGACGAGCTGAACGAAAGGCCCGACTTGGTGAGGTAGTCCTTGGCCTTGTCGCACTCGCTGAACTTCGTCGTCGGCAGGACGAAGATGTGGAAGTTGCAGTCCTTGGCCTGCACCGAGATCGAGTTCGCCTGCTGGAAGCTTTCCAACGCCGGGTTCACGTAGTGCGTGAGCGCCTGGAAGAGCGGGAAGTACGTGAGCGCCGCGAGGAGGCAACCCGCGAGGATGATCTTGAGGCGCCCGATCTTGTCCGACAGCGCGCCGAACACGACGAAGAACGGCGTGCCCAGGAGCAGCGCGAGGCCGATCAGCGTGTACGCGGTGAGGCCGTCCACCTTGAGCGTGATGGTGAGGAAGAACAGGGCATAGAACTGCCCCGTGTACCAGACCACGCCCTGCCCGGCCGTCGCGCCCAGGAGCGCAAGCAGCACGTACTTGTTGTTCGGGTAGTGGAGGAAGCTCTCGGTGAGAGGCGCCTTCGATCCGCGGCCCTCGGACTTCATCCGCTGGAACACCGGGGACTCGTTCAGCTTGAGCCGGATGTACACGGAGAAGATGAGCAGGATGATCGAGACCCAGAACGGAACACGCCAGCCCCAGTCCTTGAACTCGTCCGCGGTGAGCCAGCCGCTGAAGCGGCAAAGCCCGATCACGGCGAGGGACAGGAAGAAGCCGAGCGTAGCCGTCGTCTGGATCCAGCTCGTGTCGTATCCACGCTTGCCCTGTGGCGCGTGCTCCGCGACGTACGTCGCGGCACCGCCATACTCGCCGCCGAGCGCGAGTCCCTGCACGAGCCTCAACGTCACGAGCAGGATGGGCGCCGCCCAGCCGATCGCCTCGTACTTGGGCAGGAAGCCGACGAGGCACGTGGACCCGCCCATGAAGAGGATCGTCATGAGGAAGGTGTACTTGCGGCCGACGAGGTCCCCGATGCGGCCGAAGACGATCGCGCCGAAGGGACGCACCAGGAAGCCCGCCGCGTACGCCGCGAATGCGGAGAGCAGCGCGGCGGTCTGGTTGCCCGGGGGAAAGAACAGCGCCGCGAAGAAAGGCGCCAGCGTCGCGTACAGGTAGAAGTCGTACCACTCGAACACCGTCCCGAGCGACGAGGCGAAGATGACGCGCTTCTCCTCTTGGTGCTCCGAACCGGCCATGCTGGCGGCAGTTGCCATGTATCCCCTCCTTTATGAGTGTTATAACAACTTCGGCAGTGAGGCTTGGGATGAATGGATGCTAGCGGGGCTGCGCCCGCTCCTGCAAGCTATTTCCGGTGCGTGCTCCCCTATAGGTTCTGCTTGAGCTGGTCCAGGATCGCCGGGTTCTCGAGCGTCGAGACGTCCTGCGTGATGGCCTCGCCCTTCGCGATGGAGCGGAGCAGGCGCCGCATGATCTTCCCGGAGCGCGTCTTGGGCAGGTTGTCGCCGAAACGAATGTCCTTGGGCTTGGCGATGGGGCCGATCTCCTGGGCGACCCAGTCGCGAAGCTCCTTCGCCATCTTCTTCGCATCCTCGCCGCTCGGCCGCGGGCCCTTGGTGACGACGAACGCGACGACGGCTTCGCCGGTGAGGTCGTCGGGCCGGCCCACGACCGCGGCCTCCGCGACGAGCTTGCTGTTCGCGACCAGCGCGCTCTCGATTTCCATCGTGCCGAGGCGGTGGCCCGAGACGTTCAACACGTCGTCGATGCGGCCCATGATGCGGTAGTAGCCTTCATGGTCCGTCGAGGCGCCGTCTCCCGCGAGGTAGTACTTGCCCTGGAAGTCGTCCGGGTAGTAGCTCTTCTTGTAGCGCTCCGGATCGCCCCAGATGGTGCGGATCATCGAAGGCCACGGCCGCTTGATCACGAGGATGCCGCCCTTGCCCTTGCCGACGGAGTGGCCGGTCTCGTCGACGATGTCGACGATGATTCCCGGCAGCGGCCACGTGCACGAGCCCGGCTTCAGCGGCGTCACGCCCGGAAGCGGCGTGATCATGTGGCCGCCCGTCTCGGTCTGCCACCACGTATCCATGATCGGGCAGCGGCTGCCGCCTACAGTCTCGTAGTACCACATCCAGGCTTCGGGATTGATCGGCTCGCCGACCGAACCGAGGATGCGCAGCGACTTCAGGTCGTATTTCTTCGGAAGGTCGCCGCCCGCCTTGATGAGGGAGCGGATCGCCGTCGGCGCCGTGTAGAACACGGTCACCTTGTGGTCCTGGATCATCTTCCAGAAACGCCCGGCGTCCGGAAAGGTCGGGACGCCTTCGAAGATGATCTCGGTCGCTCCCACCGCGAGCGGGCCGTACGCGATGTACGTGTGGCCCGTCACCCAGCCCACGTCGGCGGTGCACCAGAAGATGTCGTCCGGCTTGCTGTCGAACACCCACTTCATCGTGAGGATCGCATGCAGCAGGTAGCCGCCCGTCGAGTGCTGGACGCCCTTGGGCTTGCCCGTCGACCCCGACGTGTAGAGGATGAAGAGCGGGTGCTCCGCGTTCACCCACGTGGGCTCGCAATCCGTCGGCTGCCCTTCGATCGCGTCGTGCCACCATTTGTCGCGGCCCGCCGTCATCGCGATGTTCGAGCCCGTGCGCTTGTAGACGATCACCGTGCGCAGCGCCTCGCAGCCGCCCATGGCGATCGCCTCGTCGCAGGCGGGCTTGAGCGGGATCTCCTTGCCGCCGCGCATCTGCCCATCGGCCGTGATGAGGGCCACGGCGCCGGCATCGACGATGCGTTCCTGGACGCTCTTCGCCGAGAAGCCGCCGAACACGACCGAGTGCGTCGCGCCGATGCGCGCGCACGATTGCATCGCCACGACCGCCTCCACCGACATCGGCATGTAGATGAGCACGCGATCGCCCTTGTTGACGCCCTGGGCCTTGAGCGCGTTCGAGAACTGGCAGACCTTGTGGTAGAGCTCCTTGTACGTGACCTTCGTCACCGCGCCGTCGTCGGCCTCGAAGATGATCGCGACCTTGCCGGGTTGCGTCTTCAGGTGACGGTCGAGGCAGTTGTACGACGCGTTCAGCTCGCCGTCGTGGAACCACTTGAAGAACGGAGCGTTGGATTCATCGAGCGTCTTCGTGAACGGCATGGACCAGAGGAGCTCGTTCCTCGCGTGCTTCGCCCAGAAACCCTCGAAATCCTTCG
>DATGGI010000084.1:0-1649 GCA_035308545.1 Usitatibacter sp.
CGACACGGCGATCGCTTCCTTGAGCGCCGTCGAATTCATCACGCCCCAACCCCAGACGAACACATAGTCCGGACGCTGCTGGCGAACCTGGAGCCACGTGGCCTTCTGCTCGACGCCGGGCGCCGTGACGGGAAGCTTCACCAGTTCGAATCCCTCGCGCTTGGCAAGCTCTTCCAGCACGGGGATCGGCTCCTTGCCGTAGGGCGAATCGTGATAAACCAGCGCGATCTTCTTGCCCTTGAGGCTGCCCTTGGCCTTCACGTGCTGCACCAGGATGTCAGCGCCATCCCAGTACGTTCCCAGCATCGGGAAATTCCACCGGAATACCGCGCCATCGACCGAGTCGCCGCGCCCATAGCCCGCGGTGATCAGCACGATGTGGTCGCCGAACACCTTGTCCGTGAGCGCATAGGTGATGCCTGTGGAAAGCGGCGAATACGCGACGGGCTTCTTGCTCTTCAGCCGCTCGTAGCACTCGACGCCGCGGTCGGTGGCATAGCCCGT
Organism: Usitatibacter sp.; assembly: GCA_035308545.1. GTDB lineage: Bacteria > Pseudomonadota > Gammaproteobacteria > Burkholderiales > Usitatibacteraceae > Usitatibacter. The sequence continues at coordinate 505 of DATGGI010000084.1, forward strand.
CTCGCATTCCTCGAACGCGATCTTCACGCCGTTCACGCCGCCGTCCCTCGCGTTCACGAGCTTGAGGTAGTCGACGAAGCCGTTGGCCCACGGCACGCCGTTGGGCGCGTACGGGCCCGTGCGATACACGAGCACCGGCACGAAGATCTCGTTGGCATCGGCCATCGCGTCCATCGCGACGCCCGTGAGTCCTGCGACGGCGAGCGCGACGGCCGCCGCCTTCATTCGGAATCCGTGTTTCATGTTCATCCTCCTCCTCGTTGTATGCAACGTTGCGGCTTCAATGCGGGAACGGCCAGAGGCGCAGCTTCTCCTTGCCGATCGCCCAGAGGCGCGCGAGGCCGCGCGGCTCCACGATCAGGAAGAAGACGATCAGCGCCCCGAAGGCCATCGATTCGACGTCGGCGATCATCGCGGTCGACAGCGGAAGGCCGAGCGCCGCGGGCAGTTGGTTCAATGCCAGGGGCAGGATCACGATGAAGGCGGCTCCCAGGAACGACCCGAAGATCGAGCCCAGCCCGCCGATGATCACCATGAAGAGCAGCTGGAAGGAGCGGTTCACGTCGAAGGCGAGCGGCTCCCAGGTTCCCAGGTAGATGAAAGCCCACAGCGCGCCGGCGATGCCGACGAAGAACGAGCTCACCGCGAAGGCGGAGAGCTTCGCGGTGAGTGGACGGATGCCGATTACCTCCGCGGCCACGTCCATGTCGCGCGTGGCCATCCACGAGCGCCCGATGGCGCCCCGCGTGAGGTTGCGCGCGATGAGCGCGGCTACACAGGCGAACGCGAGGACGAAAAGATACTTCTGCACCGGTCCCTGGATCACGTGACCGAACACCTCGGGCGGCGGCGCGCTCACCGATCCCGACGACGAGTCGTTGGTGAACCACCTGATCCTGATGAACGCCCAATCGAGGAAGAACTGCGCCGCGAGCGTCGCCACCGCGAGGTAGAAGCCTTTGATGCGAAGGCTCGGGATTCCGAAGAGCACGCCCACGACAGTCGAGCAGAGGCCCGCGAGCACGAACACCACGAGCAGGTTCAGGTCCGGCTGGCGCACTGCGAGGTTGTATGCGGCATAGGCGCCCACCGCCATGAAGCCGCCCGTGCCGAGCGAAACCTGGCCGCAGTATCCGACGAGGATG
>DATGGI010000085.1:0-4277 GCA_035308545.1 Usitatibacter sp.
CGTGACGGTGCTGGTTTCGCTACTCGTCTGCCTGATTCCCACCACCATCGGCGGGCTGCTTTCGGCCATCGGCATCGCGGGCATCGACCGGATGGTGCAAAAGAACGTGCTGGCGATGAGCGGCCGCGCCGTTGAAGCGGCGGGCGACGTGGATGTGCTGCTGCTCGACAAGACCGGGACCATCACGCTGGGCAATCGGCAGGCAAGCGATTTCCTCCCAGCGGGCGGCGTAGGCCAGGCGGAGCTCGCCGACGCCGCGCAGCTTGCTTCGCTCGCCGACGAGACGCCCGAAGGGCGCAGCATCGTGGTGCTCGCCAAGCAGAAGCACAACATCCGCGAGCGCGACGTGGCGTCGCTCGGCGCGACGTTCGTCGCATTCAGCGCGCACACGCGCATGAGCGGCGTGGACGTCGGCGGCCGCGCGATCCGCAAGGGAGCCGCCGATGCGATCCGCGCGTTCGTGGAAGCGCGCGGCGGTCATTTCCCGCCGGAAGTCCAGGCGCTCGTGGATACAGTCGCTCGGCGCGGCAGCACGCCGCTCGTGGTGGCCGATGGCGGCCGCGTCCTCGGCGCGATCGAGCTGAAGGACATCGTGAAGGGCGGCATCAAGGAACGCTTCGCGCAGCTTCGCCGCATGGGCATCAAGACCGTGATGATCACCGGCGACAACCGCCTCACCGCTGCCGCGATCGCGGCCGAAGCGGGCGTGGACGATTTCCTCGCCGAGGCGACACCGGAGGCCAAGCTCCAACTGATCCGCAAGGAACAGGCCGGAGGGCGGCTCGTCGCGATGACGGGCGATGGCACCAATGACGCTCCGGCGCTCGCCCAGGCCGACGTCGCGCTCGCGATGAACACGGGCACGCAAGCGGCGAAGGAAGCCGGCAACATGGTCGACCTCGACTCCAACCCGACGAAGCTGATCGAGGTGGTCGAGATCGGCAAGCAACTGCTCATGACGCGCGGCTCGCTCACCACGTTCTCGATCGCGAACGACGTCGCCAAGTATTTCGCGATCATCCCGGCCGCTTTCGCGACCACCTATCCGCAACTGAACGCGCTGAACATCATGTACCTCGCGACGCCGAACAGCGCGATCCTCTCGGCGGTGATCTTCAACGCGCTCATCATCATCGCGCTGGTGCCGCTCGCGCTGCGGGGCGTGAAGTACGTGCCGCAGGGCGCGGCCGCGGTGCTTCGCAAGAACCTCTGGATCTACGGCGCCGGCGGCGTGATCGTGCCCTTCATCGGCATCAAGGCGATCGACATGATCCTCGTCGTGCTCCATCTCGCGTAAGGGAACCGGTCATGCTCACTCAATTCAGACCCGCCGCCGCGCTCCTGGTCGCCCTCACGCTCGTCACGGGCATCGCGTATCCCCTGCTCGTCACGGGACTCTCGCAAGTGCTCTTCAAGTCCGAAGCCAACGGAAGCCTGATCATGCAGGGCGACAAGCCCATCGGATCGAGGCTCATCGGGCAACCTTTCGCCGATCCGAAGCACTTCTGGAGCCGCGCCTCGGCCACGTCGCCCAACCCTTACAACGCCGCCAGCTCGAGCGGGTCGAACCAGGGCCCGACGAATCCGGCGCTCACCGACGCAGTGGCCGCGCGCGTGAAGGCCCTCAAGGACGCAGACCCGACGAACACGCTGCCGATTCCCGTCGACCTGGTGACCGCCTCGGCGAGCGGCCTCGATCCGCACATCTCGCCGGCCGCGGCCGAATACCAGGTGTCGCGCGTGGCGCGCGAGCGGAAGCTACCGGTTGAAAAAGTGCGCGCGCTCGTCGCGCGGCACACCGAGGGCCGGCAACTGGGCTTCCTCGGAGAGCCGCGCGTGAACGTGCTCGAGCTGAACCTCGACCTCGACGCGGTGAAGTAGCTCAGTCCTTCGGCTGCGGCACGATCCGCAGGTACGGCTTCACGGCCTTCCAGCCGCCGGGGAATTTCGTCTTCGCTTCCTCGTCGGAGACCGACGGGACGATCACCACGTCGCCGCCCTGCTTCCAGTTCGCCGGCGTGGCGACCTTGTGCTTGGCCGTGAGCTGCACGGAATCGAGCAGGCGAAGCACCTCGTCGAAATTCCGGCCCGTGCTCATCGGGTAGATCAGCATCGCCTTCACCTTCTTGTCGGGGCCGATGATGAACACGGTGCGGACGGTCGCATTGTCTGCCGCGGTGCGTCCCTTGGCGGTGTCGCCCGCGTTCGGGTGCAGCATGCCGTAGGCCTTCGCGACCGCGAGGTCGCTGTCGCCGATGATCGGATACGTGACCTTGTGCCCCTGCGTCTCCTGGATGTCCTTCACCCAGAGGTTGTGGTCGCTCACCGGATCGACGCTCACCGCGAGGATCTTCGTGTTGCGCTTGTCGAACTGCGGCTTCAATCCCGCCATGTAGCCGAGCTCGGTGGTGCAGATTGGCGTGAAGTCCTTCGGGTGCGAGAAGAGGACGACCCAGCTGTCGCCCGCCCATTGGTAGAAATCGATCTTGCCTTCCGTCGTGTCGGCGGTGAAATTGGGGGCCGTGTCGCCGATGCCCAGTGACATCATCATGTGTTTCTCCTTGGCTTGTAGTTGCGATGCTCCGTGTAGTCGGTGTTCGTCCCGTAGAGCTGCAGCGTGACCGACACCGCGCCCGAATCGTTCTCGAAGCTGTGGATGGCGTCGCGGGGGAGCGTTACGATCGTTCCCGGTTCGATCCGGTCCTCACCCGATCGTTCCACTTCGTCCGCGCCGTTCGCGCGCTTCCAGCGATGATGGATCTCGCGGCCTTCGAGGCCCGCCACGACGACCCAGGTTCCGTGGTCGTGCGGCTGCGTTTCCGCGGTGGGCGGCCAGGTCACGACGAAGAGCGAGAGCGAATGATCGGGTTCCTCGTGGATGCGATAGCTCGAGGATCCTTCGCCGGCGGCGCGCGCGGGCTCGTACATATGGGAGCGGAGCCAGTTGTGCTTCATGAGCACGAGGCGCTTCACCAGGTCCGGCGCCTCCTTGAGCATCTCGCTTTCCTGCGCGCCGCGTTCCTTCATGTCGCGAAGGTCGGCGATGAGGTCACGAACCGTGTAGCCGGTGTCGCACATTGGCGGGGAGCCCTGTCATCTCAAGGACGCGCGGAGGATTCGCGCCGGATGACCGTCTGGACGGTGTTGCCGTCGATTGTGTAGGTGAGCGACGCGTTGACGCCCTCGCTGGGAAATACGACGCGCGCGCTGCCGACCTGCCGCACGTCCTGCAGCTTGAAGGGGCTCGTGAGCCACCAGGTCCCGTGCGTCACGAAGACGGGGCCATCGAAGGTGCGCTGGGTCTTGTCGCCCGGCTGCGTCGTCTCGTTGAGCGACAGGATGTACCAGGTGGGCTGGTGCGTCGCGCCGTAGACGAAGAGCACCGAGAAGACCGTGGCCTTGTAGTGGAAGATGCCGATGCCCCACCCGGGCTCGTCGGGATTCCACCAGAGGTCCGAGTACTTCGAGTCGGTTTGCGAGTAGTTCGCGAGCGCGCTGCCGGAGATGTCCTGGGGCACGAGCGTGTTGCGCTTGAAGGTCGCGCCGTCGATCGTGACCGAGAGGCTGAGGTTGCGCGCCGGAGTGGCGTTGGCGAACGGGCCCGTGAAATCGCCGGTCCAGTCGCCGACCTCGCGAACCGTTACTCCCGCGGGATTGAAAGGGCCGGCGCCGAACCACGGTCCCGTCGTCTGGTAGATCTTCCCGCCGCACGTCATGTCGAGGAACGGCGTGAATTCCGCCGCGCAGCCCGAGACGTCCGGCGCCACGTACCAGATGGGGCTGCCATCGGGGCCGTACATGAAGATCACCGAGGAGAGTGTGTCGCCGCCCTGGTCGAAGACGCTCGCGCCCCAGCCGCTCTCGGCGGGGTTCCACCAGAGGCCGTGGTAGTCCTGTGGAAAGCGCGTGGCCGCCTGGGCAAGCGCGGCGGCGGCTTGCAGCAGGAAAAGGATCGCGGCGACCAATCGGGCGAGCCGGAGCATTTCAGGGATGTTCCTGCCTCTCGAGGGAAGGCAATTATCGCCGACCCGGGGCGAAACGCCAATCCCGGCCGGCCACCTGTTCAAATCCCCGCTCCCGCCACGTAACATCGCAGTCATGCCCCTCAAGATCCCGAAGCCCATCCAGACGGCGCGCCTTACGGTGCGGCCCGTGGACAAGTCGGACCTCGCCGCGCTCATGAAGGTGAACGGCGACGATTCCGTGACGAAATACCTTCCCTATTCCACGTGGCGCACGATTGCCGACGCGCGCGCGTGGTTGAAGCGCATGCGGCG
>DATGGI010000086.1:0-15929 GCA_035308545.1 Usitatibacter sp.
GCGCTCACTTCGTCGAGGAACTTGCGCCACTCGGTCTCGTAGCCCTTCGCGCTCGTGCCCTCGGAGCCGTCCTCGGTCGCGCCGATGTGGCTTTGCAGCCCCAGCGCCTGCACCGGCGTGCCGCGCTTGCGGAATTCGTGGAGCAGTTTCAGCACGCCCGCGCGGTGCTTGATGTAGCCGTCGCCCCAGCTCATGTAGTCGTTGTAGACGAGCTGCGCATTCGGCGCGTACTGGCGGGCGAGCCGGAACATGACGTCCAGCTCCTCCATCGCACCGAGGCGCTCGGTGAAGACGTTGTTCCGAAGCTCGCCGTCCTTGGGGTCGACCGCTTCGTTCACCACGTCGTAGCTCGAGACGATGTCGCCGAAGTGCTTGCACACGGTGCTCACGTGCTCCTCGAGCAGGCGCACCGACTCCCGCCGGGGACTCGTGCCGAAGTCGTGTTCGTTCACCCATTTCGGCAGCCACTTCGAGGGTTGCCACATGAGCGTGTGGCCGCGCACCAGCATGCCGTTGGACTTCGCCCACGCGAACATCTCGTCGGCCTGCGCGAAGCGGAAAGTCTCTGGGTTCGGGCGCAGGTGCTGCCACTTCGTCTCGTTCTCGCAGACGAGCACGCCGCATTCGCGCTGCATGAGCTCACGGTAGCGGTCGTCGTGGAAACGCGACTTCGATCGCGAGCCGCTGCCCGAGATGCCGATCGCGTTGCCGAAGCGCATGCCCTTCTTCCTCGCGAGCACGTCGAGCGACTCGGGCGCGTCCTCCGCGCGGGACGCAAGGACGGCACCCAGGCCCGCACCGAGGATGAGTTTCGTGGCGTCGCGTCGCGAGATTCGCATTCGGGGTCCGTCCCCTAGATGATTTCCAGCGGGGCGCGCTGGAGGTCGCGGGAGTTGGGGCCGACGAGGATGTCGAAAAGGCCCGGCTCGATGACTTCCTTCATCGCCGCGTTCCAGAGCGCGAAGGACTTCGGGTGCAGCGCGATCTTCACCGTGCGTTGCTCTCCCGGCTTGAGCGTCACGCGCGCGAAGCCGCGCAACTGCTTCACCGGGCGCACGACGGTGGCGAGCGGGTCGTGCACGTAGACCTGCACGACTTCGTCGCCCTCGCGCTTGCCGGTGTTGCGGACATCGACCTCGACCGTGACGCCTTCGCCGGCCTTGATGCGCGAGGCCGAAAGGCGCGGCGCGCCCAATTCGAAGGTCGTGTAGCTCAGGCCGAAACCGAACGGAAAGAGCGGCGTCACGGGAATGTTGCCCGCGGACAATCGCGGCTCGGGCCTCGCGTTGTAGTACACGGGGAGCTGCGACACGTCGCGCGCCACCGTGACGGGAAGCTTGGCGCCGGGATTCACGTCGCCGAAGAGCGCGTCGGCCATCGCGGTGCCGCCTTCCTGTCCCGGATACCAGCACTCGAGGAGGGCGTTCGCTTTCGCCGCGACGTTCACGTAGCTGGGCGGCCTGCCGTTGATTGCGAGCACGACGAGCGGCTTGCCCAGGCCGCGCATCGCGTCGAAGAGGGCGTTCTGGTCGCCGACGAGGTCGAGGCTCGTGCGATCACCGAGGTGATTGGTCGCATAGGCTTCGCGGCTCGTCTGCTCGGTGTCGCCGATCGCGAGCAGGATGAGGTCGCAGTCCTTCGCGAGCGCAGTGGCTTCCTCGATGAGCTTGCGGTTCTTCTCCGGGTCGCCGAGCTTCACGTCGTCGGCTTCGCGCGCCTCGCTCTGCGTGATGAAGACGCCCTGCGCGAACACGACCTCGGCCTTGCCGGCGAGCTTCGCCTTCACGCCATCGAGGAGCGACACGGTGTGCTTGGGCTTTCCCGAATAGCCGCCAAGGCGCGCAACCGCCGCATTGGGGCCGACCACCGCGATCCGCTTGTAGGCGCCGGGTGCGATCGGCAGCGTTCCGTCGTTCGCGAGAAGGCACAGCGACCGGCGGGCGGCGCGAAGGGCGAGGGCGCGAGCCTCGTTGTTGTCCGTGATGCGCCGCGCCTCGTCGATGCTGGCGTACGGCATCTCGAACAACCCCGCGCGGAACTTGAGCGAGAGGACGCGAGCGCATGCGGCATCGATCGCCGACTCGGGAAGGCGACCGTCGCGAACCAGGGCCGGGAGGCCGCGGTAGGTCGCGCCGTCGGGCAACTCGCAGTCGACGCCCGCCTGCAACGCGCGGATCGCCGCTTCGGCGTGGTCGGCGGCGACGTGATGGAGCTTCACGAGCTCTTCCACCGCGAAATAGTCGCTCACGATGACGCCGTCGTATCCCCACTCGCCGCGCAGCACCGTGCCGATGAGCCACTTGTTCACGTGGGACGGCACGCCGTCGATCTCGTTGTAGGAAGGCATGACCGACGTGATGCCGGTGCGCGCCACGACTTCGCGGAACGGCGGAAAGAAATTCTCGCGCAGCTCCCGGGCGGAGATCGGGGCCGGCGCCACGTTCTCTCCCGACTGCGGCTGGCCGTGGCCGGTCATGTGCTTCAACGTCGCGAAGACCTTGCCTTCGGCAAGCGCGCGGCCTTCGCCCTGGAGCCCGAGCACCGAGGCCACGCCCATCTCGCCACAAAGATACGGATCCTCGCCGAAGGTTTCCTCGATGCGGCCCCAGCGCGGATCGCGTGCGATGTCGACGACGGGCGAGAGCACGAGGTGCGAGCCGTGCACGCGGACTTCGCGGCCGATGATTGCGTTCACGTCGCGCACGAGGTCCGGATCGAAGGAGCCGGACATGCCGATCGCCATCGGGAACATCGTGGTGCCCGCGGCCATGTAGCCGTGCAGGCACTCTTCGTGGAAGAGCACGGGGATCCCGAGGCGCGTGCGATTCACCGCCCAGCTCTGGGTCGCGTTGATGAAGCGCACCGTCTCTTCCTGAGTGCGCCATCGCCTTCCGGGCTCCTGCAGGCCGCCCTTGATATCCGAGGGGCGGGTCACCTGGCCCACGCCGTCGGGATAGGCCTTGATCGCCTTCTGGAAGTCGAATTCGTTCGAGCCGTCGGCGAGGATGTCGTGCTTGGTGGACCAGAGCGCGATGAGCTGCGCGACTTTCTCCTCGAGCGTCATGCGCCCGAGAAGGTCCTTCACGCGCGCTTCGACCGGAAGGCTCTTGTCGCGGTAGGGCGCGCTCGCTTCGGGCGGCGCGGCCGAAAGCGGCGGGACCGCGCCCAGCGCCGTCATGCCCGCGATCGCCTTGATGGCCTTCCTGCGTCCGCCGTTCGTCATTTGCCGGCTCCCTTGCGGACGGTGAGCGTGGCCGTCTTGAGCGCGACTGAGCTCGATCCGGTCATCACCTCGTATTCCCCCGGCTCGACGGCGCGATGCATGTCCATGTCCCGGATCGCGAGGCTCGCTGCCTCGAGCGTGAAGCGCACCGTGCGTTTCTCGCCGGGCTTCAACGTGACGCGCTGGAATCCCTTCAGCTCCTTCACGGGACGCGTGGTCGAGCTCACCTTGCCGTGCACGTAGAGCTGGATGGTCTCGTCGCCGGCGACCTTGGAGTTGTTGCGCACCTCGACGGAGACCTGGATCGATCCGTCGGCGCCGACGGAGGTGGAAGAGAGAGTGGGCGTGCCGAGCTCGAACGAGGAATACGAAAGGCCCCAGCCGAAGGGATAGAGCGGCTCGGTGGTGCCGAAGAGATAGCCGCGATGCGCCGTGGGCTTCTCGTCGTAGAAGAGCGGCAGCTGTCCCGCGTTCTGCGCGAGGGTGGCGGGCAGCTTCCCGCCGGGATTCGCATCGCCGAAGAGCACGGCAACGATCGCCTTCGGTCCTCCATCGCCCAGGCCCCACGCGGCCACGACCGCCCTGGATGACCTCGCGACTTCCGGATCGATCGAGGGGCTCGCCGAGACGAGCACGGCGATCACGGGCTTGCCCAATGCGGCGAGCGCCGCCATCGCGTCGCGCTGCGCCGCCACATCGGCTTCGCCGATCGCGAGGACGACGGCATCCGCCTGCCCCGGAGTCACGACGGCGCCGCGGTCGCGCATGCGGGCACGGAACTCCTCGAGCATCGAGGTCATGGATCCGACCTCCACCAGCGCGAGCTTGAGCGGCGTGCGTCCCGCGGTGGGCAACGACAGCGGCAATATGTCGTTGTTGGCGAGCAGCACGATGGAGCGTCGCGCGGCGTTGACGGCGACCGCGTTCGAATGCGCGGTGTGCGAGGCGGCGAAAGGTTCGACGTCCATCGGTCCCGCGTCGGCGCCGGAAGCGCGCGCGAGCGCCAATGCAGCCACCTCGTCGGAAGAGACGCGATAGACGGTGTGGAGATCCGCGATGCCTTCGCGCGTCGCGATCACCATGCCGCCGAACTTGAATTCGCCCCGCAACACGTCCTTGAGCAGCCAGGGATTCGCATGGGAAGGAATGCCGTCGATCTCGTTGCGCGAAGGCACGATCGCGGCGACCGCGGTCCGGCGGATCGCGGCCTCGAAGGGCGGGAAGTAGACCTCGCGCAGCTCGCGCTCGGCCACCGGCGCGGGTCCCACGCCTTCCGCGGGAAGGCCGGGACCGGCGAATCCCGTGACGGCCGCGAAGACCTTGCCCGCCGCGAGCTCGTGCGGCTTGCCGGCGCCCTGCAATCCTTCGATCGCGGCCACGGCGAGCTCTCCCACGAGATAGGGATCCTCGCCGAACGACTGGTCGATGCGTCCGCGGCGTGGATCGCGTTCGATCGCGAGCGATGGACCCAGCACCATCTTCGCGCCTTGCGCGCGTGCGATCGCCGCGATTTCGGAATAGGTCTCGCGAACGAGCGCCGGATCCCACGAACAGGCGAGCGCGAGCGGCTCCGGAAAGCCGCTTCGCTCGAGCGAGCGAAGCTGCCCTTCAGCCATGGCGGGGAGTGCCGACGTGGCGCACGCGAGCGCCAGCGTGACAGGTGTCGCGATCGCGCGGCATCGGGCGATGATTTGTAGTTGTGGCATCCTTGAGCGGTAGCGCTACCATTTTTATTCTGGCACAGATTGTATGACCCAGGACCCGAAGACTCCAAACGCTTTCGAGAAATTGCTCGCGCCACTCGCCCTCGTTCATCCCGTGAACCTCGAGTGCGGCCGCGAGGAAGATGGATACGACCTCTGGCTGCGATACCGGCCGCTCTTAGGCGACGCGAAGTCGCGCCTCGCGGCACGCGCGGCTTCGATCGTCGTGCCCGCGGACCCGTCGACCACGATGCTCGCTGCGGTCGCGGAGCTGCATCGCGCGCTGGGCTGCATGCTCGGTACCGTGCCGGCGCTCGGCAAGCACGCGGACGAGGGCGCCATCGTGCTCGCGACGCCCGCGTCCATGCCCACGCTTGCGTCCCACGCTCCCCTCGAAAAGCTGGGCGCCGATGGCTTCGCGGTCCGGGCCGATACGGTCGATGGCCAGCGTGTGACGCTCATCGCCGCCAACAGCGACGTGGGCGTCCTCTACGGCGTCTTCGCCTGGCTTCGCGCGGTGATGCTCGGGCGCGATCCCGGACGCGTGGACGAGGTCTCCGCGCCCAAGGTGCGCTTTCGCATGCTCAACCATTGGGACAATCTCGATCGATCCGTCGAGCGCGGCTACGCCGGCGAATCCATCTGGGACTGGTGGAAGCTTCCCGACGTGAAGGACCCGCGCTACGTGGACTACGCGCGCGCCAATGCGTCGCTCGGGATCAACGCGGTGTCGCTGAACAACGTGAGCTCGAAGCCCGAGATGCTGTTGCCGCAGTTCATCGCCAAGGCGGCCGCGCTCGCCGACGTCTTCCGCCCCTACGGGATCAAGGTGTACTTCGCCGCGCGATTCTCGGCGCCCGTCGAGCTCGATCGCCTTCCGACCGCCGATCCGCTGGATCCCAAGGTGTGCGCGTGGTGGAACGCGAAAGCCGACGAGATCTACGAAGCGATTCCGGATTTCGGCGGATTCATCGTGAAGGCGAATTCCGAAGGCCAGCCGGGACCGCACGACTACGGCCGCGACCACGCCGACGGCGCCAACATGATGGCGCGCGCGCTCGCGCCGCACGGCGGCATGGTGATGTGGCGCGCGTTCGTCTATTCGCCGGCCGATCCCGAGGACCGCCACAAGCAGGCCTACACCGACTTCAAGCCGCTCGACGGCAAATTCCTTCCCAACGTGATGGTGCAGGTGAAGAACGGCGCGATCGATTTCCAGCCGCGCGAGCCTTTCCATCCGATGTTCGGCGCCATGCCGAAGACGCCGCTCGTGCTCGAGTTCCAGGTGACGAAGGAATACCTGGGCTTCGCCACGCACCTCGCGTACCTCGGCACGATGTGGGAAGAGGTCCTGCGCGCCGATACGCACGCGAACGGGCCGGGATCGACAGTGGCGAAAGTCACCGACGGCACCGTGCATGGCCACGCGCTCACCGGCATGGCGGCGGTGGCCAATATCGGCACCCATCGCACGTGGTGCGGGTCGCATTTCGACCAGGCCAATTGGTACGCCTACGGGCGCTTCACATGGGATCCACACGCGGCGGCGCGGGACCTCGCGCGCGATTGGGTGGTGCAGACCTTCGCGACGGACGCCGCCACCACCGACGCGATCGTCGCGATGATGATGATGTCGCGCGAGGCGGTGGTGGACTACATGATGCCGCTCGGCCTGCATCATCTCTTCGACACGGGCCATCACCATGGCCCGGGCCCCTGGGTCTCGGAGCTCGCGCGCCCCGAGTGGAATCCGACGTACTACCACCGGGCCGACAAGGAGGGCATCGGATTCGATCGCAGCGCCTCGGGCAGCGACGCGGTGGCGCAGTACGCGCCCGAGGTCGCGAAGGCGTGGTCCGATCCGCGCACGACGCCCGATGAGCTGTTGCTCTGGTTCCATCATCTCCCCTGGGACTTCCGCATGAAGTCGGGCAAGACGCTGTGGGAAGAAATGGTCGCGCACTACGACGGCGGCGTGGCTGCCGCCGTGGAGCTTCGCAAGCGTTGGGAGGCGGTGAAGGGTCACGTCGACGCGAGGCGGCACGGCGAGACGGCAACGCTGCTTCGCGTCCAGGAGCGCGAGGCGATCTGGTGGCGCGATGCGTGCATCGCCTATTTCCAGTCGCTGAACGGCTTGCCGATGCCGCCCGGAACGACGGCTCCTGCGCTCATGCTCGCCGAATACAAATCGCGAACCTTCCCCTACGCGCCGGGACGTGGCTTGCCGCCGGTTGCTTGACGCACTGCAACACGCCATGTTGCACCGCATTGTTGACATCGTTTTTTTTCGAGTGGTATGGTTGCGCTACCAAAAGGATGGCAGTACTAGTTACCGCTACCAATAAAGAACAGTCGGGCCGACAGGAGGAGTAAAAAATGCAGAAGAAGCGTGAGATCGACTCGCGTCGTGGCGCCTCGCACGGCCGCCGAGTCTTGCTGGGTTTGTCGCTGCTGGGCCTCGTAGGTCAGGCGCTCGCGCAGCAAGCCGCATCCCCCGAATCGAAGGAAACGGTGATGGTCACCGGCCTGCGCGCGTCGATCCAGTCCTCGACGCAGGACAAGCGCAACGCCACGGGATTCGTCGACACCATCAACGCGGAAGACATGGGCAAGTTCCCCGACTCGAACATCGCCGAGTCGATCAACCGCATCCCCGGCATCCTGATCACGCGCGAAGTGAACGGTGACGGGATCAACATCCAGATCCGCGGCCTCGGCACGAGCTTCACCAAGGTGCTGCTCAACAACGCGCCGGTCGCCGTCGCTTCGACGGGCCGCACGGACTCGCAGAACACAAACCGCGAAGTCGATCTCGATCTCCTGCCCACGGACCTCTTCACGAAGCTGTCGGTATACAAGAGCCCGACGGCTGCGATGACCGAGGGCGGCGCGGCCGGCGTGGTCGACATGCGCACGGCGCGTCCGTTCGACCATCCGGGCATGCAGGGCGTCTTCAACGTGACCGGCGTCGACAACAGCGTCGCCGACAAGTGGGGCAACCGCGGATCGATCCTCGCGAGCAACACGTGGGGCAACACGTTCGGCATCCTCGGCGGCTACGCCTGGGGACGCGACAAGATGCGCACCACCGGCTTCGAGACGATCGGCTGGACGAACCCGAACCTCTCGGCGGCGCAGGATACCGCGGCCAACCGCAACAACACGGGCGGCGGCAACTGGACGATTCCCGGCACGGTGCCCGCGAACGCCGGCAGCGGCCTCACGACCGGCACCACGGTCGACCAGGCATTCCTGCTCGCGCACAACCCGGGCCTCACGATCCAGCAGATCGACAACGCGATCATCCCGCGCCTGGGCCGCCAGATGGACGAGTACGGCACGCGCGACCGCGATGCCGGCGTGGTCAGCATCGAGTGGAATCCCAACGCGAACCTGCACTTCTACCTCGATGCCCTCGATGCGAAGAAGAAGAACAACTTCAACCGCATCGACATGGACTGGGTGGGACGCAACGGCTCCATGATCCCGCTCAACATGACCGTGGATCGCACGGATTGCTCCAACGGTTGCGTCGTCAATTCCGGCACCTTCGTGAACGCGCAGTGGTTCCTCGAGTTCCGTCCCTACACCGAGGAGACGAAACTCTGGAGCGTGAACCCGGGCTTCGACTGGACCATCAACAAGGACATGAAGGCCGACGGGATGCTCTACGAGACGAAGAGCAATTTCACCCGTCAATCGCCCACGGTGCTGGTGAATACCGCGCTGGGCAGCGGCGTCACGGTGAACTTCACCAACGCCGAGCTTCCGATGATGTCGACCAACGTCGACCTCAACAACCCGGCCAACTTCATCTGGAACGGCGGCCGCGTGAACCTCCAGATGGAGAAGCGCGAGACCGAGACGAAAGGCGGCCGCATCAACTTCACGTGGGGACCGAAGTCGTTCAATTTCCAGGGTGGCTTCGCCTACGACGACATCTCGCGCACGATCAACGCGTACGACAATTCCGGACCGTGGCAGGCGGCCACGTGCGGTAACAACCCGAGCGTCTGGTTGCCGGGCCCGAACGGATCGCCGCCGTGCAATGGCGCAAATACCCCCGGCGCCAGCGCGGCGGCGCTCTATCCGGGTTACGGCACCGGCTACACCGCAGGACAGGGAACACCGGCGTCGCTCACCTACCAGGGTTCCCTCATCCCGCAGAGCAACCTCGCTTCCTACCTGATGCCGGGACCCGACGGGTTCATCACCGTCGACTGGAACCGGTTCTCGAACGACTCGCACTACGGCCAGTTCCTCGCGACGGCGCCGCAGACGGGCTCTTCCAACACGGGCGCCAGCGCCGGGTTCGTGGAGGAAAAGGCGACCTCGGCCTACGCGATGGTCAATGGCGACACGCAGCTGTGGGGCACGGACCTTCCGGTCAAGTGGAACGCGGGCCTGCGCTTCGTGAAGACCGACCAGACCGTGGGCGGATTCCAGTCGAACACCGATCCGCGCAACGCCACGCTCACGAACGGCGGCCTATACCCGAACTCGAACTCGTTCGTGTACCTCAAGACCACGTACAACGAGACGCTGCCCTCGGGCACCGCGGCCCTCAACCTCGCGAAGGACGTGGTGCTTCGCATGTCTGCGTCGCGCACGATGACCCGCGCCGATCCCAACGCGCTGCGCCCCGGCCTGAACTTCAGCGATCCGTCGGCGGCTACGGGCACGGTCGGCAACCCGGCCCTGCAACCGTACCTCTCCGACAACCTGGACCTCGGGCTCGAGTGGTACACGGGCGGATCGGGCTACGTTTCGGCCACGCCGTTCTACAAGCACATCAAGGGATTCACGACCAACGCGAACGTCACGGCGCCGTTCAGCGCCCTCGCGCCGTACGGCATCACGTTCGGGGCGTTGTCGCCCACGCAGCAGTCGGCGATCAACGCACGCGGCGGCCCCGACCAGGCGACGGTCGTGCTCACGGAGCAGGTGAACGCGCAGGGATACCTGTCCGTGAAGGGCCTCGAGCTGTCCTGGGTCCAGCCTCTCGACCGTTGGCTGCCGTGGCAGGGCCTGGGCTTCAGCGCGAACTGGACGAGGATCCACCAGAGCACGAACGGTGGCGTCTCGGGCGCGGTGGCGCTGGGTGTTCCGGAGAATGCGTACAATATCGTCGGCTATTACGAGGATCACGGCCTGATGTTCCGCCTCGCGCAGACGTACAACCAGGGCAGCCAGATCTCCACCCCGAACCAGAACGGCATCACCAACGCGGCCCTGTTCCAGAACAGCTACACGCAGCTCGACTTCTCGTCCGCGTACGACATCGGCGAGATCATGGGCTACAGCAGCAAGTACTGGCCGACGATCACGTTCGACATCATCAACCTCAACAAGGCGAAGCAGCGCCAGTACTTCCAATTCAGCAACGCGACCTACACCGAGTACGCTCCCGGCATGACGACGATGCTCGGGCTGCACGTGAAGTTCTAGTCCCTCGTAAAGGGGCGCTCCGTCGACGGAGGGCGGCCGAAGCACCTTCGGTCGCCCTTCTTGCTTCTGTGGGCTGACTGTTCCGGGAATCATGCTGAACGCGAAGAATCGAACCACCGCAAAGAGGGCCGCGGCCACGATCGCCGATGTGGCGAAGCGCGCCGGCGTCTCGCCCATGACCGTATCGCGCGTGGTCAACGGCGAGGCGAACGTGCGCGACACGACACGCGAGAAGGTGAACCTCGCGATCTCGGCGCTCAACTACGTCCCCAACCAGGCCGCGCGGCGCCTGGCCGGCTCGAAGCTCATCCGCATCGCGATCCTCTACAGCAACCCGTCGGCGAGCTACCTGAACGAGCTCCTCGTGGGCGTGCTGAACCGCGCGAGCCTCGGGCACCTGCAGCTCGTCGTCGAGAAGTGCGAGGAGGGCGAGAAGGAAGCGCGCGACCTCATCGACAACGGCATCGACGGCATCATCCTGCCGCCGCCCCTTTGCGACTCGCACAGCCTGCTGGACCTCGTCGCGCAGACGTCCACGCCGGCGGTCGCGGTGGCGAGCGGCCAGCCCGACAAGCGCGTGAGCGCGATCGGCATCGATGACCACCGCGCCGCGTACGAAATGACGCGGCACCTGATCTCGCTCGGCCACCAGCGCATCGGCTTCATCACGGGGCATCCGAACCAGACCGCGAGCGCGCGGCGCCTCGCCGGATTCAAGTCCGCCATGAGCGACGCGGGCTTCCCGGTTCCCGATGAGCTCGTCTCGCGCGGAATGTTCAACTACCGCTCGGGCCTGGATGCCGCTGAGAAGCTCCTCAGCGTGGATCCGCGCCCGTCGGCGATCTTCGCCTCCAACGACGACATGGCGGCCGCTTCGGTAGCGATCGCGCATCGCTTCGGCCTCGACGTCCCCGGCGACCTCACTGTCGCGGGTTTCGACGACGCGGCGCTCTCGACCACGATCTGGCCCGAGCTCACCACCGTGCGCCAGCCGATCTTCGACATGGCCGGCGCCGCGGTTGACATCCTCGTGCGCCAGATCCGCGCGCATCGCGAGGGCGCGCCGGAGCCGTGCGAGCACATCGTGATGGACTTCTCCCTGATCCGGCGCCAGTCGGACGCCGCCCCGCGCCTTCGCCCGCCCGTCGCGATCGCGAGCCGGGCTTGACGGTTCTCCAGCGCGCATGCGCGATTCTCGCAGCGGCGGCTGGCATCGCCCACGCGCAGGAAACGATCACCGTCCAGCACATCCACGAGGACGAGCGCGCGGCGGCGGTGAAGTTCATGAAGGAGAACCCGGGGACGACTGTCGATTTCCGGGTCGTGTCGTTCCAGTCGCTGCTCGAAAGCCTGCCGGTGCAACTCGCCTCGGGCGAGGGGCCGGACATCTCGATGGTGGCCGACTGGGGCGGGCTCTCGAGGTACTACCTCGATATCCGTCCTTACCTGGGCGCGCAGCAGGTGAAGTACTTCGAGTACGAGTTCGGCACGATCCTCGAACCGATGCGCGGAGGCGTGGATCCGACGGGCAAGGCGATCTATGGCATGGCGGGCGCGGTCACGCTGAACGGCGCCTTCGTGAATCTCACGCTCTTTCGCCAGGCGCGCGTGGAGCTGCCCAAGCCGGGCGCGACGTGGGACGAATGGGCCGCGGCGGCGCGCAAGGTCGCCCGGGCCACGCACACCGAGATGCCCATGGAGATGGACCGCTCGGCGCATCGTTTCGCGAGCCTCGCGCTGAGCTACGGTGCGAAGCTCGTGGACGGCGAGGGCCGCTTCGTCGTGGACGACGGCCTCAGGACCGCGGTCTCGAAATTCGTCGGATGGCATCGCGACGGCACGATGCCCATGGACCTGTGGGGCGCGGTCGGCGGCACCACGCACCTGGACCGGTTCTCGGACTTCATGAACGGGAAAGTCGTCTTCTACTTCGGCGGGTCCTGGTCGCTCTTCCTCATGGACAAGACGGTGGGCGACGCCTTCGACTGGGCCGTGGTGGACGCGCCGTGCGGGACGGCGGGCTGCGTGCTCATGCCGGGCGGCGGCGCGATGGTGGGACTCAGGCACACGAAGCATCCGAAGCTCGTCGCCCGCTATCTCGCCTTCCTCGCGCGGGAAGACAACATGCGTGAGGCCCTCGCGCGCCACGCGAACATTCCCGCGGCGACGTCGCTCGTGAAGTCGGGCGTGGACTATCCGAACGATTCGGAACGCGTGCGCGCGGCGCTCGCGGCGTTCACGCGGCAGGTGCCCAACGTCCCGAAGGAGGCCTACACGTTCCAGGGTTGGCGTTACCAGCGCGCGGCGCTGAATGCGCTCACCACGCGAATCAGCCAGATCCTCACCAACGAGCTCGACATGGATACGGCGCTCGCGTTCGTGAAGAAGGACGTGGACCTGGCGATCCAGGCCTCGGAGAGATAGGCACGCCATGGCTTCCAGCGACCGCGGAGTGCGTCCCTGGGTGCCCTGGCTCTTCCTGCTGCCCAATCTCTCGATCATCGCGCTCTTCTCGCTGCTGCCGGTGCTGGTGAACGTCATGTACGCGGTGACCGGCACGGACAACCTGTGGCCGAGCGAGCGCACGTTCGTGGGAATGCGGAACTTCGCGACGCTGCTGGAGTGCGGCAACTATCTCGATCCGTCCACGTGCTCACGGGACCTCTTCTGGCGCGCGGTGGCCAATGCGATCGTGTTCGTGCCCACGCAGGTCGTGGCGATGATCGGCTTCGCGCTCGCGACCGCGATCGCATTGAATCGCAGGATCCACGCGCGCGGTTTCTTCCGCGGCATCTTCTTCTTCCCGGTGATGCTCTCGCCGGTGGTCGTGGCGATGACGTGGGTGTGGCTGCTGCAGAAGGACGGGGCGCTGAACGGAATCCTCGGGCCGCTCGGTTTCGACCGCGTGAACTGGCTTGCCGATCCGTCGCGCGCCTTCCGCTGGTCGGTGTTCGTGACCGTGTGGGCGCACGTGGGCTTCTACACGATCATCCTGCTCGCCGGCCTGCAGAGCATTCCCTCCGATCTTTACGAGGCGGCGAAGATGGACCGCGCCTCGCCCTGGCGCGTCTTCACGCGCATCACGCTGCCGATGCTGAAGCCCGTGCTGCTTGTGGTCTTCATCCTCGCGGTGATCCGGTCCGTGCAGACCTTCGACGAGATCTACGTGCTCACGGGCGGAGGTCCCGGCACGGCGACCAAGATGATCGTGCACTACATCTTCGATACGGGCTTCGCGGTGATGCCGCGCAACTACGGTCTCGCCGCGGCGGCCTCGCTCATGCTGGGCGCGGTGCTTTTCGTCTTCACCGCGCTCCAGATGCGCCTGTCGCGGGGAGGCGCCCATGGCTGAAGCCTGGGCCTTCATCGCGCGCCGCCGCGGCGGCATCCGTGCCGACTGGACCGACTGGGTGACCTACGGCTACCTCATGCTGGGCGTGGTCGTCATGCTCGCGCCCGTGCTCTGGGTCGTGCTCTCATCCTTCAAGAGCGAGGGAAACCTCATGGAGTTTCCTCCGACGCTCTGGCCCGAAGCGGTGAAGACTGTGAGCGTGAAGGGCTATGCGCGGGCGCTCCCGCTGTATCGGGTGACCATGCCGGACGGTCAGGAGGCCACGCTCGCGCAGGTGCGGCGGGTGGGCATCGAGGCGCAGATGGTGAATCCGGCGCGCCCCGATGCGGGCCTGCTCACGGTGCCGGTCGAATCGGCCACGCCGATCCGGCGCTTCCACCTCGGCACCGAGAACTACGAGAAGCTCCTCACCTCGGCCGGCGGAAGGATCTGGTCGTCCATCTACAACACGGTCTTCATCACGGTGGTGGCGACCGTGATCACGCTCGTGATGAACTCGATGGCAGCCTTCGCGCTGTCCAAGTACAAGTTCCGCGGCAGCGACACGGCGCTCCTCGCGATCCTCGCGACACTCATGGTGCCGGCGACGATCGTGCTCGTCCCCATCTACCTGATCGTCTCGGAACTCGGCCTCGTGAACAGCCTCTGGGGCGTGATCCTGCCCGTGATCTCGACGCCCACGGGCGTCTTCCTGCTGCGCCAGTACATGCTCACGATTCCGGACGAACTGCTCGAGGCCGCGCGCATGGACCACGCGAGCGAGTGGCGCATCTTCTGGCGCCTCGTCCTCCCGCTCGCCACGCCCGCGCTCGCCGTGGTCGCGATCTTCTCGATCATGTCGCGCTGGAACGATTTCCTGCTTCCGCTCGTGATCCTCAACAAACCGGAGGTCTACACGCTGCAGCTCGCGCTCGCGGGCTACAGCGACGAGAACGGCATCCAGTACGGGATGCTGCTCGCCATGACGACACTCACGGCGTTGCCGCTCGCGCTGGGATTCATCTTCCTGCAGCGCTACATCACGACCGGCATCGCCTCGACCGGAATCAAATGACCCTTGGACTTCGATCTCCATGGCGAGCCTGACGATCGAGAAACTCTCGAAGACGTTCGGCGCCGTGGACGTGATCCGCGAGGCCAACCTCGAGATCGCCGATGGCGAGTTCGTTGTCTTCGTGGGTCCTTCGGGTTGCGGCAAGTCCACGCTCCTTCGCCTCATCGCCGGACTGGAGGAGGTGAGCTCTGGCGACATCCGCATCGACGGCGTGAGCGTGGTGCGCAGGGCCGCGGCCGATCGCGGCGTGGCGATGGTCTTCCAATCCTATGCGCTGTATCCGCACATGACCGTGCGTGAGAACCTCTCCTTCGGCCTCGAGAACGTCCGCATGCCCAGGGCCGAGATCGCCAAGCGCGTCGATCACGCGGCGAAGTTGCTGCGCATCGACCCGTACCTCGACCGGAAGCCCCGGCAGCTCTCGGGCGGGCAGCGGCAGCGCGTGGCCATCGGGCGGGCGATCACGCGCGACCCGAAGATCTTCCTCTTCGACGAGCCGCTGTCGAATCTCGATGCCGAGCTGCGCGTGCTGATGCGCCTCGAGATCTCGCGCCTGCACAACCGCCTCGGCAACACGATGATCTACGTGACCCACGACCAGGTCGAAGCCATGACGATGGCCGATCGCATCGTGGTGCTGCGCGCCGGGGTGATCGAGCAGGTGGGCGCGCCGCTCGAGCTCTACAACGCGCCGCGCAACAAGTTCGTGGCGGGTTTCATCGGGTCGCCGCGGATGAACTTCATTCCGGGCCGCATCACGCGCGTGGGCGGGACCGACTTCGACCTGGATTGCGACGGCCTGGGCGCGGTGACGCTGCCGCTCGGAGGACGGGCGCTGTCGGCGGGCCAGTTCGTGAGCTTCGGTGTTCGCCCCGAGGACATGCTCCTCGCCGCGGACGGCGCCAATGCGTGGCGATTCAAGGTGGACGTGATCGAGCAGCACGGCTCCAGCACGTACCTGCATTGCAGCGCCCCGAGCGGCGAGGTGCTGCTGCACGTTCCCGGGCAAAGCACGCAGCGCGAAGGCGAGCAGGTGATCGCGCGTCCGGCTCCGGGACGCTGGCACCTCTTCGGCTCGGACGAGCAACGCATCGTGGAGAAGCGCGCTTGATCACGATCGGCATCGATCTCGGCACCTCCAGCGTGAAG
>DATGGI010000087.1:0-19725 GCA_035308545.1 Usitatibacter sp.
GCAATCGCGAATGAGCCTGACCGTTGACTGAACACGTCCGTAGCCGAGTGATTTGGTGTACGAACCGGCATAGTTCTCCGCGCGCGACACCTCAAAAGGGAGCGCTCCATGTCCCCAAATGCACGGCTGATGACCGTGGGCGCCGCACCAGTGTCTGGGTCGATGTAACCCTTGAACGCGAGCAGGACTACTCGGCAATATGCCGCCCACTGAGTTGAGTCCCAGTCCTCGCGATCTTCATAGTTGATATCGAGCGGCGAGAAGTTGCCGAACATCGATAGCACTTCGTAGTTTCCATAAATCGCGTACGTGATCGGCTTGACCCGCCCAAGAAGTCCGCCCCAGATGCCGCGGTCCTCGTGGTAGAGAAATGAATCCTTTTGAGCTATCGCCTCGGCCGAGACATTCATTGCAAACGCATAGAGTGGCGATTGACGGCCGGGATGCCTGGCCAGGGCCGAGAAGAAAGCTGCGGCCGTCCCTGGGCTGGATGCGACTACTTGTCTGCAGAATTTGCGATCGCCGAGAAGGAACAGTATTTCGTGGGCAACGGCAGCTTCACGCGGAACATCACCCCACAGCGGTTGAGGGGGCACTCTTGATGCATGCTCGACGATCGAATCGGCAGACCTCATTAGCTCGCTAGCGATCACGGCAAGTTCCTGAGGTTCGCCGCGCATGAAGACTTGCGACAAGCTTTTTCCAAAGCGCACCGCGTTCCTCTTTCCGTATGTAGGAGGTCCGACGAACGCGTAATAAATCCATGTGGCGAAAGTGCCGAAGAAGAGCACCCCGAGAATCATCTGCCACGTGTTGCGCGTGAGCCAGCAGGCGCGTGGAAGCCACCAAGCTTCCGCCCACCAGACTTCAGTGAGTAGAGTCGCCAAGCCAATGAATACGAGAACGCGGAAGGTCACCGCCTCAAGTGGGGCCGGCGCGACCATCAATCTAAATTTGTACCGTACATCGACAACTGTGTAGAGGACCACTAGCAGCGCGAGGGCCGCTATGAATTCGGCGAAGCCGAAGATTCGTGGGAACGCTCTCGGAATGTTGACCGGTTCAAAGCACAGCATGCCGACACAAAAGGGCACGGCCGATGCGGAGGACTCGGGGGCAACGTGCGCGCTTTCCGGAGGTGGAAAGGATGGCGTGCTACTGCACGACGGCTCCCAATCTCGTATCGACAACGGGGGGAGATTGGGAATCGCGAAGGGCAGTAGGCATAGGATCAAGAAAAACGCGGCGATCCTGAACGGCGGCGAGCTCATCCACGCGTCCAAGCGGCGCAGTTTGCCCCGCCAATTGATCACGCGGGCCTGAAAAGCTGTCGTGGGAGCGCGCCTCATCGTCCTAGCTCTAAGCTCAAGCGCGACTTCCGTTGATGCCGATCTTCATCGTCATCGCACCTCTTCTTGTTATCCCCCACCTAGACGAGCTAGCAGTCCTCCATGCGTTGGCTATGGGCGAAATGGCGCCTAGGCCTACGAGTCAGCGGATGGATATATCCGAGGGCGTTCTAACGCGCCGCGCTGGCCGATGTTGAGGCTACGCCGAACAACAACCTATTGTATAATTTCGGTGTTGTTCGTGATTGCGCGGTGGGGATCCGGCCTTGCCAAGGTTGAGGTCGAGAGTTCGAGACTCTTCTGCCGCTCCAGTATTCCGGGGGAAATCGGGTAGCCGATTTCCCCCGTTTCACGTGCGTCGTCAGTTCGTCGAGAACACCGAGATCCCGCCGTTCGCGTAGTTCGCTCCACCACCAGCGGCGGAAGGCGCGGTGAACGGCGTGATGACGAAGCCCCTCGAGCCATACACCGCAATCGAGTGTGAGTTGTTCCCGTTCGGCGTCGTTCCGACCACCGTGCGTGACGTTCCGTCGACGATTCCTACGACCGGAGTAAGCGGGCAAGCGGCGGTCCCGGCTCCGCACGATGTCCCCGAAGGTGTCCAACGGCTGTCGGCGAGGAACCAGCGGTTCGAGGCCGCATCGTAGGTGATCTGGTCACCGCCGCCGATGTTGAGGTTGGCGAGGACCGAACCGTTCGTCTTGTCGAGGATCTGGAACGTGAGTTTCTCGCCCACATTCCCCTGGCGGCACATCGACCCGATATCGTTTCCGGGTCCGAGGTGAATGCCCGTTGGGTCGCATGCCCCGAGCGGATACACGCTGGTCCCTGCGAGCGTTCCGAAGTTGAGCGTCGTGGGACCCGGCTTCGCCGCGACGATGGCCGACGCGGGGATGCCATCCATCTCGCCGCGCGGATTCGCGGTCGAGCCGTCGTTGTTGACGAAGAACTTTCCCGTCGTGTGATCGTAGGTGCAGGCCTCCAGCCCCGCCGACGACGCCCCGGTCGAATCGTCCATGACGAGCGTGGCCACCGTGGTCTGGGTCACCGTATCCACGAATGTCATGAACGGATGGGCGGCCCCCGGCGTCGAGATGCCGTACAGGTTGTGATCCGCGTCGAAGCAGCCTTCGTCCGCGCGCAAGAACGTCGGAGACGAGGGGATGGCGATCTTCTTGACCACGGCCCCGGTTGCCTTGTCGAGGATCCAGAGCGTGTTGACGTCGCCCACGTACAGATTGGGGCCGACGACGTCGAGGCCGTCGGGTCCCGACATGTCGTTGTTCGCCCCGGCGCAGGTGGGCAGGAATATCGGCGCAGTCGGAGTGCCGGCGTTGCATCCCGCAAACGCCTGCTTGAACTGCCCGGCGAATTGCAGGCTGTTGGCGTTGACGACGTCGATCGACTTGTTGGTACGGTCGGTCACGTAGTACATCCCCGTTTCCTGATCCACCTGGCCCAGGTCGAACGAGTAGACGACTGTGCTATCGATTCCCGGGACGGAAATCTGGTTGATGAGTTTATCGCTGGTCCCACTGGAATTGCCTCCGCACCCCGCGATCGACAGGGCTGCGGCAACGCCAAGCATTGCGAATTTGCTTCTCATGATTTGCTCCTCCACGTTCGTGGGTAGAAGCCCGGATGCCGAGTCAACGCGGCGGAGATTGCCGCGGGCGCACCTTCGCTGGGGCGATCCATGCTCAAGTCCAAGCGCTGAAAAGCATGCGCTGAACATTTCCTGGCAGCAAACCGGGAATCTGTCCTGAAACTGTCCGCGAAAAAAACGCGGGTGCCGATTATGTATAATTCGTTGTTGTAAGTGGTTGCGCGGTGGAGGTCTCACCCGGCCAGGGTTGAGGTCGAGAGTTCGAGGCTCTTCTGCCGCTGTAGCTTCCGGGGGAAATCGGGCGACCGGTTTCCCCCGATTCACTTCGGGCATGCATGATTGCCGCGCATGCCGCACCCTTTGGCGGGGTGGCAGAGTGGTCATGCAGCGGCCTGCAAAGCCGTGTACGCCGGTTCGATTCCGACCCCCGCCTCCAGTTCGCCCGATTTGCCATGTTGCAGTGCGGCAAGCGATGATCAGGAATGAAATCCGAAAAGCCCCGACCAGCCTACAAGATCGATATCCTCGGTGACGTCCTTCGCCTCGAGGTATTGGGCATTACTCCAGAGCACGGAAGCGTCGCCGCGGTGACGACCGCGATGCAGGCCGCGCGCGAGCACGGCTGCCACAACATCCTCTTTGATATCCGCAGGGCGAACGATGCGGACTTCCACGCTTCGGTCATCCAGCATGCGAAGGCGGCGTCCGACCTGGGCATCGTCAAGTTCCGCGTCGCGCTCGTGGGCACGCCGGGAAGCCCGTTGCTCAAGTTCATCGAGGACGTTTCCGTGAATCGCGGCCTGCCCGTGCGATGCTTCACCGACGAGACGGAGGCGATGAAATGGCTCTCGCCTCCCGCCCGCGCAGGAAAGGGGAAGCGATGAAGCCGGCCGAACTGCAGATGCTGAAGGGCAAGAAGCTCACGGGCCGCGGCTCTTCCAACCCGCGAGGTGGAGGCGCGGGCGCCCAGGACAAGCGTGAACAGGCGCTCGCGCGCAAGCGCGAGCTGCTGGAGGCGCGTCGCAAGCCGAAGTAAGAAGAACAAGGCAAGAAAAACAAGAAGGGGGGCGCACGTGGGGAGCTTTCTCGTCACGATTGTCACGTGGGGCGCGTCGTTCGCGCTCCTCTGGTATGGCGCGCACGAGCTCTTCTATCCGCCGGGCGATTGGATCGGCGCCGCGCTGGTCTCGTTCTTCTTCGCGCTCGGCATCGGCGCGATCCGCAAGGCGCGGCTCGACCGGCGCGATGCGTCGATCGTCGCGAAGCCCGAAGGCCCGCCCGCGGACGGCAAGCGTGTTGCGATCGCTGGCACGATCGAGCCGACGGGCGAAACGCTTCGCGCGCCTTTCAGCGGGGCCGAGTGCGTCGCCTACGACTACACGATCACGCACAAGCCCGAGATTCCGATGCTGCTCGACAAGGGCGGCAGCCAGAATCGGCAGACCGCGCCCGTCGTGGACAAGAGCGGGGTCGCGATGGCGCCGGTGATCATCCGTTCCGGCGTGCGCGAGATCCGGCTCCTGGCGTACCCGGGCTTCGAGCGCTTTCCCGCGAGCGAGTTGGGCGAAGGAACGCGGGAACGCGCGCGCGCCTACGTCGCCGCCACGAAGTTCGAGGACCAGTCGGTCCTGGGCGCGCCCTCGCAGGTCAAGCGCCTGCTCGAAGACCGCAGCGGCAACATTCGCGTGGACTGGAAAGTCTCGTCGCACGAGGATCTCGACAAGTCGGGATTCATGGAGCGGATCGTGCCTGCCGGCGCCCACGCTTGCGTGATCGGCCTCTACTCGGCCAAGGAGAACGCGATCGTTCCGCAATCGGGAGTGGGCGGCACGCGGCTGATCCGAGGCACGCGCGCCGAGGCGCTCGAGTTCGTGCGCGATGTCGGCACGGGTTCCATCATCGCGGCGGCGTTCTTCCTGCTGGTGCCGGGTCCCGTGGCCTACGCGATCCTCACGCACGCCGAGCACTACGCCGAGGCGAACCACAAGGACAACCTGCGATCCGAGCTCATCGACGAACTCATCCAGAAGGCGAAGGAAGGCAACCCCGATGCCATTCGCGCGGCACTTCGGCATCGCGTCGACGTGAACGGCCAGGACAGCCACGGTGACCGCGCGCTCGTCGATGCGGCCAATCCCGCGACGGTCGAGGCGCTCATCGCGGGCGGCGCGAACGTCGATCTTCCCGGCTACCTCGGATTGACTCCCCTCATGCGCGCATCGGCCGACGGGAATATCGCGGTCGTCAACGCATTGCTTGCGCACCATGCGGACGTGAAGGCGAAGGATCCGAAGGACCGGAAGACCGCGCTCGACTACGCGATCTCCAATGGCCACGAGGACGTCGCGCAGGTCCTACGCAAGGCGGGCGGCTAGGCCGGATCGATGAGGCGGGCCACGAGGCGGGTCGCTTCGGCACCGGAGCGCTTGCGCGCGCCCGCCGTCGCTTCCCGGAATGCGTCGATCAACTCACGCTGATCCGCGGCGGCGCCGGGCTTGCCTTCCTTGTCGTAGGCTCGCGCCAGCAGCGTTCGCGCATAGATGAGGACGTCGTCGGCGGCGCCGCGACGCGCCTGTTCGATGGCGTGTCCCAACAACGACGTGGCGCGCCGGGGATCGCCGCGCTCGAGATAGAGGCGCGCGAGATACACCGTGGAGATGACGGATGCGCGCACGTAGTCGAGCGCGCGGGCGTTTTCCATCGCGCGACCTAGCAGCTCTTCGGCGTGATCCCATTTCTTCTCCAACATCGCCACGACGCCGAGGATGGCCACCCGGTCGGTCACCAGCAACGCGTCGCCCTCGCGCTCGGAGATGAGGAGCGCCTTCTCGAGATGGAGCCGGGCCGCCTCGAGCTTCTCGGCGACGATGGGCTTGCCGCCATATTGCTCGTCCATCCGGCGCAGCCAGATCACGCCCCACGTGGCGTGGCATGCGGCGAGCTGCGTGGCGGTGCTGCGCTGCGCGAGCGAGATCGCTTTTGCGAGGAGCGCCTCGGCTTCGTCCATGGAGTCGCGCGCGTAACGCGCGATGGCCAGCATGCGCGTGAGGCGAATGCGCACATCGAGTGCGCCGGCCGCATCCGCGATCGTCGCGAGTCCCTTGCTCACGACTCGCTCGGAGTTTTCGATGAGTCCGAGGCCGAAGAGCGAAAGCCCGATCGAGTAGTAGCTGTCGCCCAGCTCCAGGGGATTCTTGCCGCGGGCGGCGTAGTCCCAGGCGTCCAGGGCCGTCGCGATGGCGTTCACGTACTCGCTGCGATGGTATTGCGAGACGCTGATGGAGTTGAGCGCGTGGGCCGCGGCCTCGTAGTCCCACAGGCGAAGCGCGATGAGGCGCGCTTCCTTCGCCGATTCGAGCCCCCGCACTCCATCGCCCGCGTCGACGTAATGCCTCGCGAGATCGAGCAGCGCATAGAGGCGCGAGCGTTCGTCTGCCGAAGAGTCCACCGTCCGGCGCAGGGCATCGGCTTTTGCCGTGGTGCCCGCCAATCCGGGATACTTGCGTTCCATGAGCGCAATTATCCCCGAGAATCACTGCGACTTTCACGGGCTGGAGGCCATCCGGATCACAGGTCCGGATGGCGCACAAGCCGTCGTGACGATCAACGGCGCGCAAGTCGTCTCTTGGATCCCCACCGGCGGTCGCGAGCAGATTTTCGTGAGCCGCCGAAGCGCGTTCACACCCGGTGAGCCGATCCGCGGCGGCGTTCCCGTCGTGTTTCCCCAATTCTCGAAGCGCGGTCCGTTGCCCCAGCATGGATTCGCGCGCAACGTTCCGTGGCGCGTCGTATCGACAGGTGATTCGCGTGCGATCTTCGCTCTCGAGGCTTCCGCGGAGACGCGCTCGATCTGGCCCCACGATTTCGCCCTCGAGCTTGCGGTGACGATCGGCGGTGCGACGCTCGACATGGCGCTCACGGTGCGCAACCCGGGTCCGGAAGCCTTCTCGTTCACGGCGGCGTTGCACACCTATCTCTTCGTCTCCGACGTGACGAAGGTCCGGCTCGATGGACTTCCCGACGTTCGCGATCTCGAGCGTGGCCTCGATCGCGTCTATCCCGACACGCCGCGCGAGACGCGCCTGCACGACGGATCGCGGGTGGTCACGATCCGGCAGCGCGGATTCCGGGACACCGTGGTCTGGAATCCGGGCCGCGAGGGAAGCGCGTCGAGGGCGGACATGGAACCTCTCGGCTTCATGAACATGCTCTGCGTGGAAGCGGCGACGGTGGAAGTTCCGGTCGCGCTGGACGCTGGAAACGAGTGGTCCGGCGGGCAGCTTCTTCGAATCGCCTAGGCCGGCTGCATCGTCTCTTCGACGCGGTTGCGGCCTTTTTCCTTCGCGCGGTAGAGCGCCTCGTCCGCGCGTTGGACGAGCTCGGAGCTGTCCTTGCTCGCGTCCCCTTGCATCGCGATGCCCACGCTCACCGTGACGGGAATCCTCTGGCCGTCGACGTGCACGGGATCGGCCTCGATGGCGCGGCGGATGCGCTCTCCGGTGGCGCGCGCGATGTCGGGCGGCGCGCCCGGAAGGACCGCGACGAACTCCTCGCCACCCCAGCGACCGAGGGCATCGCTCGCGCGGAGCTGCGAGGCGATGCGTTTCGCCACGGTGGTGAGCACGGCGTCACCCGCGGCGTGCCCATACGTATCGTTGATGGACTTGAAGTGGTCGATGTCCAGGAAGAACACGGACAGGGGCAGGGTGCCGCGCTGCGATTGCTCGAAGAGCTCCTCCAGCCGCGCTTGCGCTGCGCGCCGGTTGAGAACGCCCGTGAGGCCGTCGTGCAAGGCGAGATGCTGTGCGACGTCTCGCTCGCGCCGGAAGGCGAGGGCGCGATCGGCGATACCGGCCGTGAGCACGAGCGCTTCCCACAGCGCGCCGAGCGACGTGAGGTAGCTCGCCTCGTATTGGAGCTGCAGGACGCCGGTGGACTGGAGCGCGCGCAACGTGGTGCTTGCCGTGAGCGGAACCCAGCCCAGCAGGAAGTAGCCGGCGTAGCGGTTCTTGTGAAGCGCCGCGGAGACGCCCAGCCCGACGAGCACGAAGTTGATCGCCACGAGCACGATGCTCATCAGCGCGCCGAATCGCGGTGTCGAAACCGGTGACAGGATGACCCCGATCGCTATCACGATCATCATGATGCGCAGGATCTCGAGCGCGCGCGCAAGCCGCGGCAGCTCGCGGGCCACATCGAGGAATCGCGTCGAGAAGCCCACGGCGAAGGCGATCGCCAGCGTCGCGAGTCCCCACTGCCCCTGGATCCCGGCGCGCGACCAGAAGCCGTCGCTGAACGGAACGTAGAAGAGGCCCGAGGTCATCGCCATGAACGTGACCAGCGCCAGGACGTAGAGCGCGTGGTCCGCGAACATGCGCTCGCGCAGGATCATCCAGTACGTGCTCGCGATCACGATGAAGGCGAAGAGCGCCCCGTACACCGCGAGCGAGAAGGCGATGATGATGCGCTCGTGTCCGCGCCACTGGGCCGCGGGCAGCAGGCGGATGTCGATCAGGTTGCGATGGTGGTCGTCGAAGTGCAGCAGCAGCGAGCTTCCCAGTGCGAGGTCCGTGGGCACGGCGAACACGGACGCGACGGGCGAGGCATCCGGATCGTCGGAGGGTTCGGTCTTCACGCGCGAGATGGCGCGTCCGTCGGGCAGCATGAGCGTGACGCGGCCGACGGCCACTCCGTACACGACGAGGCGCGGCTCGGGTGGAAGCGTTTCGGGCGTGATGCGGATCCAGGAGCCCTGCTCGCGGTAGGGCAGCACGATCTCGACGGCATCGCCGTGCTTCGTGTCGAGGGCGGGCGTCGAAACGGAGGGCCGCTCCGCCGTCGGAGCGTCAATGTCGAGGAGCTCGACCTTTGTCGAGCGGCCATCCGCGCCCGCCCCGAAGGCGGCGCTGGACAGGAGGATCGCTAGGAAGGCGGCGACGCGCATGCGTCAGGATATCTCGCGGCATCGACGACGACACAATCGCGGCCCGATTCCTTCGCCTTGTAGAGCGCGAGGTCCACGCGCTCCATGAGTGTCGCGGGCGTATCGCCCTCGAAGACTTCGGCCACGCCCACGCTCACCGTGACCGCGAGCGCCGGATGCAGGGTGCTCCAGGAGTGCCGGGCGACGAGCGAGCGAAGTCGTCCCAGCACGCCGAGCGCATCGTCGAGGTTCGCGCCGGCGAGGCAGAGCACGAACTCGTCGCCGCCATAGCGCGCGCAGACGTCGCCCTCGCGGCAATGGCCACGGATCATGTCCGCGACCGTGCGAAGGACCTCGTCGCCCAACAGGTGCGAGCGCAGGTCGTTCACGGACTTGAAGTGGTCGATGTCGATGATGCCGACGCAGGTGCGGGCCCCATCGCGGCGCGTGGCGCCAACGATCCCGGCGATGCGCTCATCCCAGCAGCGGCGATTGGCAAGTCCCGTGAGCGAATCCTCGTGGGCCGCGCGCGTGAGGTGGTCCACGCGGTCGGAAAGGTCCTGGTGGAACTTCATCCAGATCTCGCGCGCGGTGCCGCTCGCCTCGAGCTCTTCGCGCAGCAGCTCGTCGTGCAGCACCTGGAAGCGCTTCTGGTAGGCGAGGGCCTGCTCGAATTCCGAATGGGCCTCGAACCACTCGGCGAGCGAGCGGAACCCCTCCGTCACCAGGCGGCGGACGTTCGCGCCCGATGCGAGGTGCAGCGCGCGCTCGAAGCAGTCGCGCGCTTCGGCCGAGTGTCCCCGCATCATGTGCGTGCGGCCGATGTTGAGCAGGGCTTCGGCCTGCTGGTGCGGATTCTTGAGCTCGACGCCGTGCGCGAGCATCTCGTTGAAGAGCTGCAGCGCGAGCTCCACCTGGCCGGTCTCGCGGTAGAGCTCGCCGAGCGTGCCGACGCAGTGCGCCTTGTTGAACGTGCTCTCGAGCCCCGGTCCGACGAGGAGTTCCTCGCAGAGGCGCAGTCCCTCGCGATAGCGGGCCGTGGCCTCGTCGCGCTTGTCCTGGCGAGCCAGCTGGCGACCCAGGTCCAGGTGCAGGCCCGCGTAGTTCATCTTCACGCGCGGCGTGTAGATCGCATCTCCGCTGCTTTCGCCCAGCTCCATCGCCAGCCGATAGTGGCGTTCCGCGTCGTCGAAGCGCCCCTTGTCGCCGAGGAGGATTCCCAGCGAGTTGTGCAGGCGGATCCACAGGTGGTCGGCGGTCACGCGCTCGATGGCCTCGTGGGCTTCGTAGAGCGCCTGGAGCGCCTCCTCGCGCGCACCCATCTGGTATTCGCAGGCGGCCGCGGACATGAGCGCCGAGGCCTTCGCGGCCGCGTCGCCGCAGCGCTCCGCGAGCACGAGCGCCTGCAGGCTCGATTCGAGTCCCGCGCCATATTCGGCGGCGAGGTATTGGCAGGTCGAGATGTTGACGAGCGCCTGCGAGAGCGCGAAGTCATCCTTCGAAGCGGCGGCGAGCTCGCGCGCTTCGCGGGCGAAGGGCAGGGCATGCTCGGCATCGCCCGCGCGGGTGAGTGCGAGGGCGAGGTCGTTCAGCGAGGCGAGGCGCTCCGGAAGGGGCGCAGTCGCCTCCAGCCGTTCCTCGAATTGTCGAAGCCGGTCCATCACGATCGAAGGGCAATTGATGACCGAAATATTGCCAGAGGGCCGTTAACCCCCGATTTCGTGGGGGTTTCAACTGTAATCCGGCCGCGCCGGGCGTATCCTAGTCGCGGACCCCCACAACACCATAACCACGGAGGAGCAACATGAAGCGATTCACCGCACCACTCGCCGCATTGGCGCTCGCCGCCTGCGCGACGTCCGGCCCCGGCCCCTACGACGCCGGCTGGACCACGCTCATCGACGGGACGACGATGTCGGGGCTGCATCCCATCCAGGCCGCCGACTGGCATCCGGCCGACGGCGCCATCGTCGCGACGAAGGGCATCGGCTTCCTCATGACGGACAAGGTCTATGGCGACTTCCAGATCCGCGCGGAGTTCTATGCCGAGGCCGATACGAACAGCGGCATCTTCATCCGTTGCTCGGATGCGCTGAACCCCGATTCGAAGGTCTGCTACGAGGTGAACATCTGGGACAAGCGGCCCGCGCCCGAGTACGGCACGGGAGCCATCGTCGACGTCGCGAAGGTGAACCCGATGCCCAAGGCCGGAGGGCAGTGGAACACCTACGAGATCACCGCGAAGGGAGACCACTTCACCGTGGTTCTCAATGGCGTCACCACCGCGGATGCCCACGACGCCAAGCATGCGATGGGCAATATCGGCCTGCAGTACGCTTCAGGCGTCGACAAGGAGCATCCGTCGGTGCTCAAGTGGCGCAAGGTCCAGATCCGCACGCTGTAGGACTTAGACAAAAGGAGAAAGGCAACCATGAAAACGACACGCAACATGGCCGGCGCCTTCGCGGCCACGATACTGCTCGCAGCTTCCAGCCTCGCCTATGCCGCCGACGCGAAGAAGACGCCGGATGGAACCGTCGCCATCGACGAGACCCAGGTCGCCGTGATCGTCGGTGGATCGTGGGGCGGCGGCAAGCTCACCACGGGCGGAAAGACCTACGACTTCAAGATCAACGGCCTCACGGCCGGCGCGAACGTCGGCGCCTCGAAGATGAGCGCCGCGGGCGAGGTGTACGACATGAAGGACGTGGCCAAATTCGCCGGCACGTACACCAAGTTCGACGCGAGCGCGACGCTGGGCGGCGGAGTGGGCGCGCTGTACCTGAAGAACGAGAACGGCGTCGTCATGAAGCTCACCTCGCGCACGCAGGGCCTGCAGCTGAACATCGGCTCGGCCAACGGCGTGAAGGTGACGATGAAGTAACATCGCCGGAGTGCCCGATGAAGGCGCCGCCGCGTGCGGCGCCTTTTTTCTTTGGAGGATGAGATGAACCTGCCGTTTCGATGGATCGCCCTCGCGGCCCTCTTCGCCGCGCAAACCGTCATCGCCGCCGACCCGGAGAACACAGTGAAGGAAAAGCGCTTCCCGCAGCTCACGATGGAGCAGCTCACGCCCGAGCAGAAGCCGCTCGGCGAGCAGATCATGAAGGTCTCGAGCGTGGGGCTCGCGGGCCCCTACAACCCGATGCTTCGCAGCCCCGTGCTCGGCCAGCGCATGTTCGACCTGCTGTACTACTTGCGCTGGAAGACTTCGGTGCCGCTGCACCTGAACGAATTCGCGATCCTCATCATCGGGCGCCAGTGGCGCTCGCAGGTCGAGTGGTTCGCCCACGCGCCCATCGCGCAGAAGGCGGGCCTCGCTCCCGAGATCATCGCGGAGCTCAAGCAGAACAAGCGCCCGTCGAACATGAAGCCCGACGAGGCGATCGTGTACGACTTCGTGACCGAGCTCACGACCACGCACGCGGTCTCGGACGCGACCTTCAAGCGCGCGAAGGAGATCCTCGGGGAGCAGCAGGTCGTCGATCTCACGGCCGTCGCGGGGACCTACGTGAGCGTCGCGATGATCCTCGCGATGGCGGAGGAGGGCGTGCCTGCCGGCAAGGAGCTTCCCTTCAAGCCGGGCGAACCTTGATACGCGCGGCCGCCGCGCTGCTCGCCTGCCTCGCGACGGCGGGCGAGTCGCTCGCCGCGCCGCATTGCGCCGCGAACATCGAGGAGTTGCGCGCACTCGTGTCGGATCCTGCATTTCCGCTCAAGTGGCGCGAGACCACCATGGACGACGGCAAGCCGCTCGTGTTCTCGCTGCAGGAACGCCGCGGCGTGCTTTTCCTGGAGTTCGTGAAGACCGGCGAAGGTCTCTGGGCCGAAGGCGTTGGCGTCGTGTGCCGCGACGGCTCCGAGATCGTCGCCCGAATCGCGCGCGAGCAGCTGCGCCTCGGGCCCGCCGCGAACGGAGTGACGCGCTACCTCCTGTCCAACGGCGGGGAGTTCAGGCTCACGAAGACGGAGCCCGGGCGCTTGCGTATCGAGACCGCCGGCTGGGCCGGGACCTTCTCCGCGCGCGAAGATCCTTAGGCAGCAGGGCCGCGACCCAGAGCTCGGTCAGCAGTCTCATGGGCTACGGGAGCGGGCGACCTTCGATGGCGGCGGCGAGGCGATCGACCAGCGAGCCCCATCCCCCATTGACGGCGTCACGCGTCTCACGGGCCTTCTCGCCCCAGTTCTCGAGCAGGCGATGCTCGAGCGTCACGACGGTCTCGGCGCCCTGCGGCTCGAAGCGCACCTCGAGCTCCGTGTGGAGATTCGCATCGTAGGTCCACTGCGTGGTGATCTGCCACGCGAGCACGACGCGCTTCGGCGGATCCCAGGCGAGCACGCGTCCCCATTCGCATTCGCTGCCGTCGACGCCGATCTCGTACCAGCGTCCGCCGGCCCGCGGCTCGAGCACGATCTTGTCGATCGCGGATCTCGTCGGATTGATCGAGTGCTCGGGCTTCCACCAGGCCTTGATGTTGCGCGTGAAGACTTCGAATGCGTGCGCCGGCGTCGCTTTCACGCGGGTGGTCTTGACGACGGGCTCGACGTAGCTGGGAGCGATGGTGGCGTTCATCGGGATCTCTTCCTCGTTCGGTGATGGGGTTGGCGTTCGACTTCTCTCTTGAAGGCATCGAGCGCCTCGGTCCAGAAGCGTTCGAGCCAGGAGCGCAGCTCTCCGAGGCCGTGGGGATCCACCTCGTAGAGCCGGCGTGTTCCAACGGCCTCCTGCCGCACGAGGCCGGCGTCCTTCAGCACCTTGAGGTGCTGGGAAACGGCGGGACGGCTCACGGGCAGTTCGGCGGCAATGTCTCCCACGGAGACCGGCCCCGCCCGCAGCCGTTCGAAGACGGCGCGGCGGGTCGGATCGGCGAGGGCGGCGAGAGCGTTATCGTAAGGCATGGCTTACGGTAAGTCAGAACTTACGGCATGTCAAGCCCCGGGCCCGTCATTCTTCTGTCATGAAGAGGGGCTAACGTGCCAATCAGAAGAAAAAGATGAAAAACAACAACAACAAGAAAGGAGATTCACGATGTTCCACCTCGACATCCACACCCTCGGACTGATCCTCCTCGCGCTGATCGTCGCTGCGTTCGCCGCGTGCATCGCCTACGCCTTCCGTCGCCATCGCGAGCGGATGCGCAGGGCGCGCTACATCACCCGGTACGAATTCCCACGCGAGCTCGCCGCAAAGGTCTGGGCGAAGTACCCGACGCTCCCGCAGGCCGGAGTTCGCCAGGTCCTCGAAGGCCTGCGGCAATTCTTCCTCGCGTGCCTCGCGGCTGAAGGCCATCGCGTCGCGCGGCACGTCGGCATGCCCTCGGTCGCCGTGGACGAGGCGTGGCACGAGTTCATCCTGATGACGCGGCGCTACGAGGAGTTCTGCACGCGCGCGTTCGGCCGCTACCTGCACCATGCGCCCGCCGGGCAGACCGGCGAGCCCGAGGAGAAGTCCCTTGCCAACACGCTGCACCAGTTGCGCGCGGGCTGTCCCGATCCGGCCGCGAGCTGGGCGATGGCGGGTGCCGTGCCGCTCATCTTCGCGCTCGACCGGCAGCTTGGAATCCCGGGAGGCCGCAGCTTCGACGCGCTGGACATGGAAAAGCTCGAGCGGCAGCGCCGCTTCGCCTCGGCGATGCAGGGCGACGGGGGCGGTGCCGCGGTCGCGATTTCGTGCGGCGGAAATACGTCCTGCGACAGCGGCGCGGCAGGTTGCGATTCCGGCGGCAGTTCCTGCGGCGGCGGATCGAGCTGCGGCGGAGGCGGTTGCGGATCGTCGTGATAAATTCGCGGCATGAAGACACTTCTTGCCGCCTCGATCCTCGCCCTCGCTTTCATCAGCCCCGCGACGGCCGATACGCCGCCCGCGAAAGCGTCGCTCCACGTCGTGCTCGTGCTCGACGGATTTCGTCCCGACAGCATCAATCCGCGTGACACGCCGAACCTCCAGCGCCTGAAGAACGAAGGCGTCACGTTCGCCAACAGCCACTCGGTCTTCCCGACCGTGACGCGCGTGAACGGCACGGCGCTCGGCAGCGGAAGCTATCCGGAGCGAAACGGCATCATGGGAAACCGGATCTACATTCCCGAGGTCGATCCGAAAGCGGCGTTCAACAATGACGAGGGCGCGAAGCTGCTCATGCTGGGCGACCACATCGTGACGGCCGTGGGCCTCGCGGAAATCCTGCAGAAGGCCGGCGAGAAATTCGTCGAGGTGAGCTCGGGATCGACGGGTGGCGCGCTGCTCGTGGCGCCACGCTCGCCGGAGGGCATGGGTCTCGTGGTGAACGGGCGCTTCAGCGGCCTCGAGTCTTCGGGCCAGCTCAAGGCCGCGAATGACGAGGTCGTGAGGCGCTTCGGGGCCGCGCCGCCTGCCGTGGGCGCGAAGGACCATGCCATGGCCGCGGTGAACTGGGCGATGAACGTGCTCGACGAATACGTGCTGCCCGAGTTGAAGCCCCGCGTGGTGGTGGTGTGGATGACCGAGCCGGATCATTCGCAGCACGGCCACGGACCGGGCTCGGCGCAGGCGGTTGAAACGATCCGCAACGACGACGAGCATATCGGCCGGATGCTCGCGAAGCTCGCGTCGCTGGGGCTCGGCGATCGCACCGACGTGATCGTCGTGTCCGATCACGGGTTCAGCACGACCGATCACGAGGTGAACGTGGCGGGCGAGCTGAAGCAGGCGGGATTCGCGACGCTCGAAGACGGCGGCGACATCGTGCTCGCGTCGAGCGGGCAGGAGATGAACGTGCACGTGAAGGATCACGATCCGAAGCGCATCGCGGCGCTGGTCGAGTTCCTCCAGAAGCAGCCGTGGTGCGGCGTGATCTTCACGGCGCATGGATCCGGCGCGCCGCACGAGGGCCGCGTGCCCGGCACGTTCTCCCTCGAATACGCGCATCTCGGGGGCAATCCGCGCAGCCCGGACGTCGCCTTCACGTTCCCCTGGTCGTCCACGGCGAATCGCTTCGGCGTCCGTGGCATGGACTACAACATTGTGGCCAAGGGCGCCACGATGGCGGTGAGCGTGGATACGGCGAACCACGGCGGCATCGGCCCCTTCACGATCACCAACACCATGCTTGCGTGGGGACCGGACTTCAAGCGCGGGATCGTCGACCGTGCGCCGGCTGCGAACGTCGACGTGGCGCCCACGATCCTTCACCTGCTCGGGTTGTCGCAGGCCGCTTCGGGAATGCAGGGACGCGCGCTCACCGAGGCGATGACGGGCGGCCCCGACGAGGAGCAGGTCGCGGTCGAGACGCGCGCGCTACGCGTGTCGAGCGGCGGCTATCGCGCGATCCTCCAGGCGAGCGAGGTCGACGGCCACCGCTACATCGACAAGGCCTGGCGCCAGTAGCGGCTACTTGGGCGCGAAGGCGAGCTGCAGCATGCCCTTGTCGAAAGCGTCCGTGCCCTCGCCCTGCGTGGCGTAGCGGTAGAGCGCCGCCGAGTAGATTCCTGCAAGCGCGGCGTGCACGAGCGCAGTCACGGCGAGCGCGAGCACGCCGATGCCGATCGCCGTGACGATGAGCGCGATGCTGTGGCTCATGATCGCCAGGACCACGAGCGCCGCGGCGCAGCCCGCGACCGCGAGCCAGATGAAGCCGAATGCGACGCCGATCCCGGCCTGGCCGATCAGGTTCTCGCCCCAGGTCTTCTTCAGCAGCATCGCGCTTTCCTTGATGGCCTCGATCGGTCCCACGTCCTTCGCGGCGAGCACGGGCGCCACGAGGTAGGTCGCGATGGACCAGCCCACGCCGAGCAGGCCCACGATGATCTTGCCCACGAATCCGACGCGCTCCTGGATCGCTTTCAGGATCATCCCCACGGTTGCCGCGATCAGCGCATACCCGACGATCGAGCCCAGCCGCGACGTCGCGATGCGAATGCCGTCGCCGAAGGTTCCGCCCTTGCCGTCGAGGCGCAGCATCGCCGCCGCGACCAGCGCCGTGTTGAAGAAGAAGATCACGAGGTAGTGCGTGAAGTAGAACAGGAACCCCACGATGTACATGAGGACCGACGGATGGCCGTGCACGCCGGCCGCGCCGAAGAGATTCAGCCCGATGACAGGCAGGGCGAAGGAAGCGATGACGATGAGGAGGACCCCGGTCGACACCAGGGGGAAGAGCATCAGCTCCTTGTCGCTCGCGAGCACCGAGGCGCTCGCCTTCACCAGGTCCCAGCTTCGCGAGATGCGGTCGAACATGGCCCTTTTTCTCCCTGTAGTGAATCCGGATCCGGACGTCTCGCGTATTCTGCAGCAACGCCCGGAGATTTGCCGGGCGTACCATTACTGCTTACTTGGAGAGAAGAATGAACCGTACCGGATTCACCGCCCTCATGCTTGCCCTTGCCGCGCCCGCGTTCACCGCCGCGGCCCCGCCCACCGCGCTCTCGGACGCCATGCGCCCGGGCGCCGACGAGGAGCTGGCCTTCGTGCTCAACGCGATCGGTGTCCAGGTCTACGCCTGCAAGACGAAGCCGAACGACGCCTATGCGTATGCGTGGACGTTCGTGCAGCCCGACGCGGCGCTCACGGAAAAAGGTGAAACGGTCGGCAAGCATTACGCGGGGCCCACGTGGGAGTCGGCTGACGGCAGCAGCGTGAAGGGCGCGGTGAAGGAGAAGCAGGACGCCGGCTCCGGCAACATCCCGTGGCTCAAGCTCGCCGCGACTTCGACCGCGGGCCAGGGCCGCATGACGGGAGTGACGACGGTTCTTCGCGTCGAGACCCGCGGCGGCGTCGAGCCCAAGGGCGGCTGCGACGAGTTCAAGGTGAACCAGGAAATGCGCGTGCCCTACACGGCGGACTACTACTTCTTCAAGAAGCGGTAAGAACTTCGCATGCCATGGCGGGTCTGATGGGCTCAGGCGGAGTTGTTGTACGCTAGTAAAACCCGTTCAGGACAAAGGATCCCCATGGCAAAGAAAAACACCGCTCCGTCGCGGTCCGCCCGGCTTGCGACGCCCACCAGCCTGGGCGCCGCTGCCACCCGCGACATCACCGGCGCGTTGAATGCGCTCCTCGCGGACATCTTCGCGATCTATCTCAAGACGAAGAACTTCCACTGGCACATGTCGGGGCCGCACTTTCGCGACTACCACCTGCTGCTCGACGAGCAGGCCGACCAGGTCTACGCCATGACGGACCCGATCGCCGAGCGCGTGCGCAAGCTGGGCGGCAATACGCTTCGCTCCATCGGCAACATCGCGCGCCTGCAGCGCGTGCTCGACAACGACGCGGAATACGTGACGCCGCTGGACATGCTCGCGGAGCTTCGCGAGGACAATGCGCGCCTGGCCGACCGCATGCGCGCCGCCCATGGAACCTGCGACAAGCGCGGCGACATCGCCACGGCGAGCCTCCTCGAGGTCTGGATCGACGAGACCGAGCGGCGCGCATGGTTCCTGTTCGAGGCGAGCCGCCGCGGCGAATCCGCGTGAATCCGTGAGTGGCTGAGAGTCTCCCGGACACCCTGGCGAACCGTCGGGCGCAGGCGTTCCCGATCCTCGCTCCCGCGGAGATCGAGCGCGTCCGGCGCTTCGCTTCGCCCGTGCGCTATCGCGCGGGCGATTTCGTCTCCCAGACGGGCAAGCCCGTTTCCGGCATCCACGTCGTGCTGTCCGGTGCCATTCGCGTCACGGGCCGCGATGGGCGTGGCCACGACATTGCAGTGACGGACCACGCCGCCGGTTCGTTCTCCGGGGAATTGAGCGCGCTGTCCGGCCGGCCATCGTTCGTCGATGCGGTCGCCGTGGGCGAAGTCGAGACCCTGCGTGTCGACTCGAAGGGCCTGCACGACCTGCTGATCGCCGATGCGTCGCTCGGCGAAAAGATCATGCGCGCGATGATCATCCGCCGCGTCGCCATCATCGAATCGGGCTCGGGAGGGCCGGTCCTCGTCGGGCCCTCGAGCGCTGGAGGCGCGGCGCGCCTGGGGAATTTTCTCGAGCGCAACGGCATTCCGCACCAGTTCATCGATACCGAGAGCGATCCCGACGCGCACGCGTTCGTCGAGCGCTACGCGGCCAAGCCGGGCGACCTGCCGCTGGCCATTTGTCCCGATGGCACGGTGCTGCGAAATCCGAGCGAGAGCGAGCTCGCGCATTTCATCGGCATGATCGACGAGGAAGGCGCTTCGGCGCAGACCTACGACGTCGCGATCGTCGGCGCCGGCCCCGGCGGACTCGCGGCGGCGGTCTACGCGGCCTCGGAGGGACTGAACGTCGTGGTGCTCGACGCTCGCGCCTTCGGCGGGCAGGCGGGCGCCAGCGCTCGCATCGAGAACTACCTCGGCTTTCCCACGGGAATCTCCGGGCAGGCGCTGGCGGGGCGCGCCTACACGCAGGCCCAGAAATTCGGCGCGAGGATGCTGATCCCGGCCGAAGCGATGAAGCTCGATTGCGCCGCGCATCCGTTCAAGCTCCACCTGGCCTGCGGCGGCACGCTCACCGCGAAGACTGTCGTGGTGGCCTCCGGTGCGCGTTACCGGCGCCCCGCCTACGAGAAACTCGCCGAGCTGGAGGGCCGCGGCGTGTGGTATTGGGCCTCGCCTATCGAGGCGAAGCGATGCGAATCGACGGAGATCGTGCTCGTGGGCGGCGGCAACTCCGCGGGCCAGGCCGCCGTCTACCTATCGGGCCATGCGTCGAAAGTCTGGATGCTCGTGCGCGGCCCCGGGCTCGCGGCCAGCATGTCGAAATATCTCATCGATCGCATCGCCGCCACGCCGAACATCGAGCTGCTCACGCGCACGGAGATCACGCACCTGAACGGCACCAAGGATGGCGGAATCGAATCGGTCACGTGGCGGAATCGCGATACGGGAGCCGAAGAGACG
>DATGGI010000088.1:0-3003 GCA_035308545.1 Usitatibacter sp.
TCCCAGGGCGAGATGTGGATCACGTTGATGCAGACGATGGCGTCGGCCGACCGCACCGGCCACGGGAACTGGGTCACATCGAACGAGATCGGCGCACGGACGTTGGTGAGTTGCTCGTGGCTCGTCCAGGCGGCGATGGAAGCGTGCCGCGCAACCTCCATCTCGCTCGGCCGGAACGTGAGCCGCGGAAGCGCCTTGGCGAAATGGGCTACGTGCTGGCCGGTTCCGCTGCCGATCTCGAGCACGAAGC
Organism: Usitatibacter sp.; assembly: GCA_035308545.1. GTDB lineage: Bacteria > Pseudomonadota > Gammaproteobacteria > Burkholderiales > Usitatibacteraceae > Usitatibacter. Next base: position 251 of record DATGGI010000088.1, read on the forward strand.
CGCTGGACGGCAGCACCCGCGCCAGCACCTCGAGGATCGCCTGCTTGTTGCGCTCGGCCGGTGCCGCGGTCTCGCGCGCATCCATCGACGCTATTTCGCCGCCCCGCCGTCGCCCTTCTTCATCTGCTTCGCGAGCCCCACCGCCATGAAGCCGAGCACGATCACCGCGATCAGCAGCGCGCCCCACAGCACGAGCTTCCTCTTGTTCACGTCGCCCACGAGCTTCGTCATCGGGCTCTCGACCACGGTCACGGTCGCCACGCGCAACACCTGGTCCTCGGGGATCTTCATCTCGGCGCCGGTCTTGTAGTCGGGGACCACCTGGTTCAGCGCGAGGATCGTGCGCTTCGCCTCCGGGTTGCCGAAGGCGAGCGTGAACGGAGCGTCGCCGCGCGCCACGAAGACGATCTGCGCGGGCCTCCATTGCACCTCGAGCGTGGGCATGTCGCCGCCGAGGCTCGGGACGTGCGAGTCGAGCGTGAGCTGCACCCACCGCATGCTCCGGCGCCCGATCTCCACCGCGGGCGATTCGACCGATGCACCGCCGCGAGTCATGCGATAGAACGTCGCGGACGTGAGCGGCACCCACGGTCCTGTTTCAGTCTCGCGCGTTGCAATCGCGATCGGCGCCACGGTGTTCGCCGGGACGTCGACCTTCATCGCGTCGATCGGCAATCGCGCGCCGAGATCGATCTCGAATGTTCCGGCCTTCGCGCCGGCGGACGCACGAAACGATCGCGTGAGGCGCGTAGGCGGCGCCACGGTGAGCACGGACTGCGCCTGCACGGACTTCAGCGCGAAGCCCGCCGTGTCGCCGGTGATGCGCAGGTACTTCGCCTTGAGGGATCCGACCTCCACGCGATGCTGCTCGAGGCTGAGCCCTTCCTGCCGGAGGACCACGAGCTGCGAATGCGAGGAGACGCGGCGCCATTCCTTGAGGTCATCGCTCGCGTCGACGTTCACGTGCACGATCTCGGTGCCGGGCCCCACGTCCCATTGGAAATCGAGCGCGCGGATCGGCGTGGTGAGCTGGCTCGCATCGAGCAGCCACGCCACGGGCTTCGGCGTGAGCTTGCCGACCGGCCGCCCCTGCACCGAGACGATCGTCCCATTGGGCCCGCTCTTCACGTACACGTCCATGCCCTCGGGCGCCCTTCCCTTCGCCTGCGGCGCCGCGGAGACCGGGAACATCGGCAACCCCGCTGCCGGCGCCTCGTTCTTCACCGCTTCGGGCTCTCCCGTGAACGCGATCGGCAGCGCCTCACCCGCCGCATTGAACACGCGCAGGTCGCTGAAGTCGGTCTTCGCATCCCGATACGCCTCGAACGGCAGCGCGATTCGATGGAGAGCGTCCGATGAAGTCGTGGCGATGCGGGCGGTGGATTTGAAGCCGGAAGGATCCTCGGCGAACGCTGTCATTCCCGTGACCATCAACGTCACCCCCGTGAAGACGGGGGCCCAAGCAACGAGGTAACGAGCTTTCATGCGGCAACCTCCACTTTCTTGGGCGGCACCGGCGAAAAATACCCGATCACGAGCATCAGCACGCCCACCCCGATGAACGACACGATCCTCTCGATTCCACCGAGATGCGAGAGATCCACGAGCAGCAGCTTCACGACAACCACCGCCATCAACGCCGCGCCCACGATCCAGATCGCGCGCCGCCCGAGGCGCGTCGCCACCACCATGAGCGAAAGTGCCAGCACCGTCCAGAAGATCGAGAGCGACGTCTGCACCACCACGCTATCCCAGAGCGGATCGAAGTCGTACTCGACCCCCGCCCAGTGGTGGATCGTGCGCAGAAGCACCGCGTTCAGCCAGAAGAACGTGACCGCCGAGCCCAGCGTCACGCCCAGCTTGCCGCGAAAGATCTTCGGCGCTTCGAGATCGCTTCGCTTGAGCGCCATCCATGCGGACACCACGGCGAATCCCGCGAAGATGTGCGCGAGATCGATCGCGTTGAGGAACGGCAGGTACGGGAGCGGATCGCTCGCGCCGGCCTCCTCGAAATTGATGTAGAGCGACCAGAGGCCCGCGACCGCGACGAGGGGCATCACCGTGCCTTTGCGATAGGCCGCGGTATGTTCGCTCACCGGCCAGATGTCGTCGGCACGGCGGCTCGAGATCATGAGGATCAGCGCCGCGGGAACCACGATGATCGACGAAAGCGCCCAGGCGGAGTGACGCACCGTGTTGGTCTCGGCGAGCCACTCGAACTCCATCGCGCCGAGGAACGCGAGCGTGACCGCGCCGATCGCGTGCATCCACGGCGTCCATGCGACCGGCAACTTCTCCTGCTGTCGCCGTAGCACCGCGAAATGCACGATGTACGCGAAGGGCCACGCCACCCACCCCATGTTGGCGAACGGGTGCTCGAGATCGATGAGGCTGCCGAACGCGAGGAAGAGCAGCGCCGGAGCGTAGGGCCACGTCGGCCACTGCCCCGCCTCCCAATGTTCACGCTCTCCAAGGAGCGAGAAGAGCAGCACCGTCGCCGCGATGAACGCGACCTGCGAGTTCACCTGGAAGCCCACGTCGAGGAAGTGCATCGTCTCGTGCACGCCCGCGCCCAGCCACCACACCACGCCCCAGATGAAGAAGAGCGACGCTACCACTGCTACGACGGGGTCAGACCCCGAGGGACTGCCGCCTTCGGGGTCTGACCCCGAAGGAACCCAAGCGTTGAGCACGCGATACGTGACGAGGCCCGCGAACGACACCAGCACCGCGCCGATGAAGACCGCATTGGC
>DATGGI010000089.1:0-3700 GCA_035308545.1 Usitatibacter sp.
GCACAGCAGCGAGCCCGCGCCGATGCCGAACGAGAAGATCGCGAGCAGCAGCGTCACCACGTTCTCGTCGCCGTGCAGCACGTCGCGCGCGAACGGCGTGAACGACGTGAGGAAGATCGACCCGAAGAACCACAGCCACGAAATGCCGATCAGCGAGTTGAAGACGGCTTGCCGCTTGGCCGCGATCTTGAGATTGCGCCACGTCTCGCTCACCGGATTCCAGTTGATCTCGAGCTCCGGCTCCGAAGAAGGCGACGGCGGAACGAACTGCGCCGCGATCCGCCCGAGGAGCGCGACGCCGACGCATGCCGCGGCGACGACCGTTGCGCTCGTCTCGCTCACGAGGATGCCGCCCGCCATCGTGCCGAGGAGGATCGCCACGAAGGTCCCCATCTCCACGAGGCCGTTTCCGCCCGTGAGCTCCGAGGTCGAGAGATGCTGCGGCAGGTACGCGTACTTCACGGGGCCGAAGAGCGTCGAATGGCAGCCCATGAGGAAGACGCACGTGTAGAGCGCCGCCGCGTGGTACGTGGCGAATCCGTAGGCCGCGATCGCCATGATCACGATCTCGAGGTTCTTCACGAAGCGCATCACGTCGCCCTTGTCGTACTTGTCGGCCACCTGGCCCGACGTCGCAGAGAAGAGGATGTACGGAAGGATGAAGATCGCGGCGATCGCGAAGCCCACCTTCGTCGCGTCGAACCCGCCCCACTCCGCCGCCTTGTAGGTGGCGAGCAGCGTGAAGGCGAACTTGAAGAGGTTGTCGTTGGCCGCGCCGAGGAACTGCGTCCAGAAGAGCGCCGAGAAGCGCCGTTCGCCCAGCAGCTTGTATTGGGAGCTCATGCGGCGGTGCGTTCGAAGTAGCGGCGGGTTTCGAAGACGGGCGCGCCGAAGCGTTGCCCCTTCCAGCTCAAGTTGCGCTTGAGGACGAAATCGAAGAGCAGCGCGTTCGCCTGGCGCAGCTCGGAGAGGAAACCCACGCGCGACGGATCCAGCACGCCTTCGTTCGCCAGCGCCTTCAGCGAGAAGAGCGGCATCACGCCCGGCAACGGATAGTCGGAGCCGTTGAGCAACCGGCGCTGCCACTCGGGATGGGAAAGGATCTTCGGCACGACGCCGCCGCGGTTCGCCTGCGTGATCGCGGAGATGTCGCCGGAAAGCTGCTTTTCGTATCGTGGATTCGCCATGAGGCTCGCGAAGAGATCGAGGTTCCCTTCTCCCAGCGAAGCGCAGTGTGCCACGATCATCCGCACGCCCCTTTCGAGCGGAGTGCGCAGCAGCAGCGGATTGGCGAGGTCGTCGCGCTTCGCTCCGGGCACCGCCTTCTCTTCTCCCATGTGGATGAGCAGCGGCAGGTCGAGCTTCATCAACGCATCGTAGGCCGCGTTGCACCGCGGGCTCCTCAAATCGATCCCCATCGTCGGAGGAAGCCACTTCACGCATCGCGCTCCGCCCGCCTTCGCCGCGGCGAGCGCTTCGGCCGCGTCCGCGCGATAGGGATGCACCGACGCCGTCCACTCGAACCGGTCGGGCGCGGACTTCGCCACGCGCTGCGCGTATTCGTTCGAGATCGCGAACGTGGTCTGGTCCTCGCGCTTCTTTCCGCTCTCGTCGTAGGTGAAATCGAATGCGAGCAGCATCGCCTTGGCGCCCGCCGGAAACTCGTCCAGCTGCTTGAGCAGACGGGCGACGATGCCCTGGTCCACGTGCGCCTCGTCGTCGCCGGCGCACGCGGCATTCATGAAGAACGTGTGGCGGATGCGGTCGAAGCCGGGATTGAGCCACACGCCGTCGTTCCCGAGGCCATTGCCGAAGAGATGCACGTGCACGTCCCACACCTGGTCGGCCTGCAATCCCTTCCACGCCTCCAGAACGATCGGATGCTGCGAAAGATTTCCCCCGTGGGGATCGCGGCAATCGTTGAAGAGGCCCTGCTCGAGGGAGAACTGGCTGCAGCCGGCGAGCGTCGAGGCGCCCATCGCCGCGAGGAACCCACGACGGTTCATGAATGCTCCCGGATGTAGGCGAGGACCGCATGAAGCGATTCCTCGAGGAATTTCTTGTCGACCCAGTACCACACCTCCTTGCCGACTTTCTCGGACTCGAGGACGCCGGCATCGCGAAGGCGGTGCAGGTGGTGCGAGACCGCCGAACGCGAGAGCGTCGAGACCTCGACGATCTGGCCCACGTGCAGGCGCTCGCCCTTCTCGAAGGTGAGGAGGATTCGCTGGCGGTGCTCGTCGCCCAGCGCCGTGAAGGCCCGCGAGATGATTCGCCATTCGCGCGGGATCGACCGCAGGTAGTTTCGATTCATAACCATATTCTTAGTTATATCGTTACGATAAGTCAACCGTGGCCTCGCCGTGATACACTGTTTCCCCTAAAAAACGGTTGTCACTCAGACAGTTAGCCATGCTACCCGACGACCTGCGAAAAGCCGCGCTCGAGTACCACCGCCTGCCCGTGCCGGGCAAGGTGGAGGTCACCGCAACCAAGTCCCTGATCACGCAGCATGACCTCGCCCTCGCCTATACGCCGGGTGTCGCGGCCGCCTGCGAGGCGATCGTCGAGAATCCCGCCGCCGCCCGTGAGCTCACGGTGCGCGGCAACCTGGTCGCCGTCGTGACCAACGGGACCGCCGTATTGGGGCTGGGAGCCATCGGCCCCCTCGCCGGAAAGCCGGTCATGGAGGGCAAGGCGGTCCTCTTCAAGAAGTTCGCCGGCATCAACGTCTTCGACATCGAGCTCGCCGAGCTCGACCCCGACAAGCTCGTCGACATCATCGCCGCGCTCGAGCCCACGTTCGGCGGCATCAACCTCGAGGACATCAAGGCGCCCGAGTGCTTCTACATGGAACGGAAGCTGCGCGAGCGCATGAAGATCCCGGTCTTCCACGACGACCAGCACGGCACGGCCATCATCGTGGGCGCCGCGGTCACGAACGGATTACGCGTCGTGGGCAAGGACATCGCGAAGGTGAAGCTCGTGGTCTCCGGCGCCGGCGCGGCGGCGCTCGCCTGCTCCGACATGCTCGTGGCGCTCGGCGTGAAGATGGAGAACATCTGGGTCACGGACATCAAGGGCGTCGTGTACCAGGGCCGCAAGGAGGAGATGGACGACAACAAGGTCCGCTATGCGCGCAAGACGGATCTGCGCACGCTCGCCCAGGTGATCGAGGGCGCGGACGTGTTCCTCGGATTGTCTGCGGGCGGCGTGCTCAAGCCGGAGATGGTGAAGAAGATGGCGGCGAAACCGCTCATCCTCGCGCTCGCGAACCCCGAACCCGAGATTCTCCCCGAGCAGGTCAAAGCCGTTCGCGACGATGCCGTGATCGCGACGGGGCGCTCCGATTATCCGAACCAGGTGAACAACGTCCTTTGCTTCCCGTTCATCTTCCGCGGCGCCCTGGACGTGGGCGCCACGACGATCAACGAAGAGATGAAGCTCGCGGCCGTGCGCGCCATCGCCGATCTCGCCATGGCGGAGCAATCGGACATCGTGGCGCAGGCCTACGGCAGCGAGCAGCTCTCGTTCGGCCCCGAGTACCTGATCCCGCGGCCCTTCGATCCGCGCCTCATCGTGAAGATCGCGCCGGCTGTGGCGAAGGCGGCGATGGATAGCGGCGTGGCGACCGATCCCATCAAGGACTTCCCGGCCTACGAGCAGCGCCTCAACGAATTCGTCTACCACTCCGGCATCA
>DATGGI010000090.1:0-12554 GCA_035308545.1 Usitatibacter sp.
CCCGCTGAATCCGCCGCCGCCGCCCCCGCTGAATCCACCGCCGCCTCCGAAGCCGCCGCCTCCACCCCAGCCGCCGGGAACGAATCCGCGGCTCAGGCCGGTGCCGGACAGCAGCGTGAAGAGGAAGGCGAAGATCGCCGCGATCGCCACGATCGCCACGCTGCCCAGGGCGAACCATGCGAAGAACGCGGTGAGCCCCGAGGTGATCGTGGCCCCGAAGAAGCGCCCGAACACCGATCGCAGGACGAGCCCCGCGATCGGGACCACGAAGAAGGCGATCCAGAAAAGATTCGAGATCGAACCGGAGCCGTGGCTGGTCCGCGCCTGCGGGCGCTGCGCGGGCAGCGGCAGCGACTCGCCGGCCACGGCCTTCATGATCGCGTCACTTCCGGCATCGATGCCGCCCGCGAAATCGCCCTGCTTGAAATGCGGCGCCACGATGTCGGAGACGATGCGCTTCGAGAGCGCGTCGGTGAGCGAGCCGCTCACGCCGCGCCCCGGCGCGATGCGCAACCGGCGCTCGTGCATGGCGACCACGAAGAGCACGCCGTCGTCGATGCCCTTGCGCCCGAGCTTCCAGTCGTCGGTCACGCGGCCGGCGAATTCCTCGATGGTCTCGTCGCCGATCGTGGGCACGATGAGGACCACGACCTGCGCACCCCGGGATTTCTCGAAATCCGCGAGCTTCCCGTCGAGCGTGCTCCTGTCCGAAGCGGCGAGCGTCCCCGTGAGGTCGACGACATGCCCCGTGAGCTTGGGAACCGGCGTCTGCTGGGCGAACGCCGCCACGGCGGCGAGAATTGCCGCCGCGCCGGCGAATGCGCGCACTGCCCGGGCGATCACGGCTCGATGCCTACTTCGTGGGCGCGGGCGCCGCGGGCGCCGGCTTGGAGAAGTCCACCTTCGGCGGCTTGGCGATCGCCTTCTCGTCCTCGACGGTGAACGACGCCTTCTCCTTGTACCCGAACATCATCGCCGTGAGGTTCGTCGGGAACTGGCGCGCGAGCGTGTTGTACTCGCGTACCGCGGCGATGAACCGGTTGCGCGCGGTGGTGATGCGATTCTCCGTGCCCTCGAGCTGCGCCTGGAGGTCGCGGAAGTTCTGGTCGCTCTTCAGTTGCGGATAGTTCTCCGAAACGACGAGGAGCCGCCCGAGCGCTCCCGACAGTTGCGCCTGGGCCTGCTGGAATTTCTGCATGGCCGCCGGATCGCTGATGGCCTCGGGCGGCAAGGTGACCGACGTCGCCTTCGCCCGCGCCTCGGTCACGCCGAGCAGCACGTCCTTTTCCTGCGACGCGTAGCCCTGCACGGTCGCCACGAGGTTGGGAATGAGGTCGGCGCGGCGTTGGTACTGGTTCAGCACCTCGCCCCACGCGGCCTTCACCGCCTCGTCCTTCGTCTGGAATTCGTTGTATCCGCAGCCGGGAAGCACGAGCAACGACAGGGCCGAGATCAACCACAGGAGCATTCGCATTTCTTCTGTCCTCCGCTGAAGGCTCGCGATCGAGCCGCACGAGATGATGTGGGCGCCGCGCCCCGATTTCAAGCCGCGCGCGCGAGGGTGCGCCGCGCGAAGACCAGGTCCTCCCAGGCCTTCGACTTCTCGGGCAGGCTTCGCAGGAGGTACGAGGGATGGTATGTGACCACCACCGGCGTGCCGCGATAGTCGTGCACGCGCCCACGCAGGCTCGCGAGGCTCGCTTCGGTGCCCAGCAGGCGAATCGCTGCGGACTTGCCCAGCGCCACGATGAGCTTCGGGGCGATGAGGTCGATCTGCCGGTCGAGGTAGGCGGCGCAAGCGGCGCTCTCCTCCGGAGTCGGCGTACGGTTGGCGGGCGGGCGGCACTTCACCACGTTGGCGATGTAGACCTCGCGCCCTCGTTTCAGCCCCGTCGCGGCGAGCATGCTGTCGAGCAGGCGCCCCGACTGGCCCACGAACGGTTCGCCCTGCTCGTCTTCCTCGGCGCCGGGGCCTTCTCCCACGAAGAGCCACGGAGCGGACTCGTTTCCCACGCCGAAGACGGCTTGCTTTCGCTGCTTGCACAGGCCGCACGCGGTGCATGTGCGCACCGCTTCCTTGAGCTCGGCCCATCCGAGAGTCGATGTTCCGGCACCGGGCGCCGAGATCGCCTGCGGTGAAGCGTCGGCCCGTACGGCGGCTGCCTGCTTTTCGAGGCCGTAAAGCTTCGCCACGTTCGCGAGCTCGAGCTCGCGCAGCGTCCTCGCGTCCATCACAATGCGAGCCCGAGGAAGAGCGCGTCCTCGCGCCCCGACGCGGCCGGATAGTACTCGGGCCGGATCGCGATCTGCTGGAATCCCATGGACCGATAGAGGTGGCGCGCCGCGTGGTTCGACGGGCGCACCTCGAGATAGACGATCTGGCACGAGGCCGACTTCGCCACTGCGATCATGTGGCGCAGGAATTGCCTTCCGATCCCCTGGTTGTGCCACTCGGGGGCGACCGCGATGTTGAGCAGGTGCGCCTCGTCGAGCGCGATCATGAGGATCGCGTAGCCGATCACCCGCTCGCCGTGGGTCACCGTCCAGCAGTCGTAGCCCGCGTTCACCGAGTCGCGGAAGTTTCCGATGCTCCAGGGAAACGCGTAGAGGGATTTCTCGAGCTGGGCGACGTCGGGGAGATCGGGCATTCGCATGCGCCGGTACTGGATGTGGGGAAGCGGTACCGCGCTCACCGTTTCGCTCGCTGCCTTTCCTCGCTCGTCAGTGCAACTTTGTCGCGCAAGTATAGAGGCGCGGCACGTTCCGCGGGGACCGCCGCGCCGCGCGCGAAGCTGCGCGAGGCGAGCCGCGCGATGGCTCCCGCGCGGGGAAGGTCGCCTTCCACTCCCATCGTGACCGAAGCCCGATAGGCCTCGCGAAGCCAGGGATGCCGGTCGAAACCGCTGCCGGTGGCGGTCCAGCTGCGCCCGGGCAACGGCGGCAGCGACTGCGCATCGGCGAGCCGCGGCGAGATCACCTCGTCCCAGCCGTCACCGTTGCGCGCGTAGGCCGCGAGATACGCTTCGCCCATTCGCGCGTCGAAGGCCGAGATCACTCGCCTTTCGTTCGATTGCTCCGCGAGCGCAAGCAGCGAAGGCACCGGCACCACGAGGCGATTGGCCGCGTAGGCCATGCCCTGCACGATGCCGCAGGCGATGCGGATGCCGGTGAAGGATCCGGGACCCTGCCCGAACGCGAACGCGTCCATCTGGGCCGGAGCGAGGTGCGCGCGGGAGAGGATCTTCCGGACCATCCCCACGAGCATCTCGGAATGGCGGTTATGCGCGAGGACCTCCTCGACGAAGAGATCCGGTCCGCGCAGCAGCGCGACCGAGCAAAGCTCCGTGGAAGTCTCGACGGCTAGGAGGTTCAAGTTGGGCGCGTCCGGTGGGCATCGCCATTATACCCGAGCCGCGAGCAGTTTATTATTGTTCTAAAACAGCTACTTCTATTACCTTCTTAAAGTAATTTATACGACCGTGAGGGGCGCAAACCTTCCTCCCAGCACGGCCTTCGAGTCGATGCCCCACCAGCGATCGAGGAAGGTCGCGTAGTAGCTGCGGAAGTCCACCGCGAATGGTAGGTTGCCGTTGCCGTCCAGCCGGTCGAGCGCCGGATGGGCACCATAGAGGCCGCCCTTCACGGATCCGCCGAGCACGAAGTGCGCACTCGAGGTGCCGTGATCCGTGCCGCCGCTCTGGTTTTCCTTGGGGCGACGGCCGAATTCCGCATAAGTCGCGATCACGGTCGAGTCCCAATGGCCGATCTCCACGAGCGCCTCGCGCAATGCCACGAGGCCTTCGCCCAATTGCTTGAGCAGGTTGTTCTGGGTTCCGAGCTGGTTCGCGTGCGTATCGAAACTTCCCAGCGTGAGGCGCACCACGGAAATGCCAGCCTCGTTGCCCGCGAGCTGCGCCGCGGTGCCCACCGAGTTGCCGAACGGATTCTTCGGAAACTCCGTGGCGAACTTCCTTCCCGCATGCAGCCGCTCCGCCGAGAGCGTGACGTCGCGCTCCACGCGAAGGATGTGCGCAAGCGCCGCGTTGCGGGAATCGCCTTCGTCGCGCGCAAGCCGGGCGTTGCGCAGGAACTGTTCGGGATTGTTGAGCGAGATCGCGCGCACGTGGTTTCCGGTGAGCGGGCCGAGCGCATTGGGCCCCACCACGACACCATCGGCGGCGAAGTCCGTCGGCGAAGGCGAGACGGCGAACGCGCGCGCGAGCCAGCCCTCGTCGAGATACTCGTCGCTCTTCGATGCCGTGTCCCAGATCTCGATGGAGCGGAAATGCGAGAGGTTCGGATCCGGGTATCCCACACCCTGGACGATCGCGAGCTCGCGCTTGTCCCACAGGGTGCGAAGAGGCGCGAGCGCCGGATGAAGCCCGGCGCGCTCGGTGAGCTGCACGACCTGGTCGCGCGGAATCGCGAGGCGCGGGCGAAGCTCCGCGTAGCGCGGATCCGAATAGGGAATGACAGTGTTCAGCCCGTCGTTGCCGCCCTTGAGCTCGACGAGGATGAGGAGCTTGCGCGAAGGCTCGGCGGCCGCGCGCACCAGGGGCACCGCTCCGGCGAACGGCAGCAGCGAGGCAGCAAGAAGGAATCGGCGGCGGTCCATTGTCATTTGAGCTGGAAGGTGGGGTCGAAAGCGAGCGCGCGCACGAGCTCCGCGCCCTCGAGGCCGTTCATCGAATTCACCGGTGCCGTCGCGAGGACGAGCCTCTCGACGTGACCCACGCTCGTGCCGCCGAAGTGCTGGGCGTCGAACGTGTAGTCGGTCATGCCGCGTTCGAGCATGCGCCGGTAGCGCTGTTCCGGCGCGTTGCCCTTCACGTCGTCCGCCTTCATGTCGCTCGCGGCCATCATCTGGGGTTGGGATTGGGCGCCCCGGAAGATGCGATCGATCCATTGCTTGCGGCCGAGGAGCGTCGAGGACGTGATCCAGGCGTCGCCGCCGGGCCAGCCCTTCACGTTGGGTGGCGAGAAAGGATTCTGTCCGAGCGCCGCGCACGCGAAGACCGCCGGACGCAGGTCGAAAGGCCGGATATCGAAGGTGCGGAGCGACCCCACGACGAGCTCGACGGGCGACTTCACCAGCACGGCGCGGTTGGAGTCCGACCAGAAGGCGTCCGACATGAGGATCGCGCGCATGAGCGGCTTCACCTCGTAGTGCGAATCGCGGAACACAACCGCGAGCCGCTCGATCTCCTTCCTGTCCGGCTCCGGCGAGACGAACTCGCGCCAGAGCTTCGTGGAAATGAACTGCGCGGCCTCGGGGCGTGCGAGCAGGATGTCGAGGACGTCGTCGCCGTCGAAATTCCCCGTCCTGCCGAGCACGGTCTTCTCGCCGTAGTCGTGCCACATGCGGCGATAGGTGAAGGTCCCGGTCTCGCGGTCGATGCTCCACCCGGTGAACGCGCGCGCCGCTTCCTTGATGTCGCGCTCGCCGTAGTGGCCTTCGCCGAGAGTGAAGAGCTCCATCACCTCGCGCGCGAAGTTCTCGTTGGGCGCCTGCTTGCGGTTGCCGGCGTTGTCGAGCCACACGATCATCGCCGGGTCCTTCGCGACCGCGTGCAGCATCGTGCCGAAGTTGCCGAGCGATTCGCTTCGCAACAGCGCGTTCTGCCGGTACATGAGCTGGCTCGATCGCACCTTCTGCTGGCTCGTGGCAAAGTGGTTGTGCCAGAAGAGCGTCATGCGCTCCGTGAGCGGGCTCGGCGTGAGCAGCATCTCGTGCAGCCACCACGCGCGCAGTTCGAACCCCTGCTCCACGAGGTGGCGCTGCGCGGCCATGCGCTCCTCGGCGCTCATCTGCCGCAGCTTGTAGTACGGCTCGAAGGGCTCGTCCACGAAAGCCGGGGGCTTCACGCTCGCCTCGCGGCGCGCGCCGTCGAGGATGCGATCGACGGCCGTGGCGCGATCGAGCGGCGCGTACTTCCAGATCTCCTCGTCCGTGGCGCCGAAGCCCGTGCGGTTGAGCAAATGCCGCGCGCCGTCGTAGCCGATGGGATCGGCCCACGCACCCAGGGAGGCGACGAGGAGCGCGGCGGCGGCGAGCAGTCTCATGGGCGGCGCATCGCTACTTGCTGGAAGCCTCTTGCCGGCGGACTTGCGCCGCCTTCAGTTCGTCGCGCGTGATGAAGCCGTCCTTGTTCGTGTCGATCTCGTCGAAGTGCTCGGCGAGGCGCGGCGAGTTCGCCTGCGCTTCCGCCCGGCTGATCTTTCCGTCGCCGTCGGTGTCGATCTTCTTGAACCGTGCGGCCGCGGCGTTCTGGTGCTGTTTCGCGTGGAAGGCGCGAAGCTCGTCGGCCGTGATCTGGCCGTCGTGGTTCGCGTCGATCTCGTCGAAGTGCTTCGCGATGTGCGGCAGCGCCTTCGCCTCGTCGCGGCTGAGCATCCCGTCGCCGTTGGTGTCGGCTTGCTTGAATCGGGCTGCGCCTTGTCCCTGTCCCGGAGCTTGCGGTGCCGCGGGGTCCTGCGCCGCGAAAGCGGTCGCCGCCACGAATCCCAGCGCGGCTGCGATGGCAGTGAGTTTCATCGATCTTCCTTTCATTCGGATCGTATTGGAGACGGGCCAATGAGCCCGAGCCTATGTCGATCAACGCGCCATGTCCAATCGCGAAGACGCAGATACCTCCATAGTGGTAACAACTTGTAAGGAGTTCCTACGGGAATCGGGCGCCGCTGCTAACATCTCTAGCCGAATGCAAACCCAACGCCAGAAAATCCTCGTCGTCGATGACGACCTGCGCCTGAGGGACCTGCTGAAGCGCTACCTCGGCGAGCAGGGTTTCGCCGTGGACACAGTCGCCGACGCGGCCTCCATGGACCGCCAGCTCCAGCGCGTTCGCTACGACCTCATGGTGCTGGACCTCATGCTGCCCGGGGAAGACGGCCTCGCCATCTGCCGGCGCCTGCGCTCCGACGACAACCACATCGCCATCATCATGCTCACCGCCAAGGGCGACGACGTGGACCGCATCGTGGGGCTCGAGATGGGCGCCGACGACTACCTCGCCAAGCCCTTCAATCCACGCGAGCTCGTCGCCCGCATCCACGCGGTCATGCGCCGCCAGGGGCCGTCGCAAACGCCGGGCGCGCCGAGCGCGGAACCCAAGATCGTCGAATTCGGCTCGTTCGCGCTGCACCTGGCGAGCCGCGCGCTCACCCGCGACGGAACGCCGATCCCGCTCACCACGGGCGAATTCTCGCTGCTGAAAGCGCTCGCCACGCATCCGCGCGAGCCCATGTCGCGCGACAAGCTCATGGATCTCGCGCGCGGGCGCGAGCACGAGAGCTACGACCGCTCCATCGACGTGCAGGTCTCGCGGCTGCGCAAGCTCCTCGGCGAAGATCCGCAACAGCCGCGATTCATCCAGACGGTCTGGGGCTTCGGATACGTCTTCATCCCCGACGGCCTGCCGCAGAAATGACGCTGTTTCCGCGTTCGCTCCTCGGGCGGACGCTTGTTGTCCTGGTGGGGGCGATGGTGCTCTCGCAGGCCGCGGCCATCTGGTTCCTCCACGAATACGTGACGCAGCCACGACAGGCGCTCGGCGTGGGCCTCTTCGTGAGCCACCTGAAGACGATCAGCGCCGCGCTGCAGACGATGACGACGCAGCAGCAGCAGGAATTCATCAACCGCATCGCCGAGAAGGAAGGCATCCGCATCTCGCCGGTCCGCGGCACCGAGCAGATGCGCCCCGCGGGCGACGTCCCCGCGGTGCAGATGTTCCGCGAGCGCATCCGCGAGCTTTTCGGGCCGCAAGCCGATGTGTACGTGCGCGGCGTGGCGGAGCCCGGCGACGAGAACAAGCCGGTGCGGCCCCGGCCGCAGACGTTCTGGGTGCGCCTGCCCACCGGCGAGCGCGACTTCTGGGTCGCGTTTCCTCGCGGCCGCATCGAGCGCGACCCGTCGACCGCGTTCATCGAGTGGGGCGTGACGGGACTCGTGATCGCGATCGTCGGCACGTTCTTCATCGTGTGGAGGCTCAACCGGCCGCTGGGCGATCTGGCGCGCGCCGCCGCGAAGCTCGGCCAGGGCGCCGAGGCGCCCCCGGTCACGGAGACGGGGCCGTCGGAAATCCGCGCGGTCGCCCGCGCCTTCAACCAGATGAAGGACGACCTTCGCAAGAACGAGCGCGACCGGTCCACGTTCCTCGCCGGCGTCTCGCACGACCTGCGCACGCCCCTTTCGCGCCTGCGCCTCGAGGTCGAGATGCTCGAGGACAAGGTCGATGGCACCGCGCAGCACGCCATGATCGAGGACGTCGGCGAGATGAACGCGATCATCGACCAGTTCATCGACTTCATGCGAAGCGAGGCGGCCGAGGCGCTCGCGCCGGTGAACCTCTCGGAGCTCGCGCGCAGCTGCGCGGAGCGCGCGGCGCGCTCCGGCGTGCAGGTCCGCTGCGACCTCGCGGAGGTGCCGCTGCTCATGCTGCGCCCGCTCGCGATGCAGCGGCTCACGGACAATCTTCTCGCGAACGCCGCGCGGCATGCGGGCGGCGAGATCGTCGTGCGCACCCGCCGCGAGGATGGATTCGTCACGATGTCGGTGATGGATCGCGGCCCCGGCATCCCGGCCGAAATGGTGGAACGCCTGAAAGAGCCCTTCACTCGCAGGGACGAAGCGCGCAGCGGTTCTTCCGGCGCGGGCCTGGGCCTCGCGATCGCCAACCGGGTAGCGGCCATCCACGGCGGCTCCCTGGACCTGGTCGCCCGGGAGGGCGGTGGCCTGGAGGCCCGGGTGAGCCTGCCCGCCTCGGCATGAACCCTTTGCCGCCGATGTCATCCAACTGGCAGGCAGGCGCGTTTAGGAGGATGTGATGCGTGCACTGCGACAGAAGGAGTTCGAAATGAGAGCGATCCGGATTTGGGCGGTGGCAGCACTTGCGGCAAGCGGTCTGGCGCTGAGTTCGGCCCAGGCTGCGACACATATGGGCGGTGGCGGTGGCGGTCACGGCTCCTGGAGCGGTGGCCATGGAAGCTGGAGCGGCGGCCACGGAGGCTCGTACCATGGTGGCGGCTACTGGCACGGCGGCGGCCACTATCACGGCTACTACGGCTATCACACGGCCGTGGGCTTCTATTTCGGCGCGCCGTGGGTTTGGGGTCCGTGGTATTGGTGGGGTGCCGGCTATCCCTATGACTATTACTACCCGGGTTACGCGGCCTACCCGAGCTATCCGGCGGATCCGGGTGCATACCCCGAGGGCACGATGCAGGCGCCCCCGACCACGGAGGTCGATCCGAATGCAGCCGGAGCACCGACGCAAGCCCCGGCATACATGAACTACTGTGTATCGTCCAAGGCGTACTACCCGAAGGTCACGACGTGTCCCGAGGGTTGGAAGTTCGTTCCGTCGCACTGACGGAGTCCGGAGGCGTTCTTCCGGCGAAGAACGCCTCCACGTCCTCGAGCTTCCGGGTCCGGCGAAATGGCGGCAACGCCCGCCAGATTCGCCTTCCGTAGGATTTCTCCACCAGGCGCGGATCGCAGATTACGAGCGCGCCGCGGTCGGCCTCGTCGCGAATGAGGCGCCCCGCTCCCTGCTTGAGTGAAATCACCGCGCGCGGCACCTGGTAGTCCATGAATGCGTTGCCGCCCGCGCGGTTGATGCGCTCGATGTTGGCCGCGAGTATGGGATCGTCGGGCGGATTGAACGGCAAGCGGTCGATCACGACGACCGAGAGTTGCTCGCCCTTCACGTCCACGCCTTCCCAGAACGACTGCGATCCGACGAGGATCGCGTTCGGCGAGCGCCGGAACCTCTCCAGCAACTCATTCTTCGCTCCGCTGCCCTGCAGGAGCAGCGGCCACTCGAGCCCCTCGCGCTTCAATCGCGCCTCGACGAGATCGTGCCCGCGTTCCATGGCGCGAAGGCTCGTGAAGAGCAGGAACGCGTGCCCGCCGCTCGCGCGCACCACGGGCCACGCCGCCTCGATCACCGACTCGACATAGCCCTCGGAGTTGGGATCGGGCAAGCCTTCCGGGACATAGAGCAGCGCCTGGCGCTCGAAATCGTACGGACTCGGCCACGAGTGCGTCTGCGCGTCCGCGAGACCCATCTCGCGCTGGTAGTGGGTGAAGTCGCCGTTCACCGAGAGCGTGGCCGACGTGAAGACCCACGCGCGGCGCTCGCCCTTCACCTGTGCCTGGAACACGCGGCCCACGTCGAGGGGCGTCGCGTAGAGCACCGCGGACTGCGCATAGGACTCGATCCAGCGCACGACGTCGGGCCCGGCGACCTCGCCGTAGGCGTCTTCCCTCGGACGATCGTGCGACTCGCGCCACTCGACCACGCGCGCGACGCATTCGTCGGCGCGAGCGCGGCAGTTGCGGATCTCTTCGGCGCGCTCTTCCTGCGCGGCGAGCTTTTCCCGGATGCCTGCAAGCTGCTTGGCGACTTCGGCAAGCGCGGCGTCGAACGCTTCGCGCGTCTTCAGCGCTCCGTACGCGATGCGGCCTGTCGCGGGACCGAGGGAGAGGCGCAGGTCGCGCGCCGCTTTCTCGAGCGCCGATGCCGCTTCCCCGAGTTGCGTGCTTTCCTTCGCGTGCTGGGCCTCGGCAAGACGCGCGTCGCGTGCGAGCTCCAGCAGCTGCGCCGTCGAGAGCGACTGGCCGAAGAAGAGCCGCGCGATGTCGGGCAGGTGATGCGCCTCGTCGAAGATCACCGTATCCGCCGTGGGCAGGAAATCGGCCAGGCCTTCGTCACGAAGCACAACGTCGGCGAAGAACAGGTGGTGGTTCACCACGATCACGTCGGCTTCGGAGGCACGCTTGCGCGCCTTCATCACGAAGCAATCCTGGTATTGGCGGCAGGCCGAGCCCAGGCAGTTCTCCCGCGTCGAAGTCGCTCGGGCCCAGGCCGGCGACGACTCCGGGACGTCGGCGCAGTCGCTACGATCGCCGCTCATCGTGGTCGCCGCGAAGCGGCGGATCTTCTGCAGCTCGAGCGCCTCTTCGCGCGCGCCGAACGTTCCCTGCGATGCGGCGAGCTCCAGGTGATGCAGGCACACGTAGTTGGCGCGGCCTTTCAGCAGCGCCACGTCCACAGTCGCCGAGAGCGCCTGGCGCACGAGTGGAAGATCGCGGTGGTAGAGCTGGTCCTGGAGCGTCTTGGTGCCGGTCGACACGATGACGCGGCCGCCCGCGAGCAGCGCCGGCACGAGATACGCGAATGTCTTTCCGGTACCCGTTCCCGCTTCGGCGATGAGGACGCCGCCCGATTCGATCGCGGTCAGCACCGCCTGCGCGAACTCCGCCTGCTGCGGACGGTGCCTGAATCCCGGCACGGCCTTGTCGAGCGTTCCGCCGGGTGCGAAGAGCGGCGCGAGATCCACTATGCGCGGCCGAAGACGATCCGCTCGTTGGTGAGCTGGCGCGCCACGCCTGCGAGGCAGATCCCCGCCACGGCGATCGCGACCGCGGCCGGCAGCAGGTAGTCGATGGCGCCCAGCGCATCGCCGCGCATCACGCGGCCGAGGACCGTCTGCTGCGCGAGCATCGGCACGGCAAGCTGCCACTGCGCGTCCTTCAATCCCGTGAGCATCACCGTGACCGGCACGAACGAGATCACCGAGACCAGGTAGCTCATGTACGTCTGCGCCTCGCGGTACGAGCGGCCGAAGGTGCAGATCATCATGGTGAGCGCCGACGTCATCGCCGCGAAGGGGACGAGGATCGCGACGAACTGCGCGAGCTCGGCCACGCCGATCGCCTGCAAGGCGGGAATCTTCTTCTGCGCGTAGAGCACCGAAGCGGCGGCGAAGCCCGAGAGCGTGAGCACCGCCACCGCGCACGCGAGCGTCCACGCCGCGAGCCACTTGCCGATGGCGAACTCGCGCGCGGGGACGGGATTCGCCAGCAGCGGCTCGAGCGATCCGCGCTCGCGCTCGCCGGCCGTGGAGTCGATCGCGATCGTCATGCCCCCGAGGATCGGCGCGAGGATCGCGAAGACCGGGAAGATGAAGAGGATCAGCGCGCCGCGTTGCCGTGGCGTCGCCGTGTTGACGCGCTCCACCTTCACCGCCTGCGCGAGGTCGGGGCTCACGCCGCGCGCGATCATGCGCAGCGTTCCCGTTTCGAGGTTGTAGGCGCGAAGGAGCCGCTCGGCCTGCTGGATGGCGGGCCCCGCGTCCGTGCGGGAATCGTCGTAGACCAGGTCCACGCGGGCGGATTCGCCGGCCGCGGCCTTGGCGCCGAAATCCGCGGGCACGACGATCACCGCTTCGGTGAGTCCCTTGCGGATGCGTGCTTCATAGTCGGCGGGAGCGGCCTCGATTTCCACGTCGTGGCGCTGGAAGAAGTTCACCAGCTCGGGCGCGTTCTCCTGCCCCGCGACAGTCACCTTGAGGTTCGCCGCCTTCTCCTGCTGGCTGGAGACGAATTGCGCCATCAGCACCAGCATGAACGGGCCCGTGACGACCGAGGCGATGAAGATCATGAGCGCGGTGCGCCGGTCGCGAAGCGCGTCGCGAAGCTCCTTCCGGTAGACGGTGAAGAGCGGGCGCCTCATGGGGCCACCTCTTCTCCCGTGAGGGCCACGAACGCG
>DATGGI010000091.1:0-5750 GCA_035308545.1 Usitatibacter sp.
GCCGGCCACGTGACGCCGTTCGCGCTGTCGTTCGCGCGATGGATGATCGGCGTGCTCGTGATGCTCCCCTTCGCGTGGCGCGGCCTTCGCGAGCACTGGCCCGCGATCCGCCGCCACTGGAAGGTGATCGTCTGGCTCGGCGCCTGGGGGACGGGTCCGTACAACGTCTTCACGTACATGGGGCTCCAGTACACCACGGCGACCAACGGCGTGATCCTGAATAGCGCCGTGCCGGTGATGATCATCCTGCTGGGCTGGCTCCTGTACCGCGACACGATCGCGCGCGTGCAGGCCCTGGGCGTGCTCGTGTCGATCGCGGGCGTGCTCGCGATCCTCACGCGCGGCGATCCCTCGGTGATCGCGACGCTCTCGCTCAACAAGGGCGACCTGATCCTGCTGGTGGGAGTCACGTTCTGGGCGGCGTACACGATCTTCCTGCGCATGAGGCCGCCGGAGATCCCGGGGCTCACGCTCCTCGCGGCATGCGCGGTCGTGGGCGTGGTGCTCCTGCTGCCGTTCCTGGTCTACGAAATGGTCTACCTGAATGGACGCGTGGAGCTCACTCCCGCGACGATGGGCGCGATGCTCTATGTCGGCATCGGCCCATCGTTCGTCGCGTACCTCTTCTGGAATCGCGCCGTGGAGGAAGTCGGGTCCAACGTGGCCGGCATCTTCATGCACCTCATGCCGGTTTTCGGAACGCTCCTCGCGTGGATGTTCCTGGGCGAGCGCCTCCAGGCCTTCCATGTCGTCGGAATCGCGCTCATCCTCGGCGGCATCACCCTGACTAGCCGCGCGAAGCGCGCCGTCGAGGCGCCCGCGCCGGACTGAAGGAGATCCATGGAACTGATCCTCTGGCGGCATGCGGAAGCGGAAGATGGCGCGCCCGGCGCCGACTCGGCGCGAGCGCTCACGAAGAAAGGCGCGAAGCAGGCCGAGCGCATGGCTGCATGGCTCGCGGCGCGCATCGGCGACGACTGGCGCATCCTCGTGAGCCCGGCCACGCGCACGTTGCAGACCGTGAAGCCCCTCGGCCGCAAGTTCGAGGTGAGCGAGGCGATCGGCACGGGCACGAGTCCCGCGGCCCTCGTTCGCGAGACGGGATGGCCCGGCGCGAAGAGGAACGTCCTCGTGGTGGGACACCAGCCCACGCTCGGTGAGGTCGCCGCGCTGCTTCTCGGGACGGAAGACGGCGGCCTTTCCGTCCGCAAGGGATCGGTCTGGTGGTTCGCATCCCGCAGCCGCGATGGCGAACAGGAAACGCTGCTCAAGGCCGTCATGAGCCCGGAGCAACTGGACGCCTGAACGAGGCACAATAGGCAATCGCCCGCGCCGGAGGCCGGACCATGAAGCTCACCGCCCAGCAGCTCGCCCAGTTCGACCGCGACGGATACCTGTTCTTCCCGAGCCTTTTCTCGCCCGCGGAGATCAAGGCCCTCACCGACGAGGTTCCGCGCATCTATGCGATGCGCCGCCCCGAGAACGTCCGCGAGAAGGACAGCGACGCCGTTCGCACGAACTTCGCGGCGCACCTCTATTCGAAGCCTTTCGCGAAGCTCGCGCGGCATCCGCGCATGGTCGATCCCATCGTGCAGCTCTTCGACGAGCCGGTGTACATGCACCAGTTCAAGATCAACGGGAAGATGGCCTTCGACGGCGACGTGTGGCAATGGCACCAGGACTACGGCACGTGGATGAACGACGACCTCATGCCCGAGGCGCGCGCCATGAACGTCGCGATCTTCCTGGACGAGGTGAACGAGTTCAACGGGCCGCTCATGTTCATCCCGGGCAGCCACAAGCAGGGCGCGCTTCCCGCGGGCCATGACACGAGCACGACGAGCTATCCGCTCTGGACGATCGACCACGAGGCGATCGCAGCGCTCGTCGCGAAGGGCGGCATCGTGGCGCCCAAGGGGCCGGCCGGATCGATGATCCTCTTCCACGGCTGCCTCGTGCATGCATCGACCTCGAACCTCTCGCCGTGGAATCGCGTGTCCGTCTACCTGTCGCTGTGCGCGATCTCGAACCACATCCGGCGCTTCAAGCGCCCCGAGTACATCGCGCACCGCGACTTCGCGCCCATCGTGACGCTCCCGGACGATTGCCTCCTGCGCGACTACGAGGTCGCGCTGCCGTGGAAGGACGGGACGCCCGAGTCCGCCTACAGGACGGAGCTCGAGGCGGCTTGAACGAATACGCCGGCGTCGGAGTTAGGTCTCGAGCAGCTCGAGCGTAAAGCCCACCGAGTCCCACTGTTCGCGCTCCGCGTCGAGGGCTAGCGCGACAAGCCCGTGGTCGGCGAGCCAGCGGCCGTCCACCTCGAGCTTGAAGCTATCGCCGGCGCGCGAGACGCGAAGCTTGGGCAGCTTCAACGTCCTGCGGCTGCGATGCAGGATCACCGCGAGGCGAAGGCAGAAGGCGAGGGCGGCGAGCCGCTTGTCGTCTTCGAAGGCGGCGCCCATCTTCACGAGCTTGCCGCGCTGCGCGAGAACGAGGTTCGACAGATAACCCTGCTCCTGCTTCGAGAAGCCGGGCATGTCGGCATTGGCGAGGATGTAGGCCGAGTGCTTGTGGTACGCGCCTTGCGCGATGGAGATGCCGATCTCGTGGAGCTTCACCGCCCACCCGAGGAACGGCGCCACCAGGGCGAGATCGTCCTTCTTGTTCTCGATGCCGCGCAGCAGCGTCTCGGCGAGGTGTCCCACGCGCTGCGCCTGCGCCTGGTCCACGTGGTAGCGGCGCATGAACTGGTCCACCGTCACGTCGCGGATGTCGCGGTGATGGACGCGGCCGAGGAGATCCCAGAGCACGCCGTCGCGAAGCGCGCCGTCGGCGACTGTCATGCGATCGAGCGAGAGCTCGTTGAAGATGCCCGACATGATCGCGACGCCGCCGGCGACCACGGGGATGCGGTCGTCGCGAAGGCCCGCCATGGAGAGCTTGCGCACGTCGCCGACCGCGAGGAGCTCTTCGCGCAGCCACGCGAGACCCGCGGCGGTGATGCCGCGCTCGGCCTGCCCGTTCTTCAGGAGGATCTCCGCGATGGAGCGCGCGGTGCCCGACGAGCCCACGGCCTCCTTCCAGCCTTCCTTCTCGAAGCGCGTGGCGATCGTCTGCACCTGGCCGCGCGCGGCGAGCTCGGCCTGCCGGAACCCCTTCTTGTCGATGCGGCCGTCGGGGAAGTAGCGGGAGGTGTAGCTCACGCAGCCCATGTACAGGCTCTCCATCGCCTTGGCCCTCATCTTGTTGCCGATGATGAATTCCGTGGAGCCGCCGCCGATGTCGACCACCATGCGATTGTTGTTGCTGAGCGGCAGCGAGTGCGCGACACCCAGGTAGATGAGGCGCGCTTCCTCGCGCCCCGGAATGATCTCGATCGGAAAGCCCAGGATCGACTCGGCGCGGCGCAGGAACGGCCCTGCGTTCTTCGCCACGCGCAACGCGTTGGTCCCCACGACGCGCACCGCTTCCTTCGGCATGCCGGCGAGGCGCTCGCCGAAGCGCTTCAGGGCGGCGAGCCCGCGGTCCTGCGCGAGGCTGTCGAGCTGGCGGTCGGGCGTGAGGCCGCTGCCGAGGCGGACGGTTTCCTTGAGGGAATCGAGTGGATAGATCTGGTCGTCCACCACGCGTCCTACAGCGAGGTGGAAGCTGTTCGATCCGAGGTCCACCGCTCCGAGAGTGTTATATTCCATCGCTCTGCAAGTATGCCACCGGCCTTCGACACATGATTGTCACAACGCGGCTGTAGCGTCATGGCCCGCAAGACCAAGGGAACGCCCAAGACCTCGTTGCCGCACGAGCACTTCCTCAACCGGGAACTGCAGGCCCTCGAATTCAACCGGCGCGTGCTCGCGCAGGCGGAAGACAAGTCCGTCCCCGCGCTGGAGCGGCTCAAGTTCCTCTGCATCGTCTCGTCGAACCTCGACGAGTTCTTCGAGATCCGCGTCTCGGGCCTGAAGGAGCAGATCAAGCTCGGGGCGGCGGCGAGCGGTCCCGACGGCATGGAGCCGCTCGCGGTGTTTCGCCAGGTCGCGGCGCGCGCCCAGGGCATCGTCGAGCGCCAGTACCGGCTCTTCAACGACGAGGTGGTGCCGGCGCTCGCCAAGGAAAAGATCCGCTTCCTGCGCAGGGCCGAATGGACGCCTTCGCAGCACGAGTGGATCCGCGAGTATTTCTTCCGCGAGATGATGCCGCTGCTCACGCCCATCGGGCTGGATCCGTCACATCCCTTCCCGCGCGTGTTCAACAAGAGCCTCAACTTCGCCGTGGAGCTGGAAGGGCGCGACGCCTTCGGGCGCGACTCCCGCGCGGCCATCGTGCAGGCGCCGCGCGTGTTGCCGCGCGTGATCCTGCTGCCGAAGAAGGTCGCGCACGGGCCGAGCGATTTCATCTTCCTCACCTCGATCCTGCACGCCCACGTGGGCGAGCTCTTCGCGGGCATGCACGTCACGGGCTGCTACCAGTTCCGCGTGACGCGCAACTCGGAGATGTTCGTCGAGGAGGAGGAAGTGAAGGACCTGCGCAAGGCGCTGCAGGGCGAGTTGCCGCAACGCCACTTCGGCGACGCGGTGCGCCTCGAGGTGGCCGACAACATGTCCGAGAGCATGACGCGATTCCTGCTCTCGCAGTTCGGCCTCGAGGGCGACGACCTCTATGCATGCCAGGGGCCGGTGAACCTCGTTCGCCTCATGAGCATCCCGGAGCAGGTGAACCGTCCCGACCTGGAATATCCGACGTTCACGCCGGGCCTGCCCAAGCCGTTTTCCAAGGGCCGCGACATCTTCGAGACGATCCGCAAGGGCGACCAGCTCCTGCACCGCCCGTTCCAGTCGTTCCAGCCGGTGATCGAGTTCATCCAGCAGGCGGCGAAGGATCCGCGCGTGGTCGCGATCAAGCAGACCGTGTATCGCACGGGCACGGACTCGGTGATCATGCAGACCCTCATCGACGCGGCGCGGGCGGGCAAGGAAGTCACCGTCGTCGTGGAGCTGATGGCGCGTTTCGACGAGGAAGCCAACATCAACTGGGCCGCGCGCCTCGAGGAGGTCGGAGCCCACGTGGTGTACGGCGTCGTCGGGCACAAGACCCACGCGAAGATGGCGCTCGTCGTGCGGCGCGAGGAGGGCAAGCTCGTGCGCTATGCGCACCTGGGCACGGGCAACTATCACCCGCGCACGGCCAAGCTCTACACCGACATCGACCTGCTCACGGCCGACGAAGGCCTCACGAACGACGTGAACGAGGTGTTCCAGCAGCTCACGGGGCTGGGCAAGGTGACCAAGCTGAAGCACATGTGGCAGGCGCCGTTCACGCTGCACCAGCGCGTGCTCGATGCGATCGAGAACGAGACCCGCATCGCGCGCTCGGGCCGGCCGGCGCGCATCGCCGCGAAGATGAACGCGCTCCTCGAGCCGCAGGTGATCCAGGCGCTCTACAAGGCTTCGCAGGCGGGCGTGAAGATCGACCTCGTGGTGCGCGGCGTGTGCGCGCTGCGACCCGGCGTGCCGGGGCTGTCGGAGAACATCCGCGTGCGCTCTATCATCGGGCGCTTCCTCGAGCACACGCGCATCTTCGAGTTCAAGGGCGGCGGGCACACGCGCGTCTATCTCTCGAGCGCCGACTGGATGGACCGCAACTTCTTCCGCCGCATCGAGCTGTGCTTCCCGATCGCGAACGCGAAACTGCGCCGCCGCGTCGTGAGCGAGGGGATCACGCCCTATCTCGAGGACAACACCCAGGCGTGGGAC
>DATGGI010000092.1:0-9973 GCA_035308545.1 Usitatibacter sp.
GCGCTCGAAGGCGAGGACGTCGGCACCATCATCTACCGCGACTAGCGGGAGCGTTGCGGGAGGGCTAGCATGGCTTCATGCGCGCCCTCCTCCTCTTCTTCACCTGCGTGACCACGGGTCTTTGCCTCGCGGCGGGCGATCCCGCCGAGGGACGCAAGCTCGTCGCCGAAAAGCATTGCGAGGAGTGCCACGCGAACAAGACGATGGGCGACGCGAAGGCGATCTATCTTCGCAAGGACCGCAAGGTCACGTCCCCGGGAAAGCTGAAGGCCCAGGTCGCGCTCTGCAACAGCGAGCTCAACCTCCAGATGTTCCCCGACGAAGAGGAGCACGTCGTGGCGTTCCTCGACGGCGAGTACTACCGCTTTACCGCGCCAACATCTCCTTCTCCATCAGCAGATACGTCCCGTAAGCGTTGATGCGGTTGGCAGCGTCGAACGCGGGGACCTTCTCGAAGCGGCTCCAGTCGGTTTTCGCATAGGCCTCGTCGAAGGGCACGAAGTCCTCGACGGCCTTGCCCATCGTCGAACGCAGGTAGGTGAGGTAGTCGCGGGTGAGCGCGAGGTCGCGCTCCGGATCGCGCGACATGCCGCCGTGTCCCGTGATCATGATCTTCGGCTTCAACGCGAGCAGCCCATCGATGCGCTCGAGCCATCGCTTGCTGTCGGCTTCGCCCACGAACGGGATCCGCCCCGCGAAGAAGATGTCACCGCTGAAGATCACGCCCTCGGAGGGCACGACGACGATCAGGTCCTCGGGCGAATGCGCGGGACCCATGTGCTGGATGTCGAACGCGACGCCGCCCATCGAGAAGGACTCGGCTTCGTCGATCCAGTGATCGGCGCGGACGATCGCCATCGATTCGTCCACCCACGGGAAGAGATCCTTCGCCCGCTGCTCGCGGCGCCGTTCCGCCTCGCCTCCGTTGAGATACTCGAGCGCCCTCTTCTGCGCCCAGATATCCGCGCCCGCGTCCTTCAACGCGATGGCGCCGTAGAAATGGTCGGCATGGTAATGCGTGAGGATCAATCGGCGAATCGGTTGCGAGGTCACCGACCGGATGGCTCGCACCAACGCGTTGCCCAACGCCGGCGTGCCCAACGCGTCGACCACGACCACGCCGTCATCGGTGACGACGAAACCCGCGTTGGAGTTGAAGCCCTCGTTCGCCGCGGATGCCACTCCCGTGCCGCCCTGGACGTAGTAGACGCGATCGGTGACCTTCGTCGCGACCACTTTCGACTGGATGGCGGGATAGTCGCGCGCGCAGGCGAGCGTCGCCGCCGCGAGGAGCAAGGCCAGCATCCCGCGCATCACGACGCGATGCCGAGGTTGCCTTCGACGCCCACGAGCTTCGGCAGGTTGAGCTTCGGCGCGGCGATCGTCTTGCGATCCTCGAGGTAACGCGAGATCACGTCCCAGATAGGTTCGCCTTGCACGCCTTCCGCCACCGGCGCCCAACCCGCGACCTTGTACGCCTTGCCCGCGTCGATGAGCTTGCCGTTCAGCCGCATGTCGCTGATGCGCTTGCCCATGGCCTCGCCCGGCGTGCAGGTGTAGGTGAGCCCGCCCACGCGCACCATGTCGCCGCCCTGCTGGTAGTAGGGATCGGGATTGAAGAGGTTGTCGCAGACGTCTTCGAGGATCGTCTTGATCATCTCGCCGCTGATGTCCGAGAGCGTCGTGGCCGGATAGGTGATCGCGGACCAATCCATCACCGACTCCTGCGTGATCGCATCGCCCGGCAGGAGCGACGTGCCCCAGCGGAAGCCCGGCGAGAACGCGATCTCGGCGCCCTTCACGCCCATGAGCGCGTCGAGGATCACCTGGTCGAGCGTGCCGTTGAAGTTGCCGCGCCGATAGAGGAGCGTTTCGGCGACGGCGAGCTTCTTGCCGAGCTTCGCTTCGTGGGGCGCACGCACCTTCGCGATGTGCGCGGCCATCTCGCGATCCGCGGGCAGCAGGTTCGCGAAGACCGGCAGCAGCCGGTACCGGATGTCGCGAATGCGCCCATCGCGGATGTCCATGTCGAGCACGCCGAGAAACTTTCCGTTGCTTCCCGCGTTGGTGACGAGCGTGGTGCCGCCGGCGTTCTTCACCGGCACGGGCTTCGGAACCCCATCGTGCGTGTGGCCGCCGAGGATCACGTCGATGCCCATCACGCGGCTCGCGAGCTTGAGGTCCACGTCCATGCCGTTGTGCGAAAGCAGGATCACGGCCTTCGCTCCCTTGGTGCGCACCTCGTCGACGTGCCTCTGCAGCTCCTGCTCCTTGATGCCGAAGGTCCAGTCGGCGACGAAGTAGCGCGGATTCGCGATCGGCGTATACGGGAACGCCTGCCCGACGATGCCGACCTGCACGCCATTGATCTCGCGGATCGTGTACGGCTTGAAGACCGGATCGTCGAAATCCAGCGTCGCCACGTTCTGCGCGAGGAACTCGATGCGTCCCTTGAAGTCCTTGTCGACGACTTCCTTCACGCGATCCTGTCCGTACGTGAATTCCCAGTGGCCCGTCATCACGTCGACGCCGAGGAGCTTCTGAGCATCGACCATGTCCTGCCCCTTGCTCCAGAGCGACGTAGCCGAGCCTTGCCACGTATCGCCGCCATCGAGGAGCAACGCGCCGGGACGCGAAGCCCTGAGTCGCTTCACGAGCGTGGCGAGGTGGGCGAATCCACCGAGGCGCCCATAGGCATTCGTGAGCTCCTCGAAGTCGAGATAGGTGAACGCGTTGGCTTCGCGCGTTCGGGGTCTGACCCCGTAGTAGGACAGGAACTTGTCGCCGACGAGATGGGGCGGCAGGTTCGCGGCCGTGCTCACGCCGATGTTCACGTTGGGTTCGCGGAACCTGACGGGCAAGAGCTGCGCATGGCAATCCGTCATGTGCAGCAGGCTCACGTTGCCGAAGCGCGGGACGTCGTAGAACGCATCGCCTTCCGCGGCGAGCGCGCTTCGCGAGGCGAGCGGAAGTCCCGAGGCGCTCGCGATCGCGAGGATGTGGAGGAACTCGCGGCGATCCATCAGAACTCGAGGTCTTCGGCGATCGCCTTGATGCCCGCGCGGGCGCAGAGATCGTCGTTCGCGGGCCCCGGCGCTCCCGACACGCCGATCGCGCCGACGAGCGCGCCGCCCGACTCGATGATCGCGCCTCCGGCGATGGCGGCGACTCCGGGCTGGCTGCGAATGCCCGCGGTGGGCCGCCCCGGCTGGAGCTCGCGATCGAGTGCCGCGGTGTCCATCTTGAAGTTGACCGCGGTCTGCGCCTTGCGTTGCGCCACATCGACCGAGCCGGGCGAAGCATAGCGGTCGCGAATCAGCGAGACCGTGACGCCGCTGCGGTCGACGACAGCCACGGTCACCTGGAATCCCTCCGCGCGGCATTTATCCATCGCGGCCCTGGCGGCCTTCAAGGCAGCCTCGGGCGTGATCATCTTCACCGTGAACGTGCTGCCCTCGCCCGCGGCCATGCACTCGAACGCCGCGATGGCGATCATGGCCGCCGCGGCGCGCGCGATCACTTGTTGACCGGCGACTGCGGATCCATGAGCAGCGCCACCACGTCCTTGATCTGCTTCTCCGTGAGGATGCCCATGTGGCCGAAGCGCGGCATGTTCGAGCACGCCGAATACGCCTCGGAGTTGTAGATCTTGCCGTACGCGTACTTCTGCACCTCCGGCGTGAAGCCGCGGACTTTGCCGAAGTTGCGAAGCGAGGGACCGATCGTGCCGAAGGCGATCTCTTCCTTCGTGAGCTCGTGGCACGCGTAGCAATTGCCGCCGGCCGGCTGCGCCGGATCGTCGCTGTACTGCTTGCCCGTGCCCTGCTGCGCGATCTTCTCGCCGGCCTTCCAGTCGCCCATGTATCCGTCCGCCGGATACTTGATGCCGGCGAGCTGCGACTTCTCGATTCGCTCGGCGTCTTCCTTCGCGAGCGCCTTGCCCGCGGAAGCCGCGCTGCAGATGCGTTGCACGTCGTCCTGGTCGATGCGGTCGAGCTTCGCCTGGCCCACTTCCCTGAACGAGCCCTTGAGGACGGCCTTCACCTGGTCGTTGGTGGGCTCGACCGGAGCGTACGAGGCCATGTGGGAGCATCCCACGGCCGCGCCGAGGAGCGCCGATGCAACGATGATCTTCTTCTTCATGGCGTCGTCCTTAGCGCTTGATGGCGGGCGCGTTCATCACGCCGCCGTTCGCGTTCTTCGCGAGGAACATCGTGAGCGCGATGGATGCCGGCGACGCGAACTCGAGCTCCGGGAAGCGCTGCTGCCGGAAGCAGTCGTTCAGGCGCCACTGCATCGATCGCACTTCGCCCTGGGAGACGCGGTACGCCGGCCACGTGGTGTAAGCCCTCTGCGCATCGGATGTCTTCGTGAGGTTGGGCAGGTCCTGCAGGCGGATGCGCTTGTCGTCCGCGCCATGGCAGGTCTCGCATGCGAAATCGTGGGGGCCGCCGTGATAGAAGAAGATCTTGCGGCCCATCTCGTACGCTTCGACTTCCTTCGGATGCGTGCCGGCGACATTCATCTTCATGCCGCGGGATTGCGCCGCAACGTACGCGACGAGCGCATCCATGGGGACCTTCTTGCCGGGACCGCCGAACGGATCCTTCTTCGCCTGCTCCGGCGTGAAGCCCTGCAGTGTGACCATGCAGGTCACCAGCCGCGACTCGAGGTCCTCGACCTTCCCCGAATCCTCGAAGTATTTCGGCAGCACCGTGTAGGCGCCCTTCACGACGCCGGGCCCGAGACCCAGGTCGCACGCCTCGAGGGATGCGTTCTTCGGACCGCGCTTCGCCTTCCAGAGATCCTCGCCGCGCGACTCCCACAGTTCCGCGGGATTGTCGTCGCCCAATGCGGCGCGATATTTCTCGATCTCCTGGATTGCCTTGCTCTTCTCCTGCGCTCCGGGCGATCCCGCGCCCAGGCCCGCGGCCAGCAGCAGCGCCGCGGCGATCGTTCGGTTCGGCCTCAAGACTCCTCCTCGCTTTGTCACCCCGGACGCTGCAATCGCAGCAATGGTCCGGGGCCCAATTACCCCGCGACTACCGCCTCGTCCGTGCGCTTGTCGCCGTGGTTGTCCACCCAGGTGATCGTGACCTTGTCGCCGGGCTTGCCCGCGCAACGAAACGACAGGAAGGGATTCTTCGATACCGCCGGGCCCCACTCCGCCGAAAGCACCGTCTTTCCATTCACGGTCGCGGTCACAGTCTGGATGAACCACGCGGGAATCACGGCGCCCTTGGAGTCCTTGCGTTGCCCGGTTTCCATCTCGTGGGCCATGAGGACCTTCACCTCGACCTTGTCGCCGGCCATCGCGGCGCGAATCTTCATCGGATCTGCCACGTCAACCTCCGCATCCGCCGAGCGTGACCTTCACTTCCTTGCTCGTGTAGTAGTACTTCCCATCGGCCTTCACCAGCGCGATCACGTTGGACGTCTGTCCCATCTTGATGCGCGTGTTCACCCAGGGTTCGGTGCCATCGGGGATGAAGAAGTTCGCCGCGAGGATGTTGGGATTCTTCTCGACGAGGATCGCGATGGACTCCGTCTTCGGGAGCTTGCTCGCGACGGCGAAGGGAACCACGGCGCCGTTCTCCGCGATGTCGGGAGAGGTCATCGTGATGTCCTTGCTCTCGGTGGCCGCGCTGCCGCCCAACGCCTTCACCGCATCGTTGAGGCTGTTCTTCACTTCGAACGCCGCCTTGTTCCACTCTTCCGCCCAGGCGCTGCCCGGCTTGAAGAGCCCCGCCATCATCGCGAGGCCCAGCACGCCCGTGCCCTGGAGGACTTTCCTGCGACTGCCGTTCATCGTTTTTCCCTCGTGCGCGTTGGAGAGCGCGCGTTCAAAAATTATAACCCCAGGACCCACTGCGCCAGCGCTTCCGCTTCCGATTGGGATACGGCGGAATTCGGCGGCATCGGGGTCGCTCCCCAGGCTCCGGCGCTTCCGCCGCGAATTCTCTTCGCGAGATTCGATGCCGCGGCGGCGTCGCCCTTGTACCGGGCGGCCACGTCCCTGAATGCGGGGCCCACGACCTTGCCGTCGGTGGCATGGCACGCGAGGCAACCACGCGACCTCGCGAGGCCCGCAGGATCCGGCGACGCGTGCGCAACGGCTACCGGTGCCGGCTTCGATGGAGCCGGCGCGGATGCGGTCGCGCCGATGGGCCGATTCTGCTCGGAGAGATCTCCGTGGGAGCCGCGTGCGAATTCGGGAAACTGGGACGCGAGATGCACTTCGGTCTCGCAATCCTTCATGCATGCGACGTTCGCGACGTCGGACTTGCCCTTGATGTCCCAAAGCCCGTGGTTCCGCGTCATGCCGTTGCGATTGGGGAGGCGCAGCTGCACTTCGGCGATGTTCGCATCCGACAGCACGAAGGTATCGGGAAGGATGTCGCCCAGGTTGAGCAGGTACGCGAGCACCGCGTACACCTCGTCGTTCGTGAGGGATTTGGGCGCATTCCACGGCATCGCGCGGCGGATGTAATCCCAGAGCGTCGAGATCGTCGAGACTTTCATGAGCGTGGTGCGCGCGACGCCGCCTGTAACGAGCGTACCCACGCGGCCCGACTTCATGTCCGCGGCGGTCGTGCCGCCCACGAGCGGCGTGAAGACTTCGTTCGACTCGCCGAATGTCCCATGGCATGAGGCGCACTTCGCATCCCAGATCTTCTGCCCGTCGGCGACGCTGCCGGACCCTTTCGGCAATCCCTTGAAGTCCGGGCGCACGTCGATATCCCATGCGGCGATCTCGTCGGGCGTCGCAACACGACCAATACCTTGGTAGGTCGTTCCCGCAAGAGCTGTCATCCCCGCGAAGGCGGGGATCCAGCCGAGGAAGGCGACGAGCGCCCTAATAAGCCTGAACATTCGTCACTTCCCCGCTCGCATCGACGCGCCACGACTGGATCGCGTTGTTGTGGTAGATCGAGCGCGTCCCGCGCACCGCGCGAAGCTGGTTGATCTTCGGCTGCACGTAACCCGTCTCGTCGATCGCGCGCGATTGCAGGATCGCCGGGCTTCCGTCCCAGGCCCAATCGATGTTGAAACGGGTGAGCGCCTTCGCAAGCACGGGTGTCTCGAGGCGTGCCGTGCGCCAGTTGCGGCCGCCGTCGGCGGAGACGTCGACGCGCTTCACGCGTCCGCGCCCCGACCACGCGAGGCCGGTCACGTTGTAGAAGCCCTTGTCGAGCAGGAACTGCCCGCCGGAAGGAGACGTGATCACCGATTTGCATTCCTGGATCGAGGTGTACTGACGAAGCATCCCGTCGGGCATGAGGTCCACGTAGTGGATGACCTCGTCCTTCGCGCCGAAGGGCTCGTCGCCGACCTTGAGCCGCCGAAGCCACTTCACCCACGACACGCCCTGGATTCCAGGCGCCACGAGGCGAAGCGGGTAGCCGTTTTCCGGGCGCAGCATCTCTCCGTTCATGGCCCAAGCGACGATCACGTCGTCGAGCGCGCGATCCATGGCGATGGTGCGCGTCATCCCGGAGCCGTCGGCGCCTTCGGCCAGGACGTACCTGCCCTTCTTGCGATCGAATCCGCAATCGTCGAGCAGCGTCGAGAGTTTCACGCCGGTGAACTCGCAGCACGAAAGCATCCCGTGCGTGTACTGGACCGTCGGCACCGAGACGTTGCCCCATTCCATGCCGGTGTTCGCGCCGCACTCGATGAAATGGATGCGGGAGACCGCGGGCAAGCGCATGAGGTCGTCCATGGTGTAGACCTTCGCCTCCTTCACGAGGCCCATCACCATCAGCCGGTGCTTGCTCGGATCGATATCCCACCAGCCCTGGTGGTGGCGCTCGAAGTGCAGGCCGTTGGGCGTGATGATCCCGAAGAGCCCCTGGAGCGGGCAGAACGACACGGACGCCGCTCCGACCTGCGTGAGTCCGGGGCTCTGGCGCCGCTGCAGGTTCTTCTCGTATTGCGAAGGCTCGCCATAGCCGCGTGCCGCCACGGGCTGGCCGAGCGACTTGCTGTGCTCGGGAAGCGTGAGGATGTTGGGGTCGCCGTCCGGTGATTGGGCCCCGGCCTGCGCCGGGGTGACAACAGCGGCGGGAGTGACAACAGTGGCGGCAGCAGCGGCAGCGAACGCACCGCGCAGGAAATCACGCCGCCCGGACTGCACGGCGGCGATCTGTTGCGCATCGAGGAAGTTCTCGGGCGCGCGTTGCAAGCGGCCGGTGGGCATCGCCGGAGTATATCAGCGGCGGCTAATATTGACGGCGGCCGGTCGGACCCTTACATTCGCGAATGCCCAAGCGCCCCGTGAAGCGGCCGCCGAAGAAGGTCTCCGAGGACATCTTCGATCTCATCGGAAAGAGCGACAACATCCGCGAGGCGAGCTCCGCCATGCAGGCGATGGGCCATCCGCTGCGGCTGAAGATCCTCTGCCTTGTGGGAAACCAGGAACTCTCCGTGCTGGAGATCGTGGACGCGGTCGGCACGTCCCAGAGCAACGTCTCGCAGCACCTGGCGGTGCTTCGCGATCAAGGCCTGCTGGAAGCCCGCAAGGACGCGAACAAGGTTTTCTACCGCATCAACGATCCGCGCGTGCTCGAGATGATCTCGCTCACGCGGCGGATCTTCTGCTCGCTCTAGATCACTTCCACTTGGCGGCGGCGGTATCGTCGGTCTCGCGGGCCTCGACCCAGCGCGTGCCGCCGGGTGTCTCCTCGCGCTTCCAGAACGGGGCGCGGGTCTTGAGATAGTCCATGATGAATTCGCACGCCGCGAAGGCTTCCCCGCGATGCGCGCTCGTCACGCCCACGAGCACGATGCGATCGCCCGGCTTCAACGTGCCTACGCGATGGATCACGAGCGTGTCGATCAGGTCCCAGCGCGAGTGGGCCTGGCCGCAGATCTCGGCGAGCGCCTTCTCGGTCATTCCCGGATAGTGCTCGAGCGTCATGGCGCTCACGGCCGAGCCGTCGTTCGCGTCGCGGACGAGCCCCGTGAAGCTCGCGAGCGCGCCGACATCCTTGCGCCCTCGCGTCATCGCGTCGAGCTCGCGCCCGGTATCGAAGTCGGCCTCCTGGATGCGAACGGTCGGCACGCTAGCCCCCGGTCACCGGAGGGAAGAATGCGATCTCGTCGCCGGGTTTCACCGGCGTGGCGAGGTTCGCCATCTCCTGGTTGACGGCGACGCGCCACGATTTTCCGGGCGCGAAGGTCTCGCTCCACAGGCCGTCACGATTGCGAAGCTGGTTGACGAGCGTCGAGACCGTCGAGCCGCGCTGGTCCAGCGCGAGCTGCTCGCGTGAAGTGCCGAGAGTCTCGCGAAGGCTGGCGAAATAGAGCAGCGTGACCACGGAGCGTCAGCGCACGAGGCGCGCGCGATGGAAGCCCATGTGCTGCAGCAGGAACCGCACGATGCCTTCGACGTCGTCGAGCGAGAACTGCGGCAACTTCGTCTCGAGGGCTTCGTCGGTCGCGACCGCGACCACGTGGGAATCCTCGGGATGCAGCAAGGGCGCGTTGGCGTCGCGGCGATGGACCTCGAGCTTCGGGATCGGCTCGTTCTTGTAGCCCTCGACGATCACGAGGTCGCACGGCGACAGGTGCTTCAGCTGGTCCTGGAGTTTCGGCTCCGCGCCGCCGCGAAGCTCGTGCATGAGCGCCCAGCGCCTGGAGGAGCTGATGAGCACCTCGGAGCAGCCCGCCTGGCGATGGCGATGCGAATCCTTGCCAGGTTGGTCCACGTCGAACTCGTGGTGTGCGTGCTTGATGAGCGACACGCGCAGGCCCTCTCTCACGAAGACCGGAATCAGCTTCTCGATGAGTGTCGTCTTGCCGCTGCCGCTGTAGCCCGCGATGCCGATGACTTTCATCCATCCATTTTACGGCAACGGCCTATTCTTCGGGCGGCTGGAGCCTCCGAACCCCGCCCTCGATCGCCCTCAGCTCGAAGATCTCTGCATCCTGGGAGGTGGCGCCCAGCTCCTTGAACCGGCGTGCCGACACT
>DATGGI010000093.1:0-6216 GCA_035308545.1 Usitatibacter sp.
GGTGTCGGATGGCTACGACCTCATCACGATCGACGACTACCTCGTCAGGATCCCGTCGCGCACCTCGCTCGTGCGGGTGAAGGGAGATTCGATGATCGACGCGGGCATCTGCGAGGGCGATCTCCTGGTGGTCGAGCAGCAGCCCAACGCGAACGTGGGCGACATCGTCGTCGCGATCGTGAACAACGAGTTCACGGTGAAGTACCTCGAGCGGGAGAAGAACGACTTCGTCCTGAAGCCCGCGAACAAGGCGTATCCGGTCATTCGCCCCAGAGGGGGTTTCGAGATTTTCGGAGTGATGGCGGGGTTGGTGAGGCGCACGCGGTAGCTCATTTCATGAGCCAGCGGCCCGCTAACCTCAACGACATCTTCAACAAACCAACGATGGGATAATTCAAATGCTCAAAGTCATCTCCAGCCCCGCGGAAGCCCCCAAAGTGGACGAGAACAAGGCCAAGGCCCTCCAGGCCGCGCTCTCGCAGATCGAGAAGCAGTTCGGCAAGGGCTCCATCATGAAGATGGGCGATGCCGACGTGGAAAAAGGCATCCAGGTCGTCTCCACGGGATCGCTCGGCCTCGACATGGCGCTCGGCGTGGGCGGCCTCCCCCGCGGCCGCGTGGTCGAGATCTACGGCCCGGAATCCTCGGGCAAGACCACGCTCACGCTCCAGGTCATCGCCAACATCCAGAAGCTGGGCGGCACCGCGGCCTTCATCGATGCGGAGCACGCGCTCGATCCGCAATATGCGCAGCGCCTCGGCGTCGATACGTCGGAGCTGCTCCTTTCGCAGCCGGACAACGGCGAGCAGGCCCTCGAGATCGCGGACATGCTGGTGCGCTCCGCGTCCGTGGACTGCGTCGTGATCGACTCCGTGGCGGCGCTCACGCCCAAGGCCGAGATCGAAGGCGAGATGGGCGAGCCCCAGATGGGCCTGCAGGCGCGCCTCATGTCGCAGGCGCTTCGCAAGCTCACCGCCAACATCAAGCGCTCGAACACGCTGGTGATCTTCATCAACCAGATCCGCATGAAGATCGGCGTGATGTTCGGCAACCCCGAGACCACCACGGGCGGCAACGCGCTCAAGTTCTACGCGTCGGTCCGCATCGACATCCGCCGCATCGGCTCCATCAAGAAGGGCGAAGAGGTGATCGGCAACGAGACGCGCGTGAAGGTCGTGAAGAACAAGGTCGCGCCTCCTTTCAAGACCGCCGACTTCGACATCCTCTACAACGAGGGCATCTCGCGCGAGGGCGAGATCATCGAGATGGGCGTGAACCACCGCATCGTCGAGAAATCCGGCGCCTGGTACGCCTACAAGGGCGAGAAGATCGGCCAGGGCAAGGACAATACGCGCGAGTTCCTCAAGGAAAATCCCGCCGTGGCGATCGAGATCGAGCAGAAGATTCGCGAGGCCGTCGGTGTCGCGGGCGGCATGCCCCAGTCGACCGACGCCGCCGAAGGCGACGACTGAGTTTCTTCGTGCCAACGCCGTGGTCGCAACGCGCCGTAGGGGAGTCAAATGGCCTGGGCATTCATCTTGGCTAAGACCGAGCCGATTTCGCTGAAGGCCCGGGCCATGCGGCTCCTTGCACGACGCGAGCATTCGCGCCATGAACTCTCGCGCAAGCTCGAGCGCATCGCGGGCGACGATGAGGATGTCACTGTGGTGCTCGACGAGCTCAGCGCCAAGGGTTGGCTATCCGATGCGCGTTTCGCCGAGCAATCGGTGCGTGCGAAAGCGCGGCGCTACGGCCCGCTCAAGGTTGCGCACGAGCTGCGCGCCAAGGGCGTGGATGACGAGGCCATCGCCGCTGCATTCCGCGCCGCCGGCAGTGATGGCGCGGCGAACATCGAATCGGTATGGCGAACACGATTCAAGGCGGCGCCCGGCGACGATCGCGAGCGCGCGCGGCAGGTGAGGTTCCTGCAGGGCCGTGGGTTCGCCTTGGATGCGGTACTGCGTTTTTTTCGGGAGGTTTCGCGATGAACCATCGTGCCCAGAACATTCTTTCGCTTCTTGCGATCGCGGCTGTGATTCTTCTCAATTGTTTGCCGGAATATCCGCGATCCGACCGAGCGAGTCGCGAGCAGCCACGCGCGCCGCAGTATG
Organism: Usitatibacter sp.; assembly: GCA_035308545.1. GTDB lineage: Bacteria > Pseudomonadota > Gammaproteobacteria > Burkholderiales > Usitatibacteraceae > Usitatibacter. The sequence continues at coordinate 2,112 of DATGGI010000093.1, forward strand.
CGCAGCGCTGAGGCCGCATGACGCTCCACGTTGCCCTGGCAGACAAATCGGCGAGGCTCGAGGCTGAGAACGGTGCGCTTCGCAGGGAGATAAGCGACTTGCGCGAGATCGTCCTGAGCTTGATGCCTTCGAAGTTGCAGGCGCTTCTTTTCGACGGCACGCCGCAGGAGTCCGATGGCGCCGGGCGTGACTGGGCTTCCTTCGTCGCGGACGAGGTCCTGAAGCATGCGAGGCCTCGTCCCGCGCGGGACATGAACGATTTCGGCGGCCTTTCGGATCGGGCGCTCTGTCCGCTGTGCGGCCGAAGCAGTCTCAATTTCTATGGAGAGCACGGATTCGCGTATCCCCAGGGCCTGCTCAACCACCTGCTCGGAACAAGCACGGCACAAGAATGCGAGATCATGGAAGCAGCCCGTAAATTGGCGGTCGAGCGCAGGCCGAGCTTCCTGTTTGCACGCAGGGCCTGAGCGCCGTTGAGACTTCCGTCGGCGTCGGCGGCCAAACGACGCACCCGTTTGGTATCCTTGTCGTTTCGTCCGAAGATCGCCGCGAGGCGACTGACGCAGCCGCAAGCGCATGAAAACCAACGAGATCCGCACCAAGTTCATCGAGTACTTCGCCTCGAAGGGCCACCAGCGCGTGTCCTCGAGCCCGCTCGTCCCCGGCAACGATCCGACGCTGCTGTTCACCAACGCCGGGATGGTGCAGTTCAAGGACGTCTTCCTCGGCTTCGACAAGCGTCCCTATAACCGCGCGGTGACGTCGCAGCGCTGCGTTCGCGCCGGCGGCAAGCACAACGACCTGGAGAACGTGGGCTACACCGCGCGCCACCTCACGTTCTTCGAGATGCTGGGCAACTTCAGCTTCGGCGATTACTTCAAGCGCGATGCGATCAAGTTCGCCTGGGAGTTGATCACGGTCGAGTACGGGCTTCCGAAGGAGAAGCTCTGGACCACGGTGTACGAGACCGACGACGAGGCCTACGACATCTGGACCAACGTGATCGGCGTGCCGAAGGATCGCTGCGTCCGCATCGGCGACAAGCCCGGCGGACGCAAGTACGAGAGCGACAACTTCTGGCAGATGGCCGACACCGGTCCGTGCGGCCCGTGCTCCGAGATCTTCTACGACCACGGTCCCGGGGTGGAAGGCGGCCCACCGGGTTCGCCCGGGCAGGACGGCGACCGCTACATCGAGATCTGGAACCTCGTGTTCATGCAGTTCAACCGCGATGAGGCGGGCACGTTGAATCCGCTTCCCAAGCCTTCCGTCGATACGGGCATGGGCCTCGAGCGCCTCACAGCGGTCCTGCAGCACGTGAATTCGGTCTACGAGATCGACCTCTTCCAGTCGCTCATCAAGGCCGCGGCGCGCGAGACGGGCGCCAAGGACCTCGAATCCCCATCGCTTCGCGTGATTGCGGACCACATCCGCGCCTGCGCCTTCCTCGTGACCGACGGCGTGATCCCGCTGAACGAAGGCCGCGGCTACGTCCTGCGCCGCATCGCCCGCCGGGCCATGCGCCATGGTTACAAGCTCGGGCAGAAGCGGCCGTTCTTCTACAAGCTCGTCGCCGACGTCGCGAAGGAGATGGGCGGCGCGTACCCGGAGCTGGTGAACGCCCAGGAGCGGGTTACCGCGACGTTGAAGCAAGAGGAAGAACGCTTCGCCGAGACGCTCGAGACGGGCATGGCGATCCTGGAGACGGCACTCGCGAAGAACGCGAAGCGCCTCGATGGCGAAACCGCGTTCAAGCTCTACGACACGTTCGGTTTCCCGATCGACCTCACGGCCGACATCGGGCGCGAACGCGGCTTCGAGATCGACATGGATGGATTCAACGCCGCGATGGCCTCGCAGCAGGAGCGTTCGCGCGCCGCGAGCAAGTTCAAGAGCGGCACCCAGCTCGACTACTCGGGCGCGAAGACGATGTTCCGCGGCTACGAGACGCTGTCGGAAGAAGGGCGCGTGGCCGCCCTCTATCGCGGCGGCACGCCGGTGAAGTCGTTGGCCGCGGGCGAGGAGGGCATCGTCGTGCTCGACAGGACGCCGTTCTACGCGGAATCCGGCGGCCAGGTCGGCGACCGCGGCGAGCTCACCAAGGGCGGCACCTGCCTCACGCTCTTCGACGTGCAGGACACGCAGAAGATCCAGCCCGACGTGTTCGGACACCACGGCCTCGTGAAGACGGGCGAGTTGCAGGTGGGCGACACAGTCGCCGCAAACGTCGACCTCGACAGGCGCGCGCGCACGATGCGCCACCACTCGGTCACGCACCTCATGCACAAGGCGTTGCGCGAAGTGCTCGGCGCCCACGTGACGCAGAAGGGCTCGCTCGTGGACGAGGACAAGACGCGCTTCGACTTCAGCCACAACGCGCCCATGACCCCAGAGCAGATCCATCGCGTGGAGGGGATCGTGAACACGGAGATCCTCGCCAACGTGCCGACGACCGCCCGCGTGATGCCAATCGACGACGCGCAGAAGCTGGGCGCGATGATGCTCTTCGGCGAGAAGTACGGCGACGAGGTGCGCGTGCTCGACATCGGCACTTCGCGCGAGCTCTGCGGCGGCACGCACGTCGCGCGCACGGGCGACATCGGGCTTTTCCGCATCACGTCGGAGGGCGGCGTCGCCGCCGGCATCCGCCGCGTGGAAGCGATCGCGGGCACCGTCGCCATCGCGTTCGCGCGGGACGAGGCCGATCGCCTCGCCCGCGTCGCCGATGCCCTCAAGGCGCAGCCGAAGGAAGTCGAGGCGAAGCTCGCGGCGTCCCTCGAGCACGAGCGCGCGCTCGAGAAGGAAATCGCCAAGCTCAAGCAGAAGATGGCGACCTCGCGCGGGGGAGACCTCGCCGACGAAGCGGTCGACGTGAAGGGCATCAAGGTGCTCGCCGCGAGGCTCGACGGCGCGGACGTGAAGACGCTTCGCGACACGCTCGACCAGCTGAAGGGCAAGCTCAAGTCGAGCGCCATCGTGCTCGCCGCCTCCGAAGGCGAGAAGGTGAGCCTCATCGCCGGGGTCACGCAGGACCTCATCACGCGGGTGAAGGCGGGCGATCTCGTGAACTTCGTCGCGTCGCAGGTGGGCGGCAAGGGCGGCGGCCGTCCCGACATGGCCCAGGCGGGCGGCACCAACGCGGCGGCGTTGCCGAAGGCGCTCGAGAGCGTCCGCGGCTGGGTCGAAGAACGACTCTGAGCACCGAGCCCTTCGCGTTCTGCCCGCGCTGCGCGAAGCCGCTCACGGAGCGCGCGGTGAAGGACATCGACGGCATTTCATCGCCGCGGCGCGCGTGTGATGAAGCCTGCGGCTACGTCCAGTGGGGCAATCCGGTTCCCGCGGTGGGCGCGATCGTCGAGCATGAGGGAGAGATCATCCTCGCGCGCAACGTCGCGTGGCCCGAGGGATTCTTCGCGCTCGTGACGGGTTACCTCGAGCCGAAGGAGGATCCCGCGAAGGCGGTCGCCCGCGAAGTGCGGGAGGAACTGAACCTCGAGGTCCTCGAGACGAACCTCGTGGGCAATTACATCTTCGAGCAGAAGAACGAGATCATGCTCTGCTACCACGCGGTCGCGCGCGGCACGGTGAAACTGGGCGCGGAGCTCGCCGAGTACAAGCGCATCAAGCCCGAGAAGCTGCGCCCCTGGCGCCGCGCGACGGGACTCGCCGTGGCCGACTGGATGCGCTCGCGCGGGCTCGCGTTCGAATGGCTCGAGCGGCCGCCGCTGACCGCCGCGCAGCTACGCACATGAGCACGAGCCGCGACCGCGTCGCCGACTACTTGCGCATCGCGGGGCTGGAGTCCTTGATGGGCCGCGTGGCCGACGTCGAGCGCGGCGTGCTCGATCTCGTCGAGGCGATGGGCGAGAAGGTCGCCGTCGGCGATCCGGCCTCGCTCTATACGTACTCGGTGCCGATGTTGACCGAGGATGGAACCTGCTCGATCGTCGACCAGCTCGCTCCTGTCCCCTACGACCTCACGGCGATCCTCGGCGGAAGGAGCGAGCAGACCACGCGGCGCCTGTCGTTGCTCGAGCGCCTCGTCGAGCGCGCGCAGGAGACGACGGGCGCGGAGTGGATCGGCATCTACCAGCGGCGCGTGAAC
>DATGGI010000094.1:0-5484 GCA_035308545.1 Usitatibacter sp.
GTATCGATGGAGCCGACGGCGTCATAGGAGATGCGCACGTCCACGCCGGCCTTGCGCCGTTCGATGAGGGCGTCGGCGAACATCTGCCCGGTCTTGCCGTCGTCGAATGTGTACGTCGCCATGTTGATGCTGCGGCGGGCCGAATGGATCGCGGCGAGCATCGCGGGATAGGCCTGGGCGCCGTCTTCGAGAAGCGTCGCCTTGTTGCCGGCGTTCAACGGAGTGCCCGCGACAGCCTGTTCCACCGCGAGGTGGCGGTCGATGATGCTCGAGTCCGGGGCGCGCTTCTTCAGGTCCGCGAGGATCGCGTCGCTGCGCGCATGGGTGAGGGGGCCGTTCGCGCCGCTCACGCGGACCGGCGGTCCGTCGGATGCGTCGAGGATGAAGCGGTCCACCGGCGGCATGGCGCAGCCCGCGAGGGCCACGGAGACCGCGAGCACCAACGGCGTGAGCGTGGGCCTCAACTCGATTTCGCCTGCTCGAGGATCGAGATCTTGTCCCGGGCGAGGCCGAAATCGCGGCTCAGTCCGGAAAGAACGTCGGGCTCGAGCTCCTCGACGAGACGCGCGAAGAGCTCCTCGCGCTCATCGTCCATGTGGCGTTGCATCAGCTTGTCGATGACTTCCAGGCGCGCGAACCACTGCGGCGTTCCGGGGCGCGTGCGCGAAAGCCTGTCGAAGAAGGATTGCACCAATTCGTGCTCGACGAGGCGCTTGTTCGCGCTGTCGAGATTGTCACCGGCGTGCAGCCCGTCGAGCACGTGATAGACCACGGTCTCTTCGGCGAGGAAGTGGGCGGCCCACGCATGCCGCAACTCCTCGAGGCGGGAGTGGCACTGCAGCTCGTCGGTTTCCTCGCGAAGGGACCGCACCAGGGCCATCACGGCACCGTGGCTGTCGCTCAATTGCTCTCGGATGTCGTCCGTTGCCATCTGGGTATCGTCGCCCGCCCGGAACCCGCGGCAAATCAGGAAAGCGCCCCCGTGGCCGTCGGCAGCGTCCTACGACGGCCTTGTAGGACTCCGCTGACGGGAACATCAGCGCATTCCCTACGAAATTCCCGCGTCACTCCGACTGTCGCGATACCTCCGCGCGAACACCATTGGCTGAACAATCAGGGAGATCGCCATGATCAAGAAGAAGCTGCTCTCCATCGGTGTCGTCGCCTGCGGACTGTCCTTCAACCTCGGGGCCGAGGCTCCGAGCGGGGTCAACGTGTTCTTCGGCGCACCGGAGACCCTCGTGGTCGCGGAGCCCGCGCCCGTTGACGGCAAGTACACCTGCACGGGCAATCCCGAGAGCGAAGCCACCGAATGCTGGGCCCAATATCAAGCCGTCCTGGTCGCGCGCCTGCACAAGGCCCACCGGCACGGCAGCTGGACCTGAATCAACGACCCACGAAGGAGCGCACGCCATGAATAGAATCCACGGACATTTGCGGGAAGTGAAGGGATGGGCCCTCGAGAACCTGGGCACGATCACCCGGGATCCCTGGATGAGGATCGCCGGACGCCGCGAGCGGCTGCTCGGAAGCCTCGAAGCATCCCTCAGCTTGCCGATGGCTCCCCGACGGCAGGACCGCTCCGTCGTCGCGAAGGCGCGGGGCTAGACTCCCGCCGCCGTCCTGCGCCCGGCGGCCGCGAGGATCGCCGGGAGCGTCGACGGATCGAGCGGTTTCACGAGGTGGTTGTCGAAGCCGGCGTAGAGTGACTTGCGCCGGTCTTCTTCCGTGCCGTACCCGGAAAGCGCGATGAGGTAGGTAGCCGACATCCCGAGGTCGCGGCGGATGCGGCTCGCGACTTCCAGGCCGCTCAGGCCCGGCATTCCGATATCCATGAAGACCAGCTCGGGGTGATACTCGGCGACGGCGCGCAACGCGCTCGTGCCGTCGTGCGCCTGCCGTGTCTTCTGGCCGAGGAGCTCGAGCATCATCGCGAGCGTCTCGGCGGCATCGACGTTGTCGTCCACGACGAGCACGCGCCGCGTTCCGACTTTCGTGTCTTCGCGCTCCTTCTTCGCGGGAAGGGCAGCGTGATCGGCCACGGCGCGCGGGAGTCGCACGGTGAAAGTACTGCCGCGCCCCAGTCCGTCGCTCTCGGCGCCGACAGTCCCGCCATGGCGCTTCACCAGGTCGCGCACGAGGGCAAGCCCGATGCCCAGGCCGCTGCGCGAACGCTGCGGCGAATCGTCCACCTGCACGAAAAGGTCCCAGACCCGACCGAGTTTCTCGCGGGCGATGCCGATGCCGTTGTCGCGAACACGGATCGCCACGTTGTTCCCGTCGCTTTCGGCGGCCACCTCGATGCGTCCGCCCGGATCCGTGTACTTCGCCGCGTTCAGGATGAGGTTCTCCAGGATCTGCTGCAGGCGTATGCGGTCGGCGACGACGAAGAGGGGTGTCTTGGGCAGCTTCACCTCGACCGAATGCCGGCAACTCTCCAGGGTGGTGTGGCACGACTCCAGCGCGTGGCGGATCTCGACGGAGATGTCGAGAGGCTCGCGCCGCAGCTCGATGGCTCCGCGCGTGATTCGCGAGACATCGAGGAGGTCTTCGACGAGATGCACGATCTGCCCGACCTGCCGGTCCATGAGCTCCATGAGCGGCGCGGCCTTGTCGGGTTCGACGTTGCCGGCCTGCAGCATGTGCAGTGCGGATCGCAGCGGCGCGAGGGGATTGCGCAGCTCGTGCGAAAGGGTAGCCAGGAATTCGTTCTTGCGGCGGTCGGCGTTCTGGATCTCCTCGTAGAGGAGGCAGTTGTCGAGCGCGCTCGCGGCGCGTCCCGCGAGGTTCTCGGCGAGCGCGAGATCGGCGGCCGAAAGCTTGCGGGCCGACGGACCCAGGCCCAGGATCAACGCGCCGCGGGATTCGCCGCGCGTCACCAAGGGCAGCGCGTGCAGCTCGCCTGCCACGAAGCCTTCGGACTCCGGATTCGATGCGTGACCCAATGCGAGGCCATCGCGCGTGGACCTGTGGCCGCTCCCGATGACGCGCTCCTGGCATTCCGCGAGGAGGGCTTCGAACGCGGCCCGCTGCTTGCCGAGGTGCCGCTCCCAGATGGGAACGCACGACGCCTTGCGCGCGCGCACCGCTCCGCCTTCGCCGGCGAGCACGACGAGGCAATAGTCGGCGAGGAACGGAACCGCGAGTGTGGCGACCCCGTCGAGGATCGTATCCACGTCGAGCGAGCTCGCCATGATCTGCGTGGCTTCGGCGAGGAAAGTCGCGCGCCGCTGCGATTCTTCCGCCGCGGAGCGGGCGACCTGCTCCTTCACCAGCGCGACACGCTCGTCGGCGCGGCGCGCGAGCTCGGCATTCAGCCGGTGCAGCTGCACGAATGCGTTCACCTTGCTGCGCAGCACGCTGGGAACCGCGGGCGAAAGGATGTAGTCCACCGCCCCCAGCGAGTACCCTCGCGCCGTGTGCATCTCGTCGGCGAACGCGGTGATGAAGATGATCGGCGTGTGGGCCGACTTGCGGCGCGCGCGGATCAGCTCCGCGGTCTCCAGCCCGTCCATCCCGGGCATGTTCACGTCGAGGAGGATCACGGCGCAATCGTGGTCGAGCAGCCAGCGCAATGCTTCCTCGCCCGATCCGACGGACACGATGTTCTGGCCGAGATCCTCCAGGACGGTCGTGAAGACGACGCGCTTGTCGGCCCGGTCGTCGACGATGAGGATGTTCGCCTTCTCGAGCGGCTCGAGCTCCGGCTCGGTGATGGCGCGGGGTGCTACCACTGGAATATGCGTGCTCATCGTTGCAACCACGAACGGAGGACGGCGAGGAGCTGCTCGCGGTCCACGGGTTTGGACAGGTAATCCCAGGCTCCCGCCTCGATGCACCGCTCGCGGTCGCCTTTCATCGCCTTGGCTGTCACGGCGACGATCGGAAGGTCCCGGCACTGGGGGATCTTGCGGATCTCCCTCGTGGTGTCGAGGCCGTCGAGCTCCGGCATCATGATGTCCATCAGCACGACGTCGAAATCGTGCCTCTGGGCTTCGGCGATCGCATCGCGGCCATTGTCGGCAGTCACGATGCGCATTCCGTAGTCCTCGAGAACGGAGGAGAGCGCGAAGATGTTGCGGATGTCGTCGTCCACGATCAGCACGCTCTTGCCGGAGAGGACCTTCGTCGACCCGTAGATATCGTCGAGGGTGCGGCGGTGCACTTCCTTCAGGTTCGCGACGTCGATGTGCAGGGCCAGCACCGCCTGGTCGAGGAGGCGTTCGATCGAGTGGACCTCGCGCACGCCGGGGATGTGCAGGCTTGCGCTCGCCGCGCCGATGGAGGCGGCCTGGTGGCTCACGTAGGCGATCACCGGGGGGGCGACGCCGTCGCCCTCGCGAATCTCGTCGATCACCGCGCCCAGCTCGAGCTCCGGCGTCTCGGGATTCACGATCGCGAGGTCGAGTCCGCCCTGGCGCAGGATCTGGGCCGCGCGCACGCCATCGGTGGCGTTGATGATGTCCACGCCCTGGAGTCCCGAAAGATAGTCGCGGATGGTCGAGAGGCGCGCGGGATCGTGCTCCACGAGGAGGACCTTGCGCATCCCGCGCCCGGCATAGGCGGAGATTTCAGCGAGGACCTCGTCGACCGCCTTGCGGCTCTTGATGGGCTTCGCAACGAAGCGCCGCGCCCCCGAGTCGAGGGCCCGTTCGCGCGACTCGTCGGTCGAGACGACGTGCACCGGCGTGTGGCGCACGGCGAGGTCGTTCTTCAGGCGCGACAGCACGCGCCATCCCTCGATGTCCGGAAGGTTGATGTCGAGGATGATCGCGTCGGGCATGAATTCATGGACGAGCGAGAGCGCGGCCGTGCCCTGGGTTGTCACGATTCCCTTCAGCCCTTGCTCGCGTGCGGCCTCCAGCAACACCCGCGCGAAGGCGAGATCGTTCTCGACGATCAGGACCGAGCGGTCCGCAGGATGCGTCGTGTCGCGGTCGTCGTCGGCTTCGTTGACCAGCGCGGGAGGCGCATTTTGTCCCTCGTTCGAGGCGAAGACGTCCTGGCGAACCATCGAGTCGTCCGCCGCATGGCGCGCGGCCTCGATGGCGGCGCTCGCGACCGCGGCGGCATCGCTCGCCTTGCGCGGGGTCCGCGCCGCGGGGAACACCTGCGGCAGGAAGAGCGAGAACATGCTGCCCTTGGCGGGTGCGCTCACGAGGCGGATCTCGCCGCGCAACAGCCGCGAGAGCTCCCGGCTGATCGCGAGCCCGAGCCCGGTACCGCCGTACTTGCGGCTCGTGCTTCCGTCGGCCTGCTGGAACGCTTCGAAGATGATCTGTTGCTTGTCCGCGGCGATGCCGATGCCGGTGTCGGTGACGGAGAACTCGATCACGTCGGCGGCGCGTTTCAGGTCCTCGTTCTCGCCGCTCCAGTCGTCGGTCGCCGACCGGATCACCAGGTTCACCTCGCCCTTGTGCGTGAACTTGAAGGCGTTGGACAGCAGGTTGCGCAGGATCTGCTGCAGGCGCTTGGCGTCGGTGG
>DATGGI010000095.1:0-6494 GCA_035308545.1 Usitatibacter sp.
GTCGAGCTTCGATCCGGCCTCTTCGCCCGCCACTACGTAGTCGGTCTTCTTCGAAACCGATCCGGTGACCTTGCCGCCCGCCGCTTCGATGCGATCCTTCGCTTCGTCGCGCGTCATCGATGAAAGCGTCCCGGTCAGCACCACGATTTTACCCGTGAAGGGGCCCGCGGTCGCTTTCGCCGGACGCTCGCCCTCCTTCAGACGCAGCCTGCCCTTCAAACGTTCAATCACTTCCTGGTTGTGCTTCTGCCCCATGAAGGTCGCGATCGACTCGGCCACCACGGGCCCGACATCGGGAACCTCCATCAGCTCCTCGGCGCTCGCCTCGCGGATGGCGTCGAGCTTGCCGAAATGGCGGGCGATGTCCTTGGCGGTGACCTCGCCCACGTTGCGGATCCCCAGCGCGTAGATGAACCGCGCGAGGCTCGCGTCGCGGCTCTTCTCGATCGCGGCGACGACGTTGGCCGCGGATTTCTCCGCCATCCGGTCGAGCTCCGCGAGCTTCGCGAGCCCGAGCGTGTAGAGATCGGCGGGCGTGTGCACGAGGCCACCGTCCACCAGCTGGTCCACGAGCTTGTCGCCGAGGCCCTCGATGTCCATGGCGCGGCGCGAGGCGAAATGCAGGAGCGCCTGCTTGCGTTGCGCGGGACAGAAGAGCCCGCCGGTGCAGCGCGCCACGGCTTCCTCTTCCGACTTGACCACCGCCGATCCGCACACGGGGCACTTCGTCGGCATCGTGAAGGGCTCCTTGCGCGGCCCCTTCTTCGCGACGCGCGCCACTTCCGGGATCACGTCGCCCGCGCGGCGAACGACGACCGTGTCGCCTTTCCAGACGTCCTTGCGGCGGATCTCGTCTTCGTTGTGCAGCGTTGCGTTCACGATCGTGGTGCCGCCCACGAAGACCGGAGCGAGGCGCGCCACGGGCGTCAGCGCGCCGGTGCGTCCCACCTGGATGTCGATGCCGACGAGTTCCGTCGTCGCTTCCTCGGCGGGGAACTTGTGGGCGATGGCCCAGCGCGGCGCGCGCGAGACGAAGCCGAGCTTCTGCTGGTCGGCGACGCGATTCACTTTGTAGACGACGCCGTCGATGTCGTATGGAAGCTTCGGGCGCTTGTCGCCGATCGCGCGATAGAAGCCCAGCAGCCCCTCCGCGCCCTTCACGGTGCGGCGGTCCTTCGCGACGGGAAAGCCCAGCGCGTCGAACGCGTCGAGGAGCTTCGAGTGCGTCGCGGGCACGTCGAATCCGTCCTGGTCGCCGAGCCCATAGGCGAAGAACGAAAGGCGCCGCTGCGCGGTGAGCTTCGGGTCGAGCTGCCGCAGCGCGCCCGCCGCGGAGTTGCGCGGATTCACGAAGGTCTTCTCACCCGCTTCGAGGGCCCGCTTGTTCAGCGCCTCGAAATCCTTCCGCATCATGAGCACTTCGCCGCGCACCTCGAGGCGCTTCGGGGGCTTGCGCGTTTCCAGCCTCAACGGAATGGAGCGCACGGTGCGAAGGTTCGAGGTCACGTCCTCGCCCGTGGCGCCGTCGCCGCGCGTGGCGCCGCGGACGAAGAGGCCGTCCTCGTAGACGAGCGCGACCGCGAGCCCGTCGAACTTGAGCTCGGCGGAGTATTCGACCGCGTCCTCGCCGAGGCCTTCACGGCAGCGGCGATCGAAGGCCTCGATGTCCTCGTCGGAGAAGGCGTTGTTGAGCGAGAGCATCGGCACCCGATGCACGACGGCGTCGAACCCCTCGCTGGGCTTCGATCCCACGCGCTGCGTCGGCGAATCGGGCGTGCGCAGGTCCGGGTGCGCGTTCTCCAGCTCGACCAGCTCCGCGAACAGGCGGTCGTACTCCGCGTCGGAGATCTCGGGGGCGTCCTCGTTGTAGTAGAGGCGGTTGGCGCGCTCGATCTGCTTGCGCAGCTTCTCGATCGCTTCGGGGACAGACCCCTTCTTCGTCATCGCGAGCCCCTGGCGCCTGTCGCCGAACCCGTCAGGAGAAGAGCCTTCGGGCCAGGATGCCGCCCGCGGGAATGCCCTGCGACTCCATGTCGTGGAAGATCTTCTCGAGCGAACGGCGGATCGAGACGATTCCCGTCTCGGTGAGCGGCCTGCGGTTGTCGTCGACCAGCTGGCCGCCGAGCGTCGACGCGAAAAGCTCCGCAGCGCTCACCATCTCGCCCAGGACGTGGGGCGCATCGGGCACGTTGGGCAGGTCGAGCGCGAAGGTGAGGCCCGTGTAGTAGTGGCCTGCCGCCTTCGAGTCCTCCATCCTGCGGATCGTGAAGGCGCGCTCGCCGTCGGCGCCGTAGCGCACGAACTCGCCCGAAGAAGTCTCCGCGAGGCCCTCCTCCAGCGCGAGCGCCTTCACGCTAGCCACGGAGAAGGTGGCGCCGAATTGCCCGACGACGTTCACCACGACCTCGACGTCGGCATCCGCGCAGAACGCGTCGAGCTCACGCGCGCGGGCCGCGGCCGTCGCCGGCGCTTCGCGCTGGGAGACCGCGTTCACCGCCGCCGCGAAGTCGGCGATCGTGCGATTGAAGCGCTCGATGTCCTCCTCGGTCACGGCGCCGAAGCGGCTCGCGAGCTGCAGGCCCACGCGAAGCTCGCGCCAGCTGCGCCGCGGCGAGCTCTCGATGGGATGCCACTGCTCGTCCACGATGCCTTCGACGTGCGTCTGCGTGAGGTGCGCCTTCAGCGCATCGAGGAGCGGCTGCAGCTGCTCGCTCATCACCGGGTCGTCGGCGAGGATCACGGCGACAGTGTCGATGCGGCTGTTCACGACGGCGGCAGGCGCGCCGGCGGTATCGAGCTCGCTCGCGGACATCGGCGGGAACGTCTCGTCGAGCGCGGTCTTGCGCGAAGCCAAGGGGGCTTCGTCGGGCAGCGATCCGATGGTGGGCTCGCGGCGCCCGCTCTCTTCGAAGAGCGCGTCGGGCGGGCGTCCCCCGAAGGATTCCTCCGCCTTGCCGCGCGCGCGCTTCTCCTGCACCACGTTGTAGATCCACACGGCGGCCACGAGGACCACGCCGAATGCGATCAACGCGAGCTGGAGGTTGCTCATGGGCTATGCGGCTTGCTTCTTGGCGAGTTCCATCGCCGAGTCGATGTCCACTTCGACGATCTTCGACACGCCGGGTTCGGGCATGGTGACGCCCACCAGCTGCGAGGCGAGCTCCATCGTGATCTTGTTGTGGGTGATGAACAGGAACTGCGTCTGCGCCGACATCTGGCGCACCAGCTCGCAGAAGCGCTCGGTGTTCGGATCATCCAGGGGCGCGTCCACCTCGTCCAGCAGGCAGAAGGGCGCCGGATTCAGCTTGAAGAGCGAGAAGACCAGGGCGATCGCGGTGAGCGCTTTCTCGCCGCCCGAGAGGAGCTGGATCGACTGATTCTTCTTGCCGGGGGGCTGCGCCAAGACCTGCAGGCCCGCGTCGAGGATCTCCTCGCCCGTGAGCTTGAGGCTCGCCTGGCCGCCGCCGAAGAGCGCCGGAAACATCTCCGTGAAGTTGCGATTCACGGCCTCGAAGGTTTCCTGCAGCAACTCGCGCGTCTCGCGATCGATGCGCTTGATCGCGGACTCCAGCGTCTCGACAGCCTGCGTGAGGTCCGCGGCCTGCGCATCGAGGAAGTCCTTCCTCTCGCGCGACGCGGAGAGCTCCGACAGCGCCGCGAGGTTGACCGGGCCCAGCGCGTTGATCTCTTCCGTGAGGCGGTTGATCTCCGCCTGCATGCCCGAGGAGCGCACGCGCTTCTCGATCTGCTCGGCCATCTCCTCGCGGGTGACGCCCGCTTCCGCGAGCTGTTGCCCGTGCGTCTCGGCGTGCGTGGCGGCTTCCTGCTCCTTCACGCGCAGCTCCATGATCTTTTGCCGCAGCGGCTCCAGGCCCTGCTCGACCGTGAGCCGGCCCTCCTCCAACGCGCGCAGCTCGTCGGTCACCTGCTCGAGGCCCGCGCGCGCATCGGCGAGCACGCGTTCGCGATCGGCCTTCGCGTGCAGCGCCACCTGGAGGCGCTCGCGCACGACGGCCTCTTCGAGCTTGCCGAGCTCTTCGGAAACCGAGGAGCGGTTCGAGGCAAGGGCTTCGAGGCGCTCCGAGAGCGACGACGAGAGACGCGAATGGGAAGCGACCTTCTCATGGCAGCTGCGCTCGTGGAACTGCGCCTCGGAATGCGCGCGCTCGGCCGTGCCGATGGCGGCGCGCGCGTCGACGAGCGCCTGCTGGGACTGTTTCGCGGCGCCCTCCAGCGACTGCAGGCGCTGCACGATCGTCTCGATCGCCTGGGATCCCGCCTGGAGCGCGTGCTGCGCCTCCTGCATCTCGAGGCGCTCGCGGCCCTCTTCCTCGTCGATCTGCGAAAGCTCCTCGCGAATCGCTTCGCGGCGCTTCTCCGCCTGCTGCGAGCTCTGCGAGAGCTTGAGGTATTCGACTTCGAGGTCGTGGTCGAGCTGGCGCTCGCCCGCGAGCTCGTCGCGAAGGCGGCGCGCTTCACCCTGGCTGCGCTCGAGGTCCTGCTCGAGCGCGCGAAGCTGCTCCTCGACCGCGGAACGCTCCCGCGAGCGCTCGGGAATCTTGCCGTTGAGCTCCCCGATCTCGCGCTGGCGCTGGAGCACGCCGTGGAGCTCCGACTGCGGCCCATGGAATACGACGCCCTGGCGCGAGAAAAGGTGGCCCGCTTTCGAAACCAGGAGTCCGCCGGGGGGCAGCACGCGCGCGAGCGCCATGCCGTCTTCGCCCTCGGGAAGGATGAATACATTGGCGAGCGCGTCGCGAAGATAGCTCGCGACACCGGGACGCGAGCCCGAGACGTGAGATGCGAGAGGCGAGAGATGCGTCGCGGCGCCGGGCGCATCGGCCATCCCGCGCTCGACGAACACCGCGAAATTGCCGGGCGGGGCATCGCGAAGCAATGCCGAAAGCGCCGACTCGTCTCCAAGCTTCACCGCGTTCAGGCGGACGCCCAGCGCCGCTTCCACCGCATCATCCCAGCCCGCATCCACGCGGATCGCCTGCCAGAGGCGCTCCCCGCGCTCGAGGCCGTGGGCCTGCACCCAGTCCTTCAGCCTGGAATCGGTGTCGAGCTTTTCCTGCTGCGCCTGGAGCGCCTCGAGCGCCGCCTCGAGTGTCGCAAGCTGGCGCGTGGCCTCGTGCAGCTTCTCGGTCGCGGTGCGGCGCTCGCCCTCCAGCGCCGGCAGCCGGGTTTCCGCCCCGCGCTGCGCGCCGTCGAGCCGCGCGATCTTCTCAGCGAGCCCCGCGCGTTCTGCCTCGATCTTCGCGAGCTTCTCGGGCTCCGGGAAGACCAGCGCCATGTTCTCCTGCTTGAGGCGGTTCTTGCGCGCCTCGATCTGGGAGAGGAGCTTCAGGGCGTGGGATTCGCGGGTCTCCTCGACGCCCTGCGCCTGCTCGGCGGCATTCATCTCGGATTCGGCGGCGCGCACGGCTTGCGAGGCGTCGCCGGCCGCGGCCTCGGCGGCGGGCAATGCCGCGCGCGCAGCTTCCACTTGCGCCGCGCGTTCGCCGATCGCCGCGCGGGCCGTCTCGATCTCGGCCTGCCAGCGGGAGAGCTCGGCATTCGCTTCCGAGATGCGGCCCTGGACCTCGTGCTCCTCGCGGCCGATGGCCTCGAGCTGCTGTCCCATGCGGCGGCGATTCTCGCCGAGGAAGGAGAGCTCCTGCTCGAGCGACTGCACGTCGGCGTTGGCCGAGTAGAGCGCGCCCTGCAATTCCTGGAGGTGGTCCGTGCCCTCGTAGTGCTTCGTGCGCAGCTGCTCGAGCGCGCGCTCGTTCTCGCGGAGCCTGGCGGTCTCGGCCTCCAGCGCGACCCCGACCTTCTGCACCTCGTTCGCGTAGCGGTTCTTCGCCTGCTCGGCTTCGCGCAGGCGCGTGAAGGCGAGGAGATTGTGGTTCAGCGCGAGCTGGCCCTGCAGCTCCTGGTACTTGGCGGCGATCTCGGCCTGCTGCGACAGGTGCGTGAGCTGCGTCTCCAGCTCCGCGCGGATGTCTCCCACGCGGGCGAGGTTCTCGCGCGTGTCCTCGAGGCGAAGCTCGGTCTCGCGGCGGCGCTCCCGGTACTTGGACACGCCCGCGGCCTCCTCGAGGAACACCCGCAGCTCCTCGGGCTTGGAGGTGATGACCCGCGAGATCATTCCCTGCTCGATGATCGAGTAGGCGCGCGGGCCCAGGCCCGTGCCGAGGAAGATGTCCTGGACGTCGCGCCGGCGCACGTGCTGGCCGTTGATGTAGTAGTTGGAGTCGCCCTCGCGAGTGAGGATGCGCTTCACGCTGATCTCGCCGAAGGGCGCCCAGGCGCCGCCGATCCGCCCCAGGGAATTGTCGAAGACGAGCTCGACCGAGGCCCGCCCCACGGGCTTCCTTTCGGTGCTCCCGTTGAAGATCACGTCGTGCATGTGCTCGCCGCGAAGCTGCTTCGCGGACGACTCCCCCAGCACCCAGCGCACGGCGTCGATCACGTTGGACTTGCCGCAGCCATTGGGGCCGACCACCCCC
>DATGGI010000096.1:0-6587 GCA_035308545.1 Usitatibacter sp.
TCGTAGTAGTGCCCGATCGGAAGCACGGGGTGGCGCGGCTCGGCGCCCGAGTTCTGCACGAAGAAGAGCGCCGAAGGATCGCTGATGCACTCCGGATCCTTGATCGTGGTCGGCGTTCCGTTGGCGAGGTCCGCGGCGCCGCCGGATGTCGCGGCCGCGGAGAGGGCGATTGTCGCGAGAAAGGTCTTCATCGGAAGGTGAAGACCGGGTGAATCAGGGAGAGTTCAGTTTCGCGACAGCATTTTTTTGTAGGACGAAAAGGTTCGCTTCTTCAAACGCGGCGGCAAGCTGCAATAGCACGTGCTCATCCGCGGGCCTCGTGCCCAGCTGCACGCCGATCGGCAATCCGTTCGAATGCATCGCGAGCGGCAGCGAGATCGCGGGCGTGCCCATGATGTTGTGCGGCAGCGTGAACTGCGTGACGGGCCGCAGCAGTTTCTCGGGCAGCTCCTCGAATTCCACGTCGGTGCGGCCGAGGTTGTAGTTGCCCCAGGGTTCGGCGGTGCGCGGAGTCGTGGGCGAGAGCCACACGTCGTAGTGCGTAAAGTAGGCGCCGAGCGAGCGCCGAGCCGTGTTGAGGTACGCCATCGAGCCGAGGAACTGCGAAGCTTTCATCTGGCGCGCGTACTCGTAGATCTTGAAGACCACGGGCTCGAGCGTGTGCGGGCCGATCGAGTGGCCGCTTCGCTTCGAGTATCCGGCGAGGCGCAGGTCGAAGCCGAAGAACCAGATGTCCATCATGGCGCGCATCGCCGCGAGCCCGTCGACCTTGGGGCTCGCTTCGTCGACTTCGTATCCCATCCCGGCTAATTTGAGCGCGACATCCTCCACGGCGCGGCGTACCTCGGGATCCACCTCGAAGCCCATCAACGCGTCCGTGGACCAGCCGATGCGGAGCTTCTTCGGCTTCGCGCGAATGAGCGACGCGTAGGACTCGGCGGGCTTCGGAATGAAGAACGGATCGCCCGGCTGCGGGATCGCCATGCAGTCGAGCATCGCGGCCGCGTCGCGCACGCTCTTCGCCTGCACGAAGTTCATGCCGAGGCCGTAGCCGTTCTCGTCGATCTGCGGGCCGTAGGAGATGCGGCCGCGCGAGGGCTTCAAGCCGATACCGCCGCAGAAGCTCGCGGGGATGCGGATCGATCCGCCGATGTCGGTACCGTGCGCGATGGGAACCATGCCGGCCACGACCGCCGCCATGCCGCCGCCCGTGGAGCCGCCGGCTGAATACCCATGACGCCAGGGCGTGGATGTGTTTCCGTAGAGCGCGTTCTCGGCGGTCCCGGCCATCGAGTATTCCGGCGCGTTGCTGCGGCCGATGATGTTGAGGCCCGCCGCGCGGAAGAGCTCCGCCACGTGCGTGTCCGTCTCGCACACCATGCCCTTGCAGAGGCGGCTTCCGAACTCGATCTTGCGCCCGGCCTCGTGGCCGAACACGTCCTTGATGAGGAATGGCACGCCGCGGAAGGGGCCCGTGCCGAGGCGCTTCTCGTCGAGATCGTCGATGCGATCCGGATAGGTCTCGACGACCGCGTTCACGCGCGGGTTGGTTTCCTCGATCGCGCGCGCGGCAGTTTGCGCCATCTCCTTCGCGGAAACCTTGCGCTTCGCGACCAGCCCGGCGATGCCGAGCGCGTCGTAGCTCGCGTATTCCTTGAGGTCCATGCGTTTCCCTCCGAGGGCGCATGGTACCAACTACTACGGGGTCAGACCCCTAAGCCAAGGAAGCCAAGGGGTCTGACCCCGAAGGAACTAGCGAGCCGCCGGCGTGAACTTGCGCGCGATGGCGGTGGCGAGGATCGCGGCGAGCGAGCCCGAGAAGAAGCTCACGCCGATCCAGTTGCCGCCGGCAAGGCCCGTGGCCGCGGCGTAGGGACCCATGAGGAGGGCGGCGATGCCCCAGTTCACCGCGAGCGCGGCGGGCATCTTGATCTTGCGCATCGGCGGCAATTGCGCGAGCGAATAGGTCATGGCCAGGTACATGGGCACGACGATGAAGGCGAAGACGATTTCCGAGTTTTCCATGGTTGCAGGGTGACGGCCTCGCGGCCTGTTGGGAATGTGTGAAAAAGATAACAATCCGCGCACCGGAATGGAACGTTTCCACCATTTCATGTGAAATCGGTCACTATTCCCCGGCCGGCCCGAGAGACCCCGACGGCTACAATTGCAACCGTCCGAAACAGATTCTCACCAATGACCTCCCGCCAGGACCTCGAAGCCCTCGATCGCGACGACCCGCTGCGCGGATTCCGCGCGCAGTTCGACCTCCCGCAGGACCTGATCTACCTCGATGGCAACTCGTTGGGCGCGCTCCCGCGGCGCACGCGCGAGCGAATCGCCAACGTGGTCCAGAAGGAATGGGGTGAAGGCCTGATCCGCAGCTGGACCGACGCGGACTGGATCGGCATGCCCCAGCGCACGGGCGACAAGATCGCGCGGCTCATCGGCGCGGGCCCGGGCGAGGTGATCGCGGCCGATTCGACCTCGGTGAATCTCTTCAAGGCGCTCTCGGTCGCGGTGCGCGCGAACCCGGGACGCCGCGTCATCGTTTCGGAGAAGGCGAACTTCCCGACGGACCTGCACGTGACGCAGGGACTCATCGCGCAGCTGGGCGGCGGCCTCGAGTTGCTCCTCGTCGATCCGGATGAAGAAGCGATCGAAAGATGCCTCGCCCAGCGCGGAAAGGACGTCGCCGCCGTCCTCCTCACGCACATCCACTACACCACGTCTCGCATGTACGACATGGCGCGCGTCACGGCGGCGACACACAAGGCCGGCGCGATGATGATCTGGGATCTTTCGCACAGCGTCGGCGTGGTCCCGGTCGATCTCGCAGGATGCGACGCCGATTTCGCCGTGGGCTGCGGGTACAAGCACCTCAATGCGGGGCCGGGCGCGCCGGCCTTCATCCATGTCGCCCGCCGGTTGCAGGATCGATTCAACCAGCCGATCACCGGCTGGATGGGTGACGCGCGGCCCTTCGATTTCCGCGGCAGCTACGAGCCGGCGGCCGGCATCACGCGATACCTGAGCGGGACGCCCGCCGTGATCGGCATGGCCGCGCTCGAGGCGAGCGTCGAGGTGATCCTCGAAGCGCCGATGAACGAGATTCGCAGCAAGTCCATCGCCCTCGGCGACGCGTTCATCGCGCTCATGGATGATCTCTGCGGAAGCGCGGGCTTCGACCTCGTGAGCCCGCGCAACGGAATGTGGCGCGGCAGCCACCTCTCGTACCGCCATGAAGCGAGCCAGTCCATCATGGAGCGCCTCATTCGCGAGGGCGTGATCGGGGATTGCCGGCCGCCGGATCTCGTGCGCTTCGGATTCGCGCCGCTCTACACGCGATACGTCGATGTGTGGGACGCGGTGATGATGATCGCGAGGATCGGAGCATGAAGCGGCGTCTCGCATTTTTCCTTGCGCTCCTCCTGGCTGCCGCGACCTCGCTCGCCGCGCAGCCCGAGGAGACGACGAAGGTCCGCGTCTACGGGCAGGTGATCGACATTCCCAATCCGCCGGGCCTGGTCCCGCTCATCAACCGGGACTCGCTCTACTTCCGATTCGGCGCGCGGCTCCAGGCGGCGAGCAAGAACCAGCTCCTCGCGTCGTTCCTGCCTCCGGACGAAGCCGCCATCGCCGACATGGGCCAGCTTCCGTCGCCGGTGTACTGGAGCATCGTGTACGGGGTGGCTCCCGCGTTGAACCGCAGCATGACCGTCGCGCAGTTCCAGGCGGAGGTGCTGCCGGAGATCGAGCGCAGCATCGACGCCGCGGTGACCAATCCGGAGCTTCGCCGCAGGATCGGGGAGGGAACGGACGCGAGCGTCGCCCAGTTGGGACGCGAGCTCAAGGTGGAATCGGGAAAGCTGCGCATGGGTGAAGTCACGCCGCTGGGGATCTTCACGAAGAGCGCGAGCTACGCGACTTTCGGGACGGCCACGCGCATCCAGGTCGAGAAGGGCGGCCACGTGATGGAAGCGCCAATCATCACGGTGATCGGCTTCATGGTCGCGAAAGAACGCCTCTTCTGCATCGCGGTCTACCGCATATATCGCGACGAAAAGGACGTCGAAAGCGCGAAGCGCGATTCGACGGCATGGATCGAGGCCATCGCGCGGGCCAATCCATGACATGTTCGTGACAGCGATTCTCGATACCATGCGCCCATGTCCACCGCTCTCCACGATCCGGATCGCCAGGATCAGCAACTGCGTGCCATCGAGTCGCTGGCCCAGGAGCTGAGGCTTCCGTACGACCGGGTCCTCGAGGCGTACGAGGACGAGCTGGGCAGCATCAAGGGCGACACCAAGGTCCCGGAATACCTCTCGCTCTTCGCGTTGCGCGCGGTGCGCGAGAAGCTCCTCGCCGAAAAGCCCGCCGACGAGCCCAGCCCGCAATCCACCGCACGCCTGAGCCCCAGCGGGAGCTCCGAGAAGGAGTTGCTCGAGATCGGGAAGCACACGCCGGACGAGGCGCTCGCCTATCTCGACAGCTCCTACGACGGCCTGCTCGACCGCGATGCCGACGAGCGCCTGGAAACGTTCGGGCTCAATGCGGTGGCGCAGGAGACCCACAAGCATCCGTTGAAGTCCCTCGTCGATGCCTTCATCGCGCCGCTGCCCTTGCTGCTGCTGGTGCTGGCGGGCGTCAACTACGCGACCGGCGAGGTGAGCGGCGCGATCGTGATCGCGCTCATCGTCTTCCTCTCTTCCGCCTTCGGGTTCCTGCAGGAGTACCGCTCGAGCAAGGCGGCCGAGCGCCTGAAGGCGATGGTGGGCACGACTGTCACGGTGCTTCGCAAGGACAAGCGCCTCGGCGTTCCCGACGAGGTGAGCAAGCATTTCCCGATCACGCTGCGGCCGAAGGGCTCCGAGAAGCGTGAGATCCCGCTCAACCACGTGGTGCCCGGGGACATCATCCAGCTCTCCGCGGGAGACCTGATTCCGGCCGACGTGCGCATCCTCCAGGCGCGCGACCTCTTCGTGAACCAGGCCGCGCTCACGGGCGAATCGCTGCCGGTCGAGAAGTTCGCAGTGGCCTCCACCAAGCGCGTGATGAACTCGGCGCTCGAGCTCGACAACCTCGCCTTCATGGGCACGAACGTCGTGAGCGGGACCGCGCTCGCGGTCGTCGCGATGACGGGCAAGCACACGTACTTCGGCGGCATCGCGGCCGACGTCACCCAGCAGCGCCAGCTCACGAGCTTCGACAAGGGCGTGCAGCGCTTCATCTGGCTCTTGATCCGGTTCATGCTGGTGATGGTGCCGCTCGTGTTCCTCATCAACGGCGTCACCAAGGGCGACTGGATGGAGGCGTTCCTCTTCGCCGTCGCGGTGGCCGTGGGCCTCGCGCCCGAGATGTTGCCGATGATCGTGACGATCAACCTGGCGAAGGGCGCGCTCGCGATGGCGGACAAGAAGGTCATCGTGAAGCGCCTGAACTCGATCCAGAACCTGGGCGCGATGGATGTCCTCTGCACGGACAAGACGGGAACCATCACCCAGGACCACGTGATCCTCGAGCGTCACGTGGACGTGTTCGGCGACGAGTCCCAGCACGTGCTCGAATACGCCTACCTCAACAGCTTCTACCAGTCGGGGCTGAAGAACCTGCTCGACAAGGCGGTGCTCGAGCACGTGGAGGTCGCCGGCCGCGTGAAGAACGAGGCGCGCTTCACGAAGGTGGACGAGATCCCGTTCGACTTCCAGCGCCGGCGCATGTCGGTGGTCGTGGCCGAGTCGGGCGGCCCGCACCTGCTCATCTGCAAGGGCGCCGTGGAGGAGGTCTTCAGCGCCTGCTCGCGCGCCGAGCAGCACGGCGAGGTCATCGCGCTGGAGGAGGGCCACCACGACGACCTCCTGAAGCTCACGAAGGAATACAACGACGAGGGCTTCCGCGTGATCGCGGTGGCCTACAAGGAGTTTCCCGCGGGCCAGCAATGCTCGGTCACCGACGAATCCGATCTCATCCTCGCGGGCTACATCGCGTTCCTCGATCCGCCGAAGGAAAGCGCGCGCGAGGCGCTCCAGGCGCTCAAGGAGTACGGCATCGCGGTGAAGGTGCTCACGGGCGACAACGACGCGGTGGCGCGCAACGTCTGTCGCCAGGTGGGGCTCGAGGTGGACGAGGTGCTCACGGGCTCGATGGTCGAGGCGATGAGCGACGAGGAGCTCGCCACGAAGGTCGAGGGCGTGGCGGTGCTCGCGAAGCTTTCGCCCGCGCAGAAGGCGCGGGTCATCAAGGCGCTCCACGCGCACGGCCACGTGGTCGGGTTCATGGGCGACGGCATCAACGACGGTCCCGCGCTGAAGATCGCCGACGTCGGCATCTCCGTCGATACGGCCGTGGACATCGCGAAGGAATCGGCCGACATCATCCTGCTCGAGAAGAACCTGCTCGTGCTGGAGCAGGGCGTGATCGAAGGCCGCAAGGTCTTCGGCAACATCATCAAGTACATCAAGATGGGCGCGAGCTCCAACTTCGGCAACATGTTCAGCGTGCTGGGCGCGAGCATTCTGCTGCCGTTCCTGCCCATGATCCCGCTCCAGATTCTCACCAACAATCTGCTCTACGATTTTTCGCAG
>DATGGI010000097.1:0-31286 GCA_035308545.1 Usitatibacter sp.
GAACACCTTGAAGCCCGCGTCCTTCGCCACGTCGGTAAGCTCCGTGAGCTCGAGCTTCACCCGCAGGTCGGGCTTGTCGCTGCCGTAGCGCGCCGTCGCCTCGGCATACGTGAGGCGCGGGAACGGGGCGAGGTCCACGTCGAGAACCTTCTTCCACACGTGGCGCACGAGCCCCTCCATGATGTCCTGGATCTCGCGCTCCGTGAGGAACGAGGTCTCGATGTCGATCTGCGTGAACTCCGGCTGGCGATCGGCGCGCAGGTCCTCGTCGCGGAAGCACTTCACGATCTGGTAGTAGCGGTCGAAGCCCGAGACCATCAGCAGCTGCTTGAAGAGCTGCGGCGACTGGGGCAGCGCGTAGAACTGGCCGTCGTGGATGCGCGAGGGCACGAGGAACTCGCGCGCGCCTTCTGGCGTGGACTTGTAGAGGACCGGGGTCTCCACGTCGATGAAGCCGTGGCCGTCGAGGTACTCGCGCACCGAGCGCGACGCCGAGTGCCGCAGCCTGAGCGCCTTCTGCATGGGCTCGCGGCGCAGGTCGAGGTAGCGGTACTTGAGCCGCACCTCTTCCGAGACGTGCTCGTCGTCGATCATGAAGGGCGGCGTGACCGAAGGATTCAGGATCTCCAGCTCGTGGGCCAGCACCTCGATCTCCCCGCTTCGAAGGCCCGTGTTCACGGTGCCTTCCGGACGGCGGCGCACGAGGCCGTGGACGCGAAGGACGAATTCGTTGCGCACGCGATCGGCCGCCGCGAAGGTCTCCGCGCGATCCGGGTCGCAGACGACCTGCACGAGCCCCTCGCGGTCGCGAAGGTCGATGAAGATCACGCCCCCGTGATCGCGCCGCCGGTGGGCCCAGCCATAGAGCGTGACTGTCTTGCCGAGGAAACGGGTGTCGGTATTGCCGCAGTATTCGGTTCTCATGCGCATCACCCCGGCAGGCGCCGGGGCCCAGTGATCAGCGGGTTTCAGGGTCTCTGTGCTTTGCTTCCGGAGCCGTCGCTTACTTTTTCAGCGACGGCCACGGATTGGGGTCGGTCCCGGAGGGGTGCCTCTCGGGCCGGCCGTTGCGGGGCGCGGGTTCGGCCACGCCCATCGAGATGATGTACTTGAGCGCATCGTCCACGGACATGTCGAGCGCGATCGTGTCGGCGCGCGGCACGACGAGGAAGAATCCCGCGGTGATGTTCGGCGTCGTGGGGACGAAGACGGAGATGTGGTCCCCACCCAGGACCTGGGCCACCTCGTGCTGCGGCGAACCCGTCATGAGCGCGACGGTCCACGTGCCGGGGTGCGGATAGCGGACGAGCACCGCGTGCCGGAAGGCTTTCCCCTCGGGGGAAAAGAGCGTGTCGCTGATCTGCTTCACGCCGCCGTAGATCGACCGCACGATCGGGATGTGCGACATGATCCAGTCGCCGAGCGCGAGGAGCGTGCGGCCGAAGAAGCTCGCCGCGAGCGCGCCCGTGCCGAGCACGATGATCCCCGTGAGGAAGATGCCCATGCCGGGAACGTGGAATCCGAAGAGCGCGTCGGTGCGCAGGTTCTCGGGCAGCAGGCGCAGCGATTCGTCCATCAGCGCCACGAGCAGGTTGAGCACCCACAGCGTGATGCCGAGCGGGATCCACACCAGCAGTCCGGCGATGAAATATCGCCTGAGCGTCGACATCATCGCTCAGCCCGCCTTGTCCGTGGTGGGAGTGGGCTTCGTGTCGGAAGCGGGTTTCGTCTCCGAGGCAGCCTTCGATTCGGTCGAAGACTTTTCCGCATTCGGCTTGTCGGAAGGCTTCGCCGCGGGCTTCGAACCGCTGTTGCGAAAATCAGTGGCGTACCAGCCGCTGCCTTTCAGTTGGAAACCGGCGGCGCTCAGCATCTTCGAGAACGTGGCCTTGCCGCACTGGGGACACACGGTGAGCGGCGCGTCGCTCACCTTCTGCAGGAATTCCTGCTGGTGGCCGCAGTTCGAGCAGCGGTACTCGTAGATCGGCATTGTGCGATGCAGTATGAAAATCGCATTTTAACACAAGCACTTGGCGCACCTATCGACGCCGGGACAGGAATCCCCCACCCGCCATGATCACCGACATCGCGATGAACACGGGAGCGACCCCGACGACCGATCCCAGGGCGCCGAAGAAGATCGGAAAAACGGTCGTGCTCGTATTGAGCGCGACCGTGCGAAGCCCCACGGCTTCCGCCGCGCGTCCCGCCGGCGCGGTCGCGTACACGAGCGCCATCAGCGACGGTTGCGTCGCCCCGAGCCCGA
This sequence comes from Usitatibacter sp., assembly GCA_035308545.1. Classification (GTDB taxonomy): domain Bacteria; phylum Pseudomonadota; class Gammaproteobacteria; order Burkholderiales; family Usitatibacteraceae; genus Usitatibacter. The sequence continues at coordinate 2,267 of DATGGI010000097.1, forward strand.
ACCCCAGCACGAACGAAAGTCCCGCGAGCAACGGTACAGTGCGCACGATCGGGAACGTCGCGTACGAAATGCACGCGATCACGAACGTCGCCGTGATCAACGGCCACTCGTGCACGCGGCGCTGGATCCACGGAAGCAGGAGGCGCACGACGAACGTCGCGGCGGCGAAGCTGCCGAGGATGAGCCCGATCGTCGTCGCCGAAAGGCCGATGGAGGTCCCGTAGATCGGCATCACGAACGTGTAGAGGTCCCACGCGCTCGCGAGCAGTCCCGAGACGACGAAGACGCGTCGCAGCTCGCGGTCGCGCAGCAACTCCGTCGCGCTGCGGGGCTCGGTGCTTCGCGAATGATCCGGCGTGTGCGGAAGGCTCTCGCGCCGCGAGAAGATGATCGCGAGCGATGCGCAGGCGAACGCCGCGAGGATGCAGAAGGCGACCCGGTGGCCCAGGTGGTCGATGGCGATCCCGGAGATCGTCGGCCCGAGGAAGTTGGAGACGGCGAAGCCGAGCGCGAGCAGGCTGAAATTGTCGCGCCGCTCCGCCGGCCCGCTCATGTCGCCCACCCGGTGCTGCACGCAGATCTGGAAGAGCGCGAACGCGGAGCCTACCGTGACCGCGACGATCGGCAGCACCGCGATGCCGGGAACGAGCGCGGCGAGCGCGATGCCCGCGATCATCACCGAGACCGAGGCGATCATCGGCTTGCGCACGCCAACGCGATCGACGAGCCGCCCGGAGAACACGCCCAGCGCCATCGGCAGGGCAGCCATCAACGAGACGAGGATGCCTACGGTGAGCGGCGTGGCGCCCAGGGACAGCGCTTCCAGCGAGATCGTGAGGCGAGTGCCGTTGTACGCGGTGTGCGTGAGGATCGTTACGAATACGACCAGCGCGAGCGGCATTGAAACGATTTTACGTTATCGCGACGAGGGAGACGGCCGGGACTTCGGGATCGGGGACTCGCTGCGGCTCTCAATCGCCGCAGTGTGCTCGCCATTCCCGCGATACCGGCGCCGGCAAGGGTGCGTGCCAGAATTCAATTCGCCCTCTGGATACGAATTGGGCTGGCACGCCCTCTTGCTGTGGCTGCACCGTCACCGCGGACAGGCTCGCCTTCGTCCACGACCCCGAAGTCCCGGCCGTCTCCCTCGTCGCGCTTCTCCGCAAGTCCCAACATCGCGAATGTCGGCGCTGCTCGATCTTCGTGAGTAGCGATCGAGGCGGGCGTATCGAGTCGAGACCTTGGAGGACGCCGTGCCTATCCGCTGCGACGGTGCGCCAGCAAGGCTCGAAGACGAGGCCGGGCGCGATTCGATCGCGGACCTTGGAGGGCCGCTGCTATCCGCGTGACGGTCAAGCCATCGCAAACCGGCGTGCCAGCCGCGACGGTCGAGATATTCGGATTCGATTTCTGGCGCGCACGGTTGCCGGCGCCGTCATAGCGGGAATGCGAGGGCACACCGCACTCCCAGGTCCGCGATCGAATCGCGCCCGGCCCTCGTCCTTAGCCTGGGCGATGGCCCTCGAGGGCGGCGATGCGTTGCTCGATCGGGGGATGGCTCGCGAAGAGCGCCATGAACGAGCCGTCTCCCGCGATGCCGAACGCGTTGAGCGCCTGGGGCAACCTGCCCGCCTCGACGCCACCGAGGCGGCGAAGCGCGGAGATCATGGCGCGCGGCGATCCCAGGAGGCCCGCGGATGCCGCGTCGGCACGGAACTCGCGCTGCCGCGAGAACCACGCGACGATGATCGAGGCGAGGATTCCGAAGACCAACTGGCAAACGAACACGGTGATGTAGTAGCCCATGCCGACGCCGCGCTCCGTCTTGAACACCGCCTTGTCGACGACATAGCCCACGACGCGGGAGAGGAACACCACGAACGTGTTCACGACGCCCTGGATCAATGTGAGCGTCACCATGTCGCCGTTGGCGACGTGGCCGATCTCGTGGCCGAGCACGGCTTCGACTTCGTCCCGGCTCATGCTGTCGAGCAGGCCCGTCGAGACGGCCACGAGCGACGAGTCGCGGAACGCGCCGGTGGCGAACGCGTTGGGATCGCCCTGGTAGACCGCGACCTCCGGCATTCCGACTCCCGCCTTTTCCGCGAGGCGTTTCACCGTGTTGACGAGCCAGAGCTCGTCGGGCGTTTGCGGAGTCTCGATCACATGCGCTCCGGTGCTCCATTTCGCCATGGGCTTGGAGATGAGCAGCGAGAAGATCGACCCCGTGAATCCCACCACGAGGGAGAACACCAGCAGCTGCCCGATGTTCAGGCCGTTCTGCGCGAGGAAACGGTCCGCGCCGAGCAGCGAGAGCACGATCGAAAGCACCAACATCACCGCGAGGTTGGTGAGGAGGTAGAGCACGATTCGTTTCATGATGTTCGGAAAATGAGGCCGGGGCGTGAAGTTTCAATAACCCGGCTAGAACGGGATGTCGTCTTCCATGTCGTCGAACTTGCCGCCGCCGGCCTTCGCGGGCGCGGGCTTCGAGGCGGAGCGGGACGCCCCACCGCCGCCCTCGGAATCTCCGCGATCGCCGCCGCCCATGCCCTGGCGCGAGCCGAGCATCTGCATCTGGTTGGCGATGATCTCGGTCGTGTAGCGCTTGACCCCGTCCTTTTCCCACTCGCGGGTCTGCAGGCGGCCCTCCACGTAGACCTGGCTGCCCTTCTTCAGGTATTCACCGGCGATCTCCGCCAGCTTCCCGAAGAAGGCCACGCGATGCCACTCCGTCTTTTCCTGCATCTCGCCGTTCTTGTCCTTCCACTTGTCCGTGGTGGCCACCGAGATGTTGGTGATGGCGCCTCCTTCGGGCATGTAGCGGGTTTCCGGATCGCGACCCAGGTTGCCGACGATGATGACCTTGTTGACCGATGCCATGTTGCTTTCCTTTCCTAAGTGCGCGAGGCCGGCGACGCCGCCGGCAAGAATTCGTCCATGTTCCAGGCCACCGCGAGCCACGCCGCGGTCACCGCAAGGCAGGTTACCAGCACCGGGATGAATCCGCCGTGCTGCGCGATGGAGCCCCCGGCCGCCGCGCCGAAGAACGTGCCGAGGAACTGTACGCTTGAATAGACTCCGGTGGCGGCGCCGGTGGATTCACGGGGAGCGGCCCGCGATACGAGCGACGGGAGCTTCGCTTCAAGAACGTTGAAGCCCGTGAAGAAGATGACGAGCGCGAGCACGATGCAGCCGAGGCTTGCGAGCTCGGCCACGAGCAGGGCAAGCGCCACGAGGATGAGGCCGATCGAGACGAGGAAGACCGGCCGCTCGATGCCCGATGCGCGACCGGTGACGAAAGGAACCATCAACACGAATCCCACCGCCACCGCGCCGAGGTAGACCCACGAGTGCTCCGCGGCTGGAAGGCCCGCCTGGACCAGCGCCACGGGAACCACCACGAACAGGGCCATCAGCACGGCATGCAGCGCGAAGATGCCGGCGTACAGGCGCAACAGCTCCGCATCGCGGAAGACTCGCGAGAACGCGGACGCGGACGATGCGCGCGGCGACCGGGGAGCATCGGGCACGAGCCAGCGCACCACGCCGATCGCGCAGAGCACGAGGGTGCCGGTGAGCGCGAAGATTCCCGTCACGCCGATGCGGCGCTCGAGGAATGGCGCGACCACGAAGGAGACCGCGAATACCACGCCGATCGTCGAGCCCACGATCGCCATCGCCTTGGTGCGCTGCGAGTCGCGCGTGAGATCGGCCACCGCAGCGATCGCCACGCCGGAGACGGCGCCCATGCCCTGGACGATGCGGCCCGCGATCATCACCCAGGGATCGTCGCCCACGGCGCAGATGAAGCTGCCCGTGGCGAAGATGGCGAGGCCCACGTAGAGCATGGGCTTGCGGCCCACGCGGTCCGAAAGCCACCCGTAGGGAATCTGGAGGAGCCCCTGGGTGAGCCCGTAGGCGCCCATGGCGATTCCGGCGAGCTCCAGCGTCCATCCGGGGCGCCCGGTGGCCCAAAGCGCGAAGACCGGCAGGATCACGAACATGCCGAAAAGCCGCAACCCGAAGATGGAGGCGAGCGCGAGGCTCGACTTCACCTCTGCGGCTGTCATGCGGGCTGGGGAATTCACCGAAATACGGGAGTGGAGCGGGGAAATTTGCTCCTGTATATTAGCAGATTGCCCCATGGAAACGATCCGAATCCGCGGCGCGCGCACGCACAATCTCAGGAATGTAAGCGTCGACATTCCGCGCAACCGCCTCGTCGTCATCACCGGGCTTTCGGGATCGGGAAAGTCGTCGCTCGCCTTCGACACGCTCTACGCCGAAGGCCAGCGCCGCTACGTGGAATCGCTCTCCGCCTACGCCCGGCAGTTCCTCCAGCTCATGGAGAAGCCCGACGTGGACCTGATCGAGGGCCTGTCGCCCGCGATCGCCATCGAGCAGAAGGCAACCTCCCACAACCCGCGCTCCACGGTGGGAACCATCACCGAGATCCACGACTACCTGCGCCTGCTCTTCGCGCGAGTGGGCGATCCGTACTGTCCCGAGCACAACATCCCGCTGCAGGCGCAAAGCGTGGCGCAGATGGTGGACCACGTCCTCGCGCTCGAGGAAGGCAAGCGCGTGATGATCCTCGCGCCGCTCGTGGTGGGCCGGAAGGGCGAGCAGCTCGAGCTCATCGACGAGCTCCGCGCCCAGGGGTTCGTGCGGCTCCGGATCGACGGCGAGGTGCACGAGATCGACCACCTGCCCAAGCTCGACAAGAACAGGAAGCACACGATCGAGATCGTGGTCGATCGCCTGAAGGTGGAACCTCCCGACGGGGATAAACCGGGAGGCCAGCGCCAGCGCCTCGCCGAATCGTTCGAGACCGCGCTTCGACACGCCGACGGGCGCGCGATCGCGGTGGAGACGGATACCGGGAAGGAACACCTCTTCTCGGCGAAGTTCGCGTGCCCGATCTGCAGCTATTCCATTCCCGAGCTCGAGCCGCGCCTCTTCTCCTTCAACAATCCCATGGGGGCATGCCCGCGCTGCGACGGCCTGGGCGAGATCACGTTCTTCGATCCGAAGCGCGTCGTCGCTTTCCCGCACCTGTCGCTCGCCGGCGGGGCGATCCGCGGCTGGGACCGGCGCAACCAGTTCTACTTCTCGATGCTCGTTTCGCTCGCGCAGCATTACGGGTTCGACGTGGAAGCGCCGTTCGAGTCGCTGCCCGAGCGCGCCCGCGAGGTCGTGCTGAACGGCTCCGGCGAGGAGAAGATCGCGTTCCGTTATCCCGGCGAGAAGGGCCGCAGCGCGGTGAAGGAGCACGTGTTCGAGGGCATCCTGCCCAACCTCGAGCGCCGGCATCGCGAGACCGATTCGGTCGCCGTCAAGGAAGAGCTCGCGAAGTACCTCAACACGCGGGAGTGCCCCGACTGCCACGGCACCCGCCTTCGCACCGAGGCCCGCCACGTGAGGGTCGCCGAGCGCAACATCCACGAGCTTTCCGCGATGCCCCTTCGCGACGCGCAGCCCTTCTTCGATAAGCTGGAGCTGCCCGGATCGAAGAAGGCGATCGCCGAGAAGATCGTTCGCGAGATCGCCAACCGCGTGCAGTTCCTGAACAACGTGGGGCTGGACTACCTCTCGCTCACGCGATCGGCCGACACCCTCTCGGGCGGCGAGGCGCAGCGCATCCGGCTCGCGAGCCAGATCGGATCGGGGCTCACCGGCGTGATGTACGTCCTCGACGAGCCGTCGATCGGATTGCACCAGCGCGACAACGCGCGGCTCATCGAGACGCTCAAGCACCTTCGCGATCTCGGCAACTCGGTGATCGTGGTCGAGCACGACGAGGAAGCGATCGCGGCCGCGGACCACGTCGTGGACATGGGCCCGGGCGCGGGCGTGCACGGCGGCGAGATCGTCGCGCAGGGAACTCCCGAACAGGTGATGCGCAGCGCCACGTCCCTCACGGGGCAATACCTCTCGGGACGCAAGGCCATCGCCACGCCGACTCGAAGGCGCAAGGGGGATGCGAAGAAGCAGCTGCGCATCGCGGGCGCGCGCGGCAACAACCTGAAGAACGTGACGGTCGACATCCCCGTGGGCCTCTTCGTCGCGATCACGGGCGTATCGGGCTCCGGCAAGTCCACGCTCATCAACGACACGCTCTACAACGCGGTGGCCCACCATCTGTACGGCTCCGCGGCGGAGCCTGCGGAGCACGACGCCATCGAAGGGCTCGACTTCTTCGACAAGGTGATCAACGTCGACCAGAGTCCCATCGGCCGCACGCCGCGATCGAATCCCGCGACGTACACGGGCCTCTTCACGCCCATCCGCGACCTCTTCGCGGGCGTTCCCGAATCGCGCGCCCGCGGCTACGGCCCGGGCCGCTTCTCGTTCAACGTGAAGGGCGGGCGCTGCGAAGCGTGCCAGGGCGACGGCATGATCAAGGTGGAGATGCATTTCCTCCCCGATATCTACGTGCCGTGCGACGTCTGCCACGGCAAGCGCTACAACCGCGAGACCCTCGAGATCCTGTACAAGGGGCGCTCCATCGACCAGGTGCTCGACATGACGGTGGAGGCGGCGCACGAGTTCTTCAGCGCGGTGCCCGCGATCCAGAGGAAGCTCGCGACACTCCTCGAAGTGGGCCTGGGCTACATCAAGCTGGGCCAGAGCGCGACCACGCTCTCGGGCGGCGAAGCGCAGCGCGTGAAGCTCTCGCTCGAGCTTTCCAAGCGCGACACGGGACGCACGCTCTTCATCCTCGACGAGCCCACCACGGGATTGCACTTCCACGACATCGACCTGCTGCTCACCGTCCTGCATCGCCTGCGCGACCACGGTAACTCCGTCGTTGTGATCGAGCACAACCTCGACGTCATCAAGACGGCCGATTGGGTGATCGACCTGGGCCCCGAGGGCGGCGACGGCGGCGGAAGCGTCATCGCCCAGGGCACGCCCGAAGACGTCGCCCAGGCGCCGGGGAGCTTCACGGGGAAATTCCTCAAGGCGATCCTCGAGCCGCCGCCGCGGCGGCGCATGGCCGCGGGCTGAGGGCACGCGATGTCGGTACGGGAGATCCTCACCGGAAGCTTCCAGGCGGCGCTCGCCGCGGCCGACCCGCTCACCATCGTCGCGAAACACCTTCCGGCGCCGCCGCGCGGGCGAACTGTCGTCGTGGGCGCGGGAAAGGCCGCCGCATCGATGGCGCTCGCCGTGGAGAGCCATTGGCCCGCTGCAATGCCCCTCGAAGGGCTCGTCATCACGCGCTATGGCCACGGGCTTCCCCTCGAGCGCATCCGCGTCGTCGAAGCGGGGCATCCGGTTCCCGACGCGCAGGGCGAGTCGGCGGCGCGCGAGATCCTCGCGCTTGCGCGCTCCCTCGGCGAAGACGACCTCCTGCTCGCGCTGGTGTCGGGCGGCGGCTCGTCGCTGCTGTCGCTTCCCGCGGGTGGCGTCACGATGGCGGACCTCAAGGCGGTGACGCGCGAGCTCCTCGCTTGCGGCGCGCCGATCCAGGACATGAACACGGTGCGCAAGCACCTCTCGGCGATCCAGGGTGGAAGGCTCGCCGCCGCGACGACGGCGCGCGTGCTCTCGCTCATCATCTCCGACGTGACAGGCGACGATCCGACGCACATCGGCTCGGGCCCGTGCGTCGCGGATCCCACCACCTATCGAGACGCGATCGACATCCTCGCGCGATACGGCGTGAAGGCTCCCGACTCGGTCGCGCTCCATCTCGAAAGCGGCGCGCAGGGCCGCGTGCCCGAGACGCCGAAACCCGGCGACCCGTCGCTCGCGCGCGCCGAGAACCGCGTGATCGCCACGGCTCACGCGAGCCTCATGAAGGCGGCGGCGTTCGTCCAGCATCGCGGCGTCACGCCCGTGGTGCTCGGTGACAGCGTGACCGGAGAATCGTCCGAGGTCGCGAAGGTGTACGCGGCGCTCGCGCGGCAAGTGCGCGGGCACGCGCATCCCTTCAAGCCGCCCGTCGCGCTCATCTCGGGGGGCGAGACCACCGTGACGCTGCGCGGCAATGGGCGTGGCGGGCGCTGCACCGAGTTCCTCCTTTCGCTCGCCGTCGCGCTCGAGGGACTGAGCGAGACCTGGGCGCTCGCGTGCGACACCGACGGCATCGACGGCTCCGAGGACAACGCCGGCGCCATCCTCACGCCGGACGCGCTCGAGCGCGCGGCGAAGAAGAACGTCTCCGCCAAGGCGTTGCTCGCGAACAACGACGGCTACGGCTTCTTCTCCGCGCTGGGTGACCTGGTCGTGACCGGGCCCACGCGCACCAACGTGAACGACTACCGCATCATCCTGGTTCGATGAACGCCGCGCGCGCGGCGCTCGCGTTGCTCGCCATCGCCGTGGGCGTCATCGCCGTCATGTTCACGTGGCAAGCGGGGCTCGCTTCGCTCTTCGACGACAGCGTGAGCTACCTGGTCATGGCGCAGGCACTTTCGCCGGGGCATCCCACGCCCGCGCCGATCGCGGCCGCGTTTCCGCTGGAGAAGTATCCCCCGCTCTTTCCGCTGCTGCTCGCCGTGGGCGGCGGTGCGTACGATTGGCGCATTGCGCATGCGTGGGTCGCCCTGTCGTTCGCGGCGTCCGTGTTCCTCCTGGGAGTCCATTCGCGACGCATCACGCAATCCGATGCGCTCGGATTCGCGGTGGCGCTCGTGTTCGCATGGATGCCGGGCACGTGGCTCAACCTGAAGGGGATCCTCAGCGAGTTTCCCTACATGGCGCTGGTATTCGTCGCGTTGATGCAATACCGGACCGCCCGCGACTCGCCGGCGCGATGGCGTCACGTGCTGCTGTGCGTGCTTCTCGCCGCGGTGGTTCTCACGCGCACGATCGGTGTAGCGCTCGTGACGGCTGTGGCGATCGTGGAAGCGGCGACGTGGTTCCGAACGCGGGATCGCGAACGGCTCCTCCGCTCCGCGACGACACTCGCCGCGGCAGCCGGCATCGTCGCGCTGTGGTACGTGGTTCGACCGCGCGGGGGCGACGACGCGTATGTCGCCTTCGGATCCGGCGTCGCGCGCGGCGCCGCGGAGCAAGGCATCGAATGGGCACTGGGCATCGTCTCGACGAACGTCTCCGCGCTCGTCGATGCATGGCTCTCGGCGACGCTCATCTACTGGGGCGAGCCCTGGAAGCCAGGATTCCTGCTCGCGTGCGTCGTCGGCGTGGGCGGCCTGGCGGGGACGCTGTGGCGCGCGATGCGATTGGAAGCGGACGCCATCTATGTGCTCGCATTCATCGCGATCCTCCTGGTGTGGCCCTTCCCGGGCCAGATGTATCGCCTCGCGTTGCCCGCGATGCCCTTTCTCCTGGCGAATGCGGCCTGGTTGTGGATGCGCGCGGCGTCGCGGTTCGCGCCCGCGCATGCCCTGCGCTGGAGCGTCATCGGCGTGCTCGCTCCACTGGCAATTTGCGTTCCGGCCCTGCTGGCCTACGTGGCCCAACGCGCAACCGCGCCGGGCGCGGAAATCGCGGCGGGCTACCACTACAACGACATCGCCGAGTTCTACCGGATCCCGGATCTCTCCGCCGCCAATGCCAACGCGCTCCTCGAGATCGGCGTGCTCGCCGACTTCGACCACATTCGCCGCACCACGCCCGATTCCGCGCGCGTCATGTGGTACCTGCCGGGATACGTGGCGCTTCTCGCGGGACGCGAGGGCGTGGCCCTCGTGCACCCGAGGGACCGGGCGAGCCTCGAGGCGCAACTGTCTGCCAAACGCCCCGACTACGTCTATCTCTCATCGGTGCATCCTCGCGACACCGCGCACCGCGAAGGCGATCCGATGGGCGCGCTTTTCGACCTGACCGAGCGCGGCGACATCGTGTGGCAGCGCGCGGACCGGGCGGGAGCTCCCGAATCCGTCCTGGTCAAAATCGACCCGGCCCGACTCCTGAGACAATAGCGCCATGAAGCTCTCCATCGTCATCCCCTGCTACAACGAGCTCGCCACGATCGAGCAGATCCTGGACGCCGTCCGCGCCTCGCCGTGGCCGGACAAGGAAATCATCGTGGTGGACGACTGCTCCCGCGACGGCACGCGCGACCTGCTCCAGGGAAAGCTCGCGACCAAGGTTGATCGCCTCGTCCTGCACGAGAAGAACCAGGGAAAAGGTGCGGCGCTGCGCACGGGGATCGCGCACGCCACGGGGGACATCGTCATCATCCAGGACGCGGACCTCGAGTACGACCCGAATCAATATCCGCGAATCCTCGCACCCATCGTCGAGGACCGCGCCGACGTGGTGTTCGGCTCCCGCTTCATGGGCGCCGAACCGCACCGCGTGCTCTATTTCTGGCACCGCATGGGCAACGGCGTGCTCACGCTGCTCTCGAACATGTTCACGAACCTGAACCTCACGGACATGGAGACCTGCTACAAGGCCTTCCGCCGCGAGATCATCCAGAAGATCACGATCGAGGAAAACCGCTTCGGCTTCGAGCCGGAGATCACCGCGAAGGTGGCCAAGACGCGCTGCCGCATCTTCGAGGTAGGCATCTCGTACTACGGACGCACGTACGACGAGGGCAAGAAGATCGGCTACAAGGACGGCTTCCGTGCCATCTACTGCATCGTCAAGTACAACCTTTTCCGCTGAGTTCAGGCGCGTCGCGCGCTACTTCTTCGTCGGCGGCGTGGCCGCCTGCGTCGACATCGGGCTCTTCCTCGTCGGCACGAGCGTGCTCGACCTGCCGTACCTTCGCGTGAACGCGGCGAGCTTCATGGTCGCGACGCTGGTGAACTACTTCCTCAGCGTGCGCATCGTGTTCGTGAGCCGCTCGCGCTTCCGCAAGCGTTGGGAGATCGTGCTGGTGTTCGTGGTGAGCGCGATCGGCCTGGGGCTGAACCAGCTGATCCTCGCCGCGGGCGTCGAGATGGCGGGCCTTCCCAAGCTCGCGGCGAAGCTCGTCGCCACCGGCGTCGTCTTTTCCTGGAACTACCTCGCGCGGCGCTTCATCGTCTTCGGCGCGACCCACGACTAGCGTTTCGGGCCGACCTCGCGCTGCAACGCTTCCCGGTCCACCTCGAGAACGGCGAGCTCGACGCTTCCGGTTTCCGCGTTCTGGATCATGAGCGCCGGGTGGCGGAGGGATTCCGGCAGGTCGACCATGAGGGCGGCGTAGGCGTCGCCGCCGCGGTCGGCGAGATCGCTCTTGAACATGCGCGAGCTCACCACGTGCGTCACGCCGTTGCGCAGGATCTCCCGCGAGAGCGTCGCGCGATCCCACGACGAGTACGAAGGCTCGCCGCGGCGGCGCCCGAGGACAGCGACATATTCGGGACGAAGCCACATGACCACGGCGTCCCGCGGCGTCACCTTGTCGACGAGCTGCAATCCCGAGAGCACGGCCGCGTGACGCCACGCGAGCGCCTTCGCGGCCTTGAGGTTCACGACGATGTAGTAATCGGTCATCGACGAGGGGCTGTATTCGAGTCCCTCGACGAGCGGCTCCCGGTCGAACGCCTTCCGCGCCACGAGCGAGGTCGCGGGCGCGCTCAGCGACACGATGAAGGCCGCGCCCACGAGCAGCGCCCAACGCTTGCCCCGCGCGCCCCCCAGGCGTTCGCCCGCATCGGCGGCCATCTCGGCCGCATGGACGAGCATGAGCGGCACGAGCGGATACAGCAGGCGGCGGGTGTTGTCCTCGGAGAACACCCACAGGAAGAGGATGCCGACCCCGAAGAGCAGGTACCAGGAATCGAGGCGATTGCGCATCGCGCCGCGCACGGCCCCAGCGAGGCCCAGCAGCGCCACGGCCCACAGCGCCGCCTGGATCGCGAAGGGAACGCCCGAGTCCGCGTCGATCGACGATGTCCACCCGCCGGCCAGGAAATTCGCCGAGATGCCCGCAAGCAACAACGGGTGGTCGATCCAGCGATTCATGAACGTCCACACGTCCAGGCCATATCCCTTCGACGCCACGTGGGGCCGGATCGCGAGCCACGCCAGCTCGACGGCGACCGCGACGGCGAGCGGCAGAAGTTCGCGGCCCGAGGGCCATCGCCTCGCCTTCATCGAGCCCACGGCGACATGAACCGCACAGGCAGCGACGAGCGCGACACCGGCGACTCGCGTGAGCAGGGTCGCCGCGACGAGCACGGCGAAGATGACGGATGCCCGAGTGTCCCTGGCGACATCCGCCCGCGCATGGAAAGCGAGCGCGGCCATCGAGACCGCGAGGTAGAGCGGCTCGCTCAGGATTCCGACGATGCTGATCCACGCCGTCGGCAACGCCAGGAACAGGACCACGAGGCCGAGCGCGGAGCCCGCGCCGCCAAGGCGCCGCAGGCCGTACGCGTAGATCGACGCAAGCGCCGCGACCGCGCAGGCGGCCACGACCATGTGGGCCGAGAAGAAATTCCACGCGCCCCCGGTGACGCCCAGAAGCAGCGGGAACAGTGGCGGGAAATGGCTGTAGTAACCGACCCACGGCGCCGAAAGATCGTCGTGGGCGAAGGGAACCAGCCAGCGCGCGACGACGATGTAGCTCATGCTGTCGTCGCCCAGCGAGGAGATCACGCCGTGCCAGCAAAAAGCGACAGTGAGCGGCGCCGCGACTGCAAGCAGCGCGAGGAGTCCCGCGTGGCGGCGCAATGCCGGCGCGATCATCCCGGGACGCCCTTGCGCGCGAGGTATGCATCGAGCGCCGCCGGATCCACCGCCATCAGCATGAAGATGTCGCCGATGCTGAAGGCCGGTTGCGTGTAGTCCGCGATCTCGAGGTGAGGATTGCCCTGGGCGACATCGACGTCGGTCTTGGCGAGCCAACTTTGCACGATGTGCGTGGTGCGGCTTTGCTTCACCTCGCGCGCGAGCTCCGCAGGGTTCCAGCGATAAAGGAACGGCACGGCCTGCCTCCGCCCCAGCAACGCGATGTATTCGGGTCGCATCCACATCACGCGCGCCGATGCCGGCGTGACGCGGTCGATGGCGGCGAGGCCTTCGAGCGTCACCACCGCGAGCTTCGCGCGCTCGCGCGCAGTCTCCAGGTTGACCGTGGTGTAGTACTCGGCGACTTCGCGATACGAATAGGCATAGCCCGGGATCACAGCCCCGCGATCGAGCGCCTTCTGCGCGAGCAGCACGACGGCGGGGAAGCTCGCCAGAACCGGGGCGGCGAAGGCAATCGCGAGTAGATAGGGCCGCGACTTGATCGGCAGGCGCGCGCGATCGAGCGACCAGCGCACGAAGCCGGCGCCCGCGACGATGAGCAGCGGCACGAGCGGATAGATGAGGCGGCGCGTGTTCTCCGCCGAGAACACCCACGGAAAGACGATCGCGAGCGACACCAGCAGGAACCAGCCGTCGAGGCGGTTGCGCAGCACGCGAAGGCAGACCCCGGCGAGCGCGATCGCACCGAGCGCCAGCGCGACACCCGCCAGCACGGCGGGAACGTCGTCCTGCGCCGCGAACGTGGCGATCCACGCCGAGGAGAGGTGGTCCACGCCGGCCAGCAGCATGCGCACCGGCTCGTCCCGCCACGACGACAGGATCTGGCTCGCGGTGCGCTGGTAGGCGTCCGATCCCAGCGTGGGCCGCAACCCATACCAGAGCGACAGCGCGGCCGCCACGGGCAGGAGCGGAAGGAGCAATCGCGCGTGCGCGCGCTCGCGGCGAAGCGCGACGCGCACCGCGACGTGCGCGACATACGCGATCACGAGCGCGACGCCCAGGGCCCGCGAGAGGCATGCGAGGGCAAGGAGCACGCCGAACACCAGGCGATCGCCGCCCGAAGGCTCGCGCTGCGCGAGGCGCGTCTCGTAGTGCAGCACGCACGCCATGGTCACGCAGAGGTACAGCGATTCGCTCATCACGCCCTTCAGGGTGATCCAGGCGGTCGGGAGGAGCACGAAGATCGCCGTCGCGGCGAGGCCGGCGCGCGGACTGCCGAGCTCGAGCGAGGAATAGCGATGGATCAACGGCAGGGCGAGCACCGCGAGCGCCGCGACGAGCGTGTACGCGACGCGATAGTCCGACGCGCCTCCCGTGAGCCACAACAGCGCCGGAAAGAGCGGCGGGAAGTGGCTATGGTAGGGCGCCCATTGCGCGGCGAATGCATTGCCCGAAGACCCCGCGAAGTAGTTCGCGAGCACGAGGTAGCTCACGCTGTCGTCGCCGAAGGACGCGAGCTTGTCCTGCCAGGCGAAGGCGAACATGAGGACCGCCACGAGGGCGAGCCCGGCGGCGGGCGCGACGCGGCGCAGGTTCAGGGGCGCCGCCAGAAGCAAGAAAGCCGGCGCTGGGCCGGCTTTTCTGCGGGTGCGGTCTGGCTAGCTCCTGACACTCGAGTCGCCCGTGTCGCGAGCGTCCTCGACGGGAGCGGGCCGGTCCACGAGTTCCACGAGCGCCATGGGCGCGTTGTCCCCCTGGCGGAACCCGTACTTGAGGATGCGCAGGTACCCGCCGTTGCGGGCCTTGTAGCGCGGTCCCAGCTCGTCGAAGAGCTTCACGACGATCTCGCGGTCGCGCAGGCGGTCGAAAGCGAGGCGCTTGTTGGCGAGCGTCGGGTTCTTGCCGAGCGTGATGATGGGCTCGGCCACGCGGCGCAGCTCCTTCGCCTTCGGGAGCGTCGTCTTGATGGCCTCGTGCTTGAGCAGCGAGACTGTCATGTTGCGCAGCATCGCGAGGCGATGGCTGCTGGTTCGATTCAACTTCCTGAGGCCGTGACGGTGACGCATGATCTTTTCCTTTCGACTCTCTTGGCCTATTCGGCCTTATTGGTATTGTGGTTTGTATTCGCTGTCACCCCGGCGAAGGCCGGGGCCCGATCATGGGGTCCCGGCCTTCGCCGGGATGACAACGGGCTTACTTCGTGAGTCCGGCAACCGGCCAGTTCTCCAGTTTCATTCCCAGCGTGAGGCCCTTCGACGCCAGCACTTCCTTGATCTCGTTGAGCGACTTGCGTCCCAGGTTCGGCGTCTTCAGCAGCTCGTTCTCCGTGCGCTGGATGAGGTCGCCGATGTAGTAGATGTTCTCGGCCTTGAGGCAGTTGGCCGAACGCACCGTGAGCTCGAGGTCGTCCACCGGCTGCAGGAGGATCGGATCGACCTGCGGCTGGGCGCTCTCGACGCGCTCTTCCGACGTGGACTGCAGCGACGCGAACACCGACAGCTGGTCGACGAGCACCGAAGCCGAATAGCGCACGGCCTCTTCGGGCTCGATCACGCCGTTGGTCTCGATGTCGATCACGAGGCGATCGAGGTCGGTGCGCTGCTCGACGCGCGCGCTTTCAACCTGGTAGCTCACGCGGCGGACCGGCGAGAACGAGGCGTCCAGCAGGATCGAACCGATCGAGCGCGAGTCGTCCGCGCGGCGCGAGGTGGCCGGAACGTAGCCGCGGCCCTTCTCGATCTTGATCGTCATGTCGATCTTGCCGCCCTGCGTGAGGTGGGCGATCACGTGGTCGGGATTGATGATCTCGACGTCGTGGGTCTGCTCGATGTCGGCAGCCGTCACCGGGCCCGCCGCGGCCTTCTTCAGCTTGAGCGTCGCCTCGGAGCGGTTGTGCAGCTTCATCACCACGCCCTTGAGGTTGAGGATCACGTCGACGACGTCTTCCTGCACGCCTTCGATCGTGGAGTACTCGTGCAGGACGCCCGCGATCTTCACCTCGGTGGCGGCGTAGCCGGGCATCGAGGAGAGCAGGATGCGGCGCAGGGCGTTTCCGAGCGTGTGGCCGTAGCCGCGCTCGAAGGGCTCCATCACCACCTTCGCGTGGGTGGGCGACAGGTTCTGGACGTCGATGATGCGGGGTTTAAGGAACGTCGTGGCGTTGCTTTGCATTCGCGGATACCTCGGCCGGTTGCGCGGGGGCAATGCCCCCGCCCGTTTGCTTCAGATGACTTCGAATCCTGTGCTGCGAGATCCGGATTACTTCGAGTAGAGTTCGACCACCAGCTGTTCGTTCACGTCGTTGGCGAACTCGGCGCGATCCGGGAGGCTCTTGAACACTCCCTGGAACTTGGTGGGATCGACTTCCACCCAGCTCGGAAAGCCGTTCTGCGCGGCGAGATCGAGCGATGCCTTGATGCGCAGCTGCGCGCGGGACTTCTCGCGCACCGATACCGTGTCCGTAGCGCGGCACAGGTACGAGGGGATGTTCACGGGCTTGCCATTCACCTCGATTGCCTTGTGCGAGACGAGCTGGCGGGCCTCGGCGCGCGTGGAAGCGAACCCCATGCGATAGACGACGTTGTCCAGGCGGCTTTCCAGCATCTGCAGGAGGTTCTCGCCGGTGGCGCCGCGCTTCTGGATCGCCTTGTCGAAGTACGTGCGGAACTGGCGCTCGAGCACGCCGTACATGCGGCGAATTTTCTGTTTTTCTCTCAGCTGCGTGCCGTACTCCGAGATGCGGGTCGACTTGGCGCCGTGCTGGCCGGGGCGCGAGTCGAGCTTGCACTTGGTGTCGAGCGAGCGGCGCGCGCTCTTCAGGAAAAGGTCGGTGCCTTCCCTTCTCGAGAGCTTGCACTTGGGTCCGGTATAGCGTGCCATGGTGTCTTCCTGGTGTATTCGTTACATGCGGCGGCGTTTGGGCGGCCGGCAACCGTTGTGGGGGACGGGCGTCACGTCGGCGATCGAGACGATCTTCAGCCCGAGCGCATTCAGCGCGCGCACGGCCGACTCGCGTCCCGGGCCCGGGCCCTTGATGCGCACTTCCAGGTTCTTCACGCCATGCTCCTGCGCAGCGCGCCCGGCGGACTCCGCCGCGACCTGCGCCGCGAAGGGCGTCGACTTGCGCGAGCCCTTGAAGCCCGCGGCGCCCGACGTCGCCCACGAGAGCGCGTTGCCCTGGCGGTCGGTGATCGTGATGATCGTGTTGTTGAACGAAGCGTGCACGTGCGCGATGCCCTCGGAGACGACCTTCTTCGCCTTCTTGCGGACGCGCGCTGCGGTGGGTGCCTTGGCCATTCTTTAGTCCTTCGCTGTATTCGTTAAGCTGCCGCGGCTTTGCTGAGGCGGACGGCTTTGCGCGGCCCCTTGCGGGTACGCGCGTTGGTGCGGGTGCGCTGGCCGCGCACGGGCAGGCCCTTCTTGTGGCGCACGCCGCGGTAGCAGCCGAGGTCCATGAGGCGCTTGATGTTCATCGACGTCTCGCGGCGCAGGTCGCCCTCGACGGTGAACTTGCCCACGTGCTCGCGCAGCTTGTCCATCTCCGCGTCGGTGAGGTCCTTGATCTTCGCCGAGGACTTCACGCCCGCGGCGTCGCAGATGTCGCGCGCGCGCGAGCGGCCGATGCCGTAGATCGCGGTGAGCGCGATGGCGGCGTGCTGGTGGTTGGGGATGTTGATCCCTGCGATACGGGCCATGTCTTTTCCTCGTTAGCCTTGACGCTGCTTGTGACGCGGATCCGTGCAGATCACGCGCACGACGCGCTTGCGCCGCACGATCTTGCATTTGCGGCAGATTTTCTTGACCGATGCTTGCACTCGCATTGCCGTTCTCCTTACTTCGCGCGGAACGTGATCCGCGCCTTGGTCAGATCGTAGGGCGTGAGCTCCACGGTCACCTTGTCGCCGGGCAGGATGCGGATGTAGTGCATGCGCATCTTCCCTGAAATATGTCCGAGCACCACGTGCCCGTTCTCGAGCTTCACCCTGAACATCGCGTTGGGGAGCGTCTCGACGATCTCCCCCTGCATCTGGATCGTTTCTTCTTTCGCCATCTATCGCACCGGGAACCCGGAGCCGCCCTTGAAGTTCGCCTTCTTGAGCAGGCTCTCGTACTGGTGCGACATCAGGTACGCCTGGAGCTGTGCCATGAAGTCCATCGTGACCACGACAGTGATCAGCAGCGACGTGCCGCCGAAATAGAAGGGCACGTTGTAGTTCGAAACCAGGAACTGCGGCAGCAGGCACACCAGCGTCACGTAGACCGCGCCGACCAGCGTGAGGCGGGTGATGATGCGGTCGATGTAGCGCGCGGTCTGGTCGCCCGGGCGGATGCCCGGCACGAAGGCGCCGCTCTTCTTCAGGTTGTCCGCCGTCTCCTTCGAGTTGAACACCAGCGCCGTATAGAAGAAGCAGAAGAAGACGATCGCCGCGCCATACAGCACGACATAGAGCGCCTGCCCGGGCGAAAGCGCGCCCGCGACGTCCTTCAGCCAGTACATATGCTCGTTCGACCCGAACCACGAGGCGAGCGTCGCCGGGAACAGGATGATCGACGACGCGAAGATCGGCGGGATCACTCCCGACATGTTGAGCTTCAGCGGCAGGAACGAGCTCTGGCCGCCGTACAGGCGGTTGCCCACCTGGCGCTTGGCGTAATTCACCAGGATGCGGCGCTGGCCCTTCTCGACGAACACCACAACGCCGGTGACCAGCAGGATCACGGCGAAGACGGCGATGGCGACGAAGGCAGACATGGAGCCGGTTCGCACCAATTCAAGGGTGCCGCCCAGCGCGTGGGGCAGGCCGGCGACGATGCCGCCGAAGATGATCATCGAGATGCCGTTGCCGATGCCGCGCTCGGTGATCTGCTCGCCCAGCCACATGAGGAACATCGTGCCCGTCATGAGCGTGATCACGGTCGTGAAGCGGAACGCGAGGCCCGGATCGATCACGAGGCCGGGCTGCGACTCCAGCGCGATCGAGATGCCCATCGCCTGGAACGCCGCGAGCGCCACCGTGCCGTAGCGCGTGTACTGCGTGATCTTGCGCCGGCCCGACTCGCCCTCTTTCTTGAGCGCCTCGAGCTGCGGGGAGACCACGGTCATCAGCTGCATGATGATCGACGCCGAGATGTACGGCATGATCCCCAGCGCGAAGATCGTGAAGCGCGACAGCGCCCCTCCCGAGAACATGTTGAACATGTCCAGGATCCCGCCGCCGCTCTGCTTGAACAGCTTCGCGAGCTCGTTCGGGTCGATGCCCGGCACCGGGATGTGCGCCCCGATGCGGTAGACCACGAGCGCGGCCACCAGGAACATCAGCCGGCGCTTGAGGTCGGTGAGCTTCCCGAGTGTCGCGAGGGGGTTGGACGACAAGTCGCTTCTCTCCGTTTAAGCCGCGGCCTGCTTGGCCTTGGGCTTCAGTTTCTTCTCGGGCTCGGGAGCCGGCGCCGGGAGCGTCACGCTGCCGCCCGCCCTCTCGATCGCTTCCTTCGCGCCCTTGCTCGCGCCGATGCCCGACACCTTGAAGGCCTTCTCGACCTTGCCGGCGAGGATGATCTTGGCGCGCACCGCGCCGCCCGAGACGAGGCCGGCCTTCTTCAGGCCCTCCAGGTCGATCGCGTCGCTTCCGACTTTCGCGAGATCGCCCGAGCGCACTTCAGCCGCCTTGGTGATCGTCACCGCGAGGAAGCCGCGCTTCGGCAGGCGCCGCTGCAGCGGCATCTGCCCGCCCTCGAACCCCACCTTGTGGAATCCGCCGGCGCGGGATTTCTGTCCCTTGTGGCCACGGCCCGCGGTCTTGCCCAGGCCCGAGCCGCCGCCGCGCGCGACGCGCTTGCGCGCCTTGTTCGCACCGTCGGCAGGCTTGATCGTGTTCAGTTCCATCGTCTTATTCCTCGACCTTCACCAGGTAGCTCACCCGGTTGATCATTCCGCGGATCGACGGCGTGTCTTCGACTTCCACCGTGTGGCTGCGGTGCTTCAGTCCCAGGCCCTTCACCGACTCGCGGTGCTTGTGCTTGGTGGCGGTGATGCCCTTCACGAGCGTCACCCTGATCTTCTTGCCGGATTGCGCCGGCTTCGCTTTCGCAGTCATCGTCGTTGTCCTCAGCCGGCGATCTCTTCGACCTTCTTGCCGCGCTTGGCCGCGATCTCGGAAGGCCGGCGCTGCTGCGTGAGACCGTCGAGTGTCGCGCGCACGACGTTGTACGGATTCGTGGAGCCGTGGCACTTGGCCGAGATGTTTGTCACGCCCATCACCTCGAAGACCGCGCGCATGGCGCCGCCCGCCTTGATGCCGTTGCCTTCCTGCGCGGGCTTCATCATCACCCTCGTGGCCCCGTGGCGGCCGAGCACTTCATGGTGGATCGTGCCGCTCTTCAGCGAGATCTTCACCATGTTGCGGCGCGCCTGCTCCATCGCCTTCTGAACGGCGACCGGGACCTCGCGGGCCTTGCCCTTGCCCATGCCGATCGAGCCGTCGCCGTCGCCCACCACCGTGAGCGCCGCGAAGCCCAGGATCCGTCCGCCCTTCACCACCTTGGTGACGCGGTTCACGGAGATCATCTTCTCCCGCAGGCCGTCGCTACGCTCGTCGCCCTGGTGGGAGCCCTTCTGGTCAGGTCTCGGCATGTCTGTCTGTGTCCTTTAGAACTGGAGGCCGCCTTCGCGGGCCGCCTCGGCGAGCGCCTTCACGCGCCCGTGGTAGCTGAAGCCGGCGCGGTCGAAGGCCACCTGGGTGATGCCCGCGGCCTTCGCCTTGGCGGCGATGCGCTTGCCCACTTCCGCGGCGGCTTCCTTCTTGGCGCCGTTCGGATGGCTCGCGCGCACTTCCTTCTCGAGCGTCGAGGCCGAGGCGAGCACCTTGCCGCCCGAGGCGTCGATCACCTGCGCATAGATGTGCAGGTTGGTGCGGTGCACCGCGAGGCGCACTGCGGCATGACGCGCGATGCGCACGCGGGTCTTCGCGGCGCGGCGGATTCTCGAAGTCTTCTTGTCCATGTGTCAGCCCAGCCCTTACTTCTTCTTCGTCTCTTTGAGGGAGACGGTCTCGTTCGAGTAGCGGACACCTTTGCCCTTGTACGGCTCGGGCGGTTTGTACGCACGGATCTCCGCGGCAGTCTGGCCGACCTTCTGCTTGTCGACCCCCTTGATAACGATCTCGGTCTGCGTCGGCGTCTCGGCCTTCACGCCGTCCGGCAGCGAGTGCACGATCGGGTGCGAGAAGCCGAGGGAGAGGTTCACCTTGTTGCCCTGGGCCTGGGCGCGATAGCCCACGCCCACGAGCGTGAGGCGCTTCTCGAAGCCGGTCTTCACGCCGAGGACCATGTTGGCGACGAGGTTGCGCATCGTGCCGGACAGCGCGTTGGCCGCCTGGCTCTCGTCCGAAGCGGCGAACGTGACCTTGTCGCCTTCGCGCTTCACGACGACGCCCGTGGCGATCGCCTGCTTCAGCGTTCCGAGCGGGCCTTTCACGGTGACGTCGCCGGCGCCCACGGTCACTTCGACCTTCTCGGGCACTGCGATCGGATACTTTGCGATTCGGGACATGGCGCGTTCCTTTAGACCACGATGCACAGGACTTCGCCGCCCACGCCCATGGCGCGCGCAGCACGGTCCGTCATCACGCCGCGGGAGGTCGACACGATGGCCACACCCAGCCCGTTCATGACCTGCGGGATGTTCTCCCGGCCCTTGTAGATGCGAAGCCCCGGGCGCGAGACGCGCTCGATCTTCTCGATCACGGGCTTGTCGGCGTAGTACTTGAGGCCGATCTCGATCACGGCCTTGCCGTCGGATTCGCGCAGCGCGAAATCCTCGATGTAGCCCTCGTCCTTCAGGACCTGCGCGATGGCGCGCTTCACTTTCGAAGCCGGGACGCTGACTGTCACCTTCTCGGTGGCCTGCGCATTGCGGATGCGCGTCAGCATGTCGGCGATGGGATCACTCATGCTCATATTCGCGCTCCTACCAGCTCGCCTTGATCATCCCGGGAATCTCGCCACGCATGGCGATCTCGCGGATCTTGTTGCGGCCCAGGCCGAACTTGCGGAACGTGCCGCGGGGGCGGCCGGTCATCGCGCAGCGGTTGCGCAGGCGCACGGGCGAGGCGTTGCGGGGCAGCGCCTGGAACTTGGCGCGGGCCTCGTCGCGGGCCTCGTCGGTGGCCTTCGGGTCCTGGATGATGGCGAGCAACTGCTTGCGCTTCTCCGCGAACTTCTTCACGGTAGCGCGACGCTTCGCCTCGCGGTTGATGACTGCAAGCTTGGCCATTAAGCCCTCTCAGTCCTGAACGGAAACCGGAACGCTGCGAGGAGAGCCTTCGCTTCCTCGTCGGTCTTCGCGGTGGTTGTGATGGAGATGTTCAAGCCCCGGAGCGTGTCGACCTTGTCGTACTCGATCTCGGGAAAAATGATCTGTTCCTTGACGCCCATGTTGTAGTTGCCGCGCTGGTCGAACGCGCGGCCGGAAACGCCGCGGAAGTCGCGCACGCGCGGCAGCGCGATCGTGACCAGGCGGTCGAGGAATTCGTACATGCGGCGGTTGCGCAACGTGACCATCACGCCCACCGGATAGCCCGTGCGGATCTTGAAGGCCGCGATGGACTTCTTCGACTTCGTGATCACGGGCTTCTGGCCCGCGATCTTCTGCAGGTCGCCCGCGGCGTTGTCGAGGACCTTCTTGTCGGCGACGGCCTCGCCCACGCCCATGTTCAGCGTGATCTTGGTCACGCGCGGCACCTGCATGCGCGTCTTGTAGCCGAACTGCTTCATCAGCGCCGGCACGATGGTCTCGCGATACTGGACCTGGAGGCGCGGCGGCTGGGTCGGGGCGGCTTCCTTCTCCGCCGGCTTCGCGGGCTTCGCGTCCTTCGGCTTCTTCGCTTCCTTCGGCGCGGGCTTCGCGTCCAGCGCGGCGGGTTTGCCCGCCGGCTTCGCGTCCTTGCCGCCCTTCGCTTTCGCGTCCTTGTCTTCTTTGGCCATGTCTATTCCCGACTCAAACGTCCACGACTTCGCCGTTGGACTTGAAGAAGCGAACCTTGCGCGCCGGGTTGGTGCCCTGCGCCTCGAGGAACTTGAATCCCACCCGGTCGCCCTTGCCCGTGGCCGGATTGACCAGCATCACGTTCGAGATGGCGAGCGGCATTTCCTTGTCGATGATCCCGCCCGTCTGTCCCTTCACGGGATTGGGGCGTTGGTGCTTCTTGGCGCGGTTCACGCCTTCGATGAGGACCTTGCCGCTTTCGAACACGCGCAGCACCGTGCCGCGCTTGCCCTTCTCGCTGCCGGTGGTGACGACGACAGTGTCGCCCTTGCGAATCTTCTGCATGTTGGGCTCCTACAAAACTTCCGGCGCGAGCGACACGATCTTCATGAAGCGCTCGGTGCGGAGCTCCCGCGTGACCGGCCCGAAGATGCGCGTGCCGATCGGCTCGAGCTTGGGGTTCAGCAACACCGCGGCATTGGCGTCGAACTTGATCACCGAGCCGTCGGGGCGGCGCACGCCGTGGGCCGTACGGACCACGACTGCGCTGTAGACCTCGCCTTTCTTCACGCGGCCGCGCGGAGCAGCACTCTTGATGCTGACCTTGATGATGTCGCCGATGCCGGCATAGCGGCGCTTCGAGCCGCCCAGCACCTTGATACACATCACCGAGCGCGCGCCGGTGTTGTCGGCGACGTCGAGAATCGATTGCATCTGAATCATTGTTCTATCTCCAACTTGACCCGGAGCATGAGGCCTCCGGCCAGTCTTGGATCCGTCTTCCGCCTCCGCCGCATCCCCGATGGGTCTGCGGCGGCTGCCTGGTCTTGGGTCCCCACCCAGATGCGGGCGGGAGGGTCTGACTGCAACCGCGTTTGGGCCCGTGCGTTTCGGTGCTGCTGGCTTCTGCTGGCGGCCGGGCCGTCCCCGGAAATGAGCCTTCCGGGCCTTCAACTGGATCCCCGGCCACGAAGCCCGGGCCGGGAACTGTAAAAAAGACGTCGATTATAGCACTTTCCGCGCCAGAACCTCAACAGGCGCGGGGACTTACTCCGGGCGGGCGCGCTCCGCGACGCGGGCCACTTTCCAGGCCTTGGTCTTGGAAATCGGTCGGCACTCCTCGATCACGACCTTGTCGCCCATCTTCGCGTCGTTGCCTTCGTTGTGCGCATGGTATTTCTTCGTGCGGCTCACGACCTTGCCGATCGTCGGGTGCATCACCTGGCGCTCGACCAGGACGGTGACGGTCTTGTCCATCTTGTCGCTCACCACGGTGCCGGTGAGCTGGCGCTGGTTCTTGGCAGGCTGCGCCTTGGTCGCTTCGATCACTTGGCGCCTCCTTTGGATTTCTGGGTCATGAACGTGTGCACGCGCGCGATTTCCTTCCGCACGCGCGCGATCTCGCTGTTCTTGCTGAGGCTCTGGGTGGCCACCTGCATGCGCAGGCCGAATTGCGCGCGGCGCAGCTCGATCAGTTCCTTCTGCAGCTCTTCGGCGCTCTTGGAGCGCAGCTCGTCGTTCTTGCTCATGTCTCTATCTCCTTAGCCCAGCGCGCGCTGCACGAACGTCGTGCGGATGGGCAGCTTCGCGGCGGCGAGCGTGAACGCCTCGCGCGCCGTGGCCTCGTCGACCCCGTCCATCTCGTAGAGCACCTTGCCGGGCACGATCTCGGCCACGAAGTACTCGGGCGAGCCCTTGCCGTTGCCCATGCGGACTTCGGCCGGCTTCTTCGAGATCGGCTTGTCCGGGAAAATGCGGATCCACACGCGGCCGCCACGCTTGATGTGGCGCGTCATCGCGCGCCGCGCGGCCTCGATCTGGCGCGCCGTGAGGCGGCCCCGGCCGATCGCCTTCAAACCGTATTCGCCGAAGGACACCTTGGCGCCGCGCGTGGCGACGCCCTTGTTGCGGCCCTTCTGCTCCTTGCGGTATTTCCTTCTAGCTGGCTGCAGCATTTCTCACTCCCGGTTTGCGCGCGGCGGGCTTGCGCTCCACCTCGGGCGGCGGCGCCGCCGGCTGCTCGCCCTTGCCCAGCGTCTCGCCCTTGAAGACGAGGACCTGCACGCCGATCGTGCCGTAGGTGGTCTTCGCCTCGGAAAATCCGTACTCGATCTCGGCGCGCAGCGTATGCAGCGGCACGCGACCCTCGCGATACCATTCGGTGCGCGCGATCTCGGCGCCGTTCAGGCGGCCCGCGCTTGTGATCTTGATGCCCTGGGCCCCCAGGCGCATGGCGTTCTGCATGGCGCGCTTCATGGCGCGGCGGAACATCACGCGTTTCTCCAGCTGCCCGGTGATCGAATCGGCGATGAGCTGCGCATCCAATTCGGGCTTGCGGATCTCCTCGATGTTCACGTGCACCGGCACGCCCATGAGGCGCTGCAGCGCGTTGCGAAGGCCCTCGATGTCCTCGCCCTTCTTGCCGATCACCACGCCCGGACGCGCCGAGTAGATCGTGATGCGCGCGTTCTTCGCCGGACGCTCGATGACGACCTTGCCCACGGCGGCGTGCGAGAGCTTCTTCTTGAGGTACTCGCGGACCTTGATGTCCTCGGCGAGCATCCCCGGGAAGTTCTTGGAGTTCGCGTACCACTTCGAGCCCCAGTTTCGATTCACCGAGAGGCGGAAGCCGGTCGGGTTGATCTTCTGTCCCATGACTAGTCCTTTTTCCCGTCGCCGACGGTGAGGAACACGTGGCAGGTCGGCTTCACGATGCGGTTGCCGCGGCCCTTGGCGCGCGCGTGGAAGCGCTTGAGCACCGGGCCCTTCTCGACGTAGATGCGCGTCACCTTGAGCTCGTCGATGTCCGCGCCGTTGTTGTGCTCGGCGTTGGCGATCGCGCTCTCGAGGACCTTCTTGATGATCCTGGCGCCCTTCTTCGGCGTGAAGGAGAGGATGTTGAGCGCATTGCCGATCGGCTGGCCGCGCACGAGGTCGGCGACGAGGCGGCCCTTCTGGGCCGAGAGCCTCACGCCGTACAGTTTCGCTTCGACGTTCATCTCGCTGTCTCCTTACTTCTTCGGCGCCGCGGCTGCGGGAGCCGGCGCCGAGGCGGCGGGAGCAGGCGTGCCGCCCGCCACGACCTTCTTGTCGGCCGAGTGGCCCTTGAAGGTGCGCGTGAGCGCGAACTCGCCCAGCTTGTGGCCGACCATGTTCTCGGTCACGTAGACGGGAATGTGCTGCTTGCCGTTGTGGACCGCGATCGTGAGCCCGACGAAATCCGGAAGGATCGTCGAGCGGCGCGACCAGGTCTTGATCGGCCGCTTGTCCTTCGCGGCGGAGGCGGCTTCCACTTTCTGCATGAGATGCCCGTCGACAAACGGGCCCTTCTTGATTGAGCGTGCCATCGTCTAGTCCTCAGGCCTTCTTGTGGCGGCTGCGCACGATCATCGTCTGCGTGCGCTTGTTGGAGCGGGTCTTCTTGCCCTTGGCGGGCTGTCCCCACGGCGACACCGGATGACGGTTGCCGCGCGTGCGGCCGCCGAGCGGGTGGTCGACCGGGTTCATCGTCTCGCCGCGCACCGTCGGGCGGATGCCACGCCAGCGGTTCGCGCCGGCCTTGCCGATCTGGCGCAGGTTGTGTTCCTCGTTGCCGACTTCGCCGATCGTGGCGCGGCAGTTCACGTGCACGCGGCGGATCTCGCCCGAGCGCATGCGAAGCTGCGCGTACTCGCCTTCACGCGCGAGCAGCTGCACGCCCGCGCCCGCGGCGCGCGCGATCTGCGCGCCCTTGCCGGGGAGCATTTCGACGCAGTGCACCGTGGTGCCCACGGGAATGTTGCGAAGCGGCAGCGCGTTGCCCGACTTGATCGGCGCTTCCGAGCCGGCCTCGATCTTCTGGCCGACGGTGAGGCCCTTGGGCGCGATCATGTAGCGGCGCTCGCCGTCGGCATAGACGATGAGCGCGATGTTCGCGCTGCGGTTCGGGTCGTACTCGAGGCGCTCGACCTTCGCGGGGATCCCGTCCTTGTCGTTGCGGCGGAAGTCGATCACGCGATAGTGGTGCTTGTGGCCGCCACCCTGGTGCCGCGTCGTGATGTTGCCCATGTGGTTGCGGCCCGCCCGCTTCGGCGAGGACTCCACGAGCGGCGCGTACGGCGCGCCCTTGTGCAGGTCGGCATTGACCACTTTCACCATCGACCGGCGTCCGGCCGAGGTGGGTTTCGTCTTGATGAGCGCCATGGTTTAGGCCACTCCTTCCACGAAGTTGATGTCGCCGTCGCCCACCAGGCTCACGTACGCCTTCTTGACGAGCTTGCGGCGGCCGATGAAGCGGCCATGGCGCTTTTCCTTGCCCTTCACGTTGACCGTGTTCACGGCGCCGACCTGGACCTTCTGGTCCTTGAAGAGCAGCTCGACCGCGGCCTTGATCTCGGCCTTGGTCGCGTCGGGGATCACCTCGAACACGATCTGCTTGCGCGTTTCGCCCACGAGCGTGGCTTTTTCCGAAATCACCGGGGCGACGATGATCTTCATGAGGCGTTCTTGGTTCATGCCAGGGCCTCCTCGAGGTGCTTCACCGCCGCCCTGGTCACCAGGACCTTCTCGAAGCGCATGAGGCTCACCGGGTCGGCGTGCCGCGCCTCGAGCACCATCACGTTGGGCAGGTTGCGCGAGGAAAGGTAGAGGTTGTCGTCGAGCTTGTCCGTGAGGATGAGGACGTCGCTCATGCCGAGGGTGCGGAGCTTGCCGGCGAGCGCCTTCGTCTTGGGCGCGTCGATCGTGAGCGACTCGATCACCGCGAGGCGCTCCTCGCGCACGAGCTGCGACAGGATCGACGCCATGCCCGCGCGATACATCTTGCGGTTCACCTTCTGCGAGAAATTCTCGTCGGGCTTGTTCGGGAAGATGCGTCCGCCGCCGCGCCACAGGGGCGAGGACGTCATGCCCGCGCGCGCGCGGCCGGTGCCCTTCTGGCGCCAGGGCTTGCGCGTGGAGTGGCGGACTTCGCTGCGCGTCTTCTGCGCGCGTGATCCCTGGCGGCCGTTGGCGTTGTACGCGACGACGACCTGGTGGACGAGCGCCTCGTTGTACTCGCGACCGAAGAGGGCCTCCGACGCGTCGACGGACTTCTGCGACTCGCCCTTCTCGTTGATGACCTTGAGTTCCATCACTTGGCTCCCTTCGCGGCGGGCTTGCTGGTCTTCGCCTTCACGCTGGGGCGAACCACGACAGAGCCGTTCTTGGCGCCGGGCACCGAGCCCTTCACCATGATGAGCGAGCGCTCGGCGTCCACGCGCGCGACCTCGAGGAGCTGGACCGTGCGGTTCACGTTGCCGAGGTGGCCGGACATGCGCTTGCCGGGAAAGACGCGGCCCGGGTCCTGCGCCATGCCGATGGAGCCGGGGCTGTTGTGCGAAAGCGAGTTGCCGTGCGAGGCGCGGTTGGACGAGAAGTGGTAGCGCTTGATCACGCCCGCGTAGCCCTTGCCGAGCGTGGTGCCCGACACGTCCACCTTCATGCCCGGCTGGAACATGTCGACCTTGAGCTCGGAGCCGACCTTGAGCTCGCCGACGGCGCCGGCATCGACGCGGAATTCACGCAGCTCGGATGCGGCTTCGACGCCGGCCTTGGCGAAGTGGCCCGCCTGGGCCTTGCTCACGCGCGTGGCGCGGCGCTTGCCGAACGCGACCTGGACGGCCACATAGCCGTCGGTGTCCTTGGATTTGATTTGCGCGACGCGATTGCCCGAGCAATCGAGCACCGTGACAGGGACCGACGTTCCGTCGTCCTTGAAGATGCGCATCATGCCGACCTTGCGGCCGACGAGACCGAGACTCATCGTTCAACCCTTTCGTTTGATCGCCGGGGACGTCGGGCAGTCGCCCTCCATCGACAGCGTGCCGGCAGCGATTGGCCGGCCCTTCACCTTGTGTGTCGAGGCCTACCGAATGACCCCAACGCAGAGCCCAACATTATAGCACGCCCAAGGACTTACAGCCCCTGGGCGGAGACGGCCTACAGCTTGATCTCGACGTCCACGCCCGCCGGGAGGTCCAGCTTCATCAGCGCGTCCACGGTCTTGTCGGTGGGCTCGATGATGTCCATGAGGCGCAGGTGCGTGCGGATCTCGAACTGGTCGCGCGAGGTCTTGTTCTTGTGCGGCGAGCGCAGGATGTCGAAGCGCTCGATGCGCGTCGGCATGGGCACCGGGCCCTTCACGACGGCGCCGGTGCGCTTCGCGGTCTCGACGATCTCCAGGGCCGACTGGTCGATCAATTTGTAGTCGAACGCCTTGAGGCGGATGCGGATCTTCTGTTTTGCGATTGCTTGAGCCATGGCTACTCCAGGATCTTGGAAACGACGCCGGCGCCCACCGTGCGGCCGCCTTCGCGGATGGCGAAGCGAAGCTTCTCCTCCATCGCGATGGGCGCGATCAGCGTGACCGTCATCTTGATGTTGTCGCCGGGCATCACCATCTCGGTGCCC